>PLIM01000002.1:5211-61742 GCA_003139355.1 Acidimicrobiaceae bacterium | reverse complement strand
TGTTCACGCCGAAGGGCCTGATCGTCACGTTGCCGGCGGGCGCGACCCCGGTCGACTTCGCATATGCGATTCACACCGAGGTCGGGCACCGGTGCGTCGGCGCGCGGGTCAATCGCCGCCTTCTCCCGCTGGACTCGAAGCTGCACTCTGGCGACACGGTCGAGATCGTGACCTCCAAGGCCTCCTCGGCCGGCCCGTCGCGCGACTGGCTGCAAATCGTCACCTCGCCGCGTGCGCGCAACAAGATCCGGCAATGGTTCTCGCGAGAACGTCGCGAGGACGCGATCGAGACCGGGCGCGAGGAGTTGGCGCGAGCGCTCAGGCGAGGCGGGCTACCGGTGCAGAAACTGCAGAGCTCGCCCGCACTCGTCGCTGTGGCGGCGACCATGGGCTATACCGACCTCGACTCGCTGCATGCAGCGCTCGGCGAGGGCCACATCTCCGGGCAGGCGCTTGTCCAACGCCTCGAACGAGAGCTTCGCGGGGGTGAGGGCGAGGAGCAGTTGCCTTCGACGGCGCTGCAACCCAGGCGGCCAAGCAGCCGTCGCGTCTCGACGGGTATCTACGTCGAGGGCCTTGACGATGTCATGGTCCGCTTGTCCCGGTGCTGCACCCCGGTCCCGGGAGACCGCGTGATCGGGTTCGTCACCCGTGGTCGCGGGGTCTCGGTGCACCGCGAGGACTGCGCGAACGCGATCGCGCTCGCCGCTGACGAAAAGGAGCGCCTGATCGAGGTGGAATGGGACGAGGACCGCACCGGAGTCTTCGTCGTCGCGATCGAGGTGAAGGCACTGGACCGCACCCGCCTGCTGGCCGACGTCGCCAAGGTGCTCTCCGAGCACCACGTGAGCATCATCTCCTCGTCCACCCACACGACGCCCGATAGGGTGAGCCGCATGCGCTTCGAATTCGAGCTCGCCGATCCCGAGCATCTCGACTTGCTTCTCGAGAATCTCAGGTTGCTCGACAGCGTCTACGACGCGTACCGCCTCATTCCCGGGAGGAGCGGTGCTCTCGCGCCGGCCGGCCGGTGACCAGCTTTCAGTCCCCCAAGGGGACCCAGGACATTCTCGCTCCCGAAAGCGCGCGCTGGAGTGAGCTCGTGGGGCGTTTTGCCGGGCTCGCGCGACAGTTCGGCTTCGGCCTTGTAGTGAGCCCAGGCTTCGAGGACGCGGAGGTATTCCGCCGCAGCTCGGGAGACTTGTCCGACGTGGTCCGAAAGGAGATGTACGAGTTTGCCGACCGGGGTGGCCGCGACATTGCGCTGCGCCCGGAAGGCACGGCCTCGGTAGTTCGTGCCTATGTGCAGCATTCCCCTGTGCCTCCCTTCAAGGCCTGGTACGCGGCGCCGATGTTTCGTTACGAACGTCCTCAGGCGGGACGCTTCAGACAGCACCACCAGCTGGGTGTCGAGATTCTCGGCACTGACGACCCGATGGCCGACGTGGAAGTGATCTCGTTGCTGGCCGCGCTCTACGCGGACCTCGGGCTGTCATCGTTGCGCCTGCGGGTCAACTCCCTCGGTGACAAGTCGTGCGCTCCCGGTTATCGCGAGCAGCTGTTGGCCCATCTGGAGTCGCACGGCGACGAGCTGTGCGACGAGCACCGCTACAAGTGGGCCGTGAACCCTCTCCGGATCCTCGACTGCAAGCGCCCCGAATGCCGGAAGGTGAGTGCAGGGGCGCCAAGGCTCCGTGACGCGTTGTGCGAGGACTGCCGCCGGCATTTCGCCGAGGTGCTCGGGGGGCTCGACCGGCTGGCGATCGGCTATGAACAGGACGATTGCCTGGTCCGGGGCCTCGACTACTACACGCGCACGACCTTCGAGTACGGCTCGGACGTCATCGAAGGCGTCGGCGGCGGAGGCCGCTACGATGGGTTGGTCGCCGCGCTCGGCGGCCCGGAGGTGTCCGGTGTCGGTTTCGGCGCCGGTATCGAGAGGATCCTGCTCGCGTGCGACGCCGATGGCGTTCTGTCTGCCGGCGAGCTGCGGCTCAGCCGTGCACTCGATGCGTTTGTCGTGGACTCGAGCGGAGCGGGGATCGCGCTCGAGATCAGCCACGAGCTGCGGGCGGCCGGCCTGGCCGTCGACCGGGCATTCGACGGGCGCTCGATGAAGGCACAGCTGAAGGCCGCGGACCGCTCGGGCGCGAGAGTGGCCTGCATGGTGGGTGCAGACGATCTCGCCGATGGGCTCGTCACCATCCGGGTGCTGCGCGGCTCGGACGCGCACTTGCAAGAGAAGGTGGCGCGTGACGGGCTTGCGGCCCGTCTCTGCCAGATCACGAGGTCGCCATGAGCTTCACGACTGATGAGTCGTTGGTTCCGGCAGGGCTCCGTACGGCTTATTGCGGCGCCTTGCGAACCGGAGATACAGGGAGAACCGTCAGCGTCTGCGGTTGGGTGGCGCGCCGGCGCGAGCATGGCGAGCACCTTGCCTTCGTGGATCTCCGCGACCACACCGGGATCATCCAGTGCGTGGTCGACGGGGCGCGCGACCTGCGATCAGAGCAGGTGCTCCGCGTGACCGGCACCGTGCGGCCCCGCCCCGAGGGCACGGCGAACCCGGCGCTGTCGACTGGTGAAGTCGAGCTCGGCGAATGCGAAGTCGAGGTCCTCTCGACCGCCGAGCCTCCGCCGTTCTCCCTCGACGCGCGCTCGGAGACCGACGAGGCGGTACGGCTGCGCTATCGGTACTTGGACCTCCGGACCGACCGCATGCAGCACAATCTGAGGCTGCGTGCGCAGGTGAACAGTGCGCTGCGCAGGGCCATGGAGCGCCAGGGGTTCGTCGAGGTCGAGACGCCGATGCTCTGGACGCCGACACCGGAAGGAGCTCGTGAGTTCGCGATCCCGTCGCGATTGCAGCACGGCTCGTTCTACGTGCTGCCGCAAAGCCCTCAGATCGCCAAGCAGTTGCTCATGGTCGGCGGTCTCGACCGCTACTACCAGATCGCGCGTTGCATGAGGGACGAGGATCTGCGCGCTGATCGCCAGTTCGAGTTCACCCAGCTCGACATCGAGGCGTCCTTCGTGGGTCAAGCGGAGGTCCTGGGCTTTGTGAGCGAAGCGGTGAGCGAGGCGGCGTTCGCGGTCACCGGCGAGCAGCAACCCGAGATCGTCACGATGACCTGGAACCAGGCCCTCGACAGGTTCGGGACCGACAAACCGGACCTGCGGTTCGGGATGGAGCTTGTCGATCTCGGTGATGCCGTCGCCGGTTCCGAGCTCAACGTCTTCAAGGCGGCCTGTGTGCGGGCCGTCCGCGTGCCGAGCGCGGGGGAGTGGCCACGGAGCCGTCTCGACGCGCTTGTGGAGCGCGCACTTGAGCTCGGGGCTGCGGGCCTGGTGTGGATGCGAGTCCGAGCCGAGCGTGTGCTGGAATCGCCGGTCGCCAAGTTCCTCTCCGAGGCTCATCAGCGCCAGATTGTGGCCGCGACCTATGCCGATCCGGGCGATCTCGTGCTTGTCGTCGCCGGTGAGCGGGAACGCACGTGCAAGGTGCTGGGCCAGCTGCGCCTCGACTTGGGTCAGCCGGCCGTCTCCGAGCGGCCGCTCTGTTTCGCCTGGATCACCGAGTTCCCGCTCTTCGAGGGCATGGACGACGACGGGCACCTGGTCGCGGCGCACCACCCGTTCACGATGCCGCACCCCGACGACCTCGACCTGCTCGAGACCGATCCCATGGCCGTGCGCTCACAGAGCTATGACCTGGTCTTGAACGGCTGGGAGCTCGGGTCGGGGAGCATCCGAATTCACCGGGCGGACATCCAGCGACGCGTCTTCAAGGCGCTCGGGGTCTCAGATGAGGATGCGGAGTCCCGTTTCGGTTTCCTTCTCGGAGCGTTCCGTTACGGAGCGCCACCCCACGGTGGATTCGCCGTCGGCCTCGATCGCTTCGTGGCGTTGCTGGCTGGAGAGGACAACATTCGCGAGGTGATCGCCTACCCGAAAACTCAGTCGGGAGCCGACCTCATGTCGGGCGCGCCGAGACCTCTCGCAGACAGGCAGCTGGCGGAGCTTGGAATCCGGGTTGTCCCGACCGGGGCACCAGGCCGGCCGGGTTCGACCGGCTCGCCCAGATCGCTGGGCTCGCCTGGGGCGGCTGGTTCGCCCGGGGCGCCGGGCCCGAGCGGAGCGTGACGCCGAGCCCGCCCAGCCGAGCGGGCAGCAGCCGCCCGCCCGACCTCTTCGACGTCGCCGCCGCAGACGAGCTGACGGTTCGAGCGCCGTTGGCGGCCCGCTTGCGCCCAACCCGCCTGGACGAGGTCGTCGGCCAGCGCCATCTTCTGGGTCCGGGAGCTCCGCTCCGGGCCCTGGTCGAGGATGACCGGCTGAGCTCCGCGGTCTTCTTCGGACCTCCCGGAACGGGCAAGACAACCGTGGCCCGTCTGCTCGCCGCGCACACGGCGCGCCGGTTCCGGGCACTCTCCGCGGTCGACGTCGGCGTGAAGGACGTGCGAAGCGAGCTCGACGACGCCCGCCGGGCACTGGGTGCCGAAGGCCGGGGGACGATCCTGTTCCTCGATGAAGTCCATCGCTTCAACAAGGCTCAGCAGGACGCGCTCCTGCACGGTGTCGAGGAGGGCGTCGTCGTCCTGATCGGCGCGACGACCGAGAACCCGTTCTTCGCTTTGAACGCTCCGCTTCTCAGTCGCTCGACCCTCTGGCGATTCGAGGCGCTCACGGCGGCGGACCTTCGCGAGCTCGCCGAGCGTGCTTTGCGCGTCGAGGGGTTCGATGCCGGTCCGGATGCGATCTCGCGCCTCGTCGACCTGGCCGAAGGGGACGCCCGGGCCGTGCTCACGACGCTGGAAGTGGCGATGGCCCTCGCACGCGGTCGAGCTCGGAGCAAGCAAGCGCAGGCGGGCGCCGCTTCTGGCGTGCTGCCCACGATCACGACCGAAGACATCGAGGGTGCTCGCGAAACACGGGCTTTCCGCCACGGGCGCGAGGAGCACTACGACCTCATCTCGGCTCTCATCAAGAGCGTGCGAGGCTCGGATCCCGACGCGGGCCTCTACTGGATGGCGCGCCTCTTAGAAGCCGGGGAGGACCCGCGCTATGTCGCGCGGCGCCTCGTGATCCTCGCGAGCGAGGACGTCGGGATGGCCGATCCGCACGCACTCGGGATCGCGACCGCGGCGGCCCAGGCCGTCGAGTTTGTCGGGCTCCCAGAGGCGGGGTTGAACCTGGCTCAGGCTGTGGTCCATCTCGCGCTCGCTCCGAAGTCGAACCGCGTTGCCCTCGGATGGTGGGCAGCACAGGGCGATGTTCGTGAGCGTCCCCTCGGGGCGGTGCCGCCGCAGCTTCGCGACGCCAGCTACCGGGGTGCCGGGGCACTCGGGCACGGTGTGGGCTACGAGTATCCTCACGATGACCCGCGAGGGTTCGTAGAAGCTGTGTACCTGCCCGAGGGGCTCACGGGGCGCCGCTACTACGAACCGTCGGAACATGGCGCCGAGAAGGCGCTCGCAGAGCGCTGGAGGGCGCGGCGCGGCGACCAAGGTTCAGAGAGCACGGACAACCACAGAGCGTGAGGGAGGAGCGAGGCGAAAGGTGAACGCGGACCAGCTGCGCAACACGTTCACGAAGTTCTTCGTCGACCGTGGTCATCTCGCGCTCCCGGCCGCGAGCCTGGTGCCGAACGACCCTTCGATGTTGTTCACGATCGCCGGCATGGTCCAGTTCAAGCCGTACTTCCTTGCCGAGGCTCCGCCGCCCGCGCCGCGGGCGACGACGGTGCAACCGTGCGTGCGCACCGTCGACATCGACGTGACCGGAACCTCGGCGCGTCATGTGACCTTCTTCGAGATGCTCGGGAACTTCAGTTTCGGCGACTACTTCAAGGACCTGGCGATCGCCTACGCGTGGGAGCTGCTCACCGGGGAGCTCGGTCTTGATCCGGAGCACCTCTGGGTCACCGTCCACGTCTCCGACGACGAGGCCGAAGCGCTCTGGCGCGACATCCCTGGCCTGCTCCCGGGACGACTGCAGCGACTCGACGAGGACAACTTCTGGAAGATGGGCGAGACGGGCCCATGCGGCCCATGTTCTGAGATCTATTTCGACCGGGGGTCCCAGTACGGGCCCGGTGGCGGGCCCGCCCAAGGGGGCGAGCGCTACGTCGAGCTCTGGAACCTCGTGTTCATCCAGTACAACCGTCACGCCGACGGCTCGCTCACGGAGCTTCCCCAGCGGAACATCGACACCGGAGCCGGGCTCGACCGGATCCTCACGCAGATCCAAGGCGTCGAGTCGGTCTTCGACACCGATCTCATCGCACCGATCCTTGATGCGGCGTCGGCTGTCACGGGCCGGGTCTATGGGAGCACCGAAGAGACCGACGTCGGGCTTCGCATTGTCGCGGACCATGCCCGCACGTTCACGTTCCTGATCTCTGAAGGTGTCTTCCCTTCGAACGAGAGCCGCGGTTACGTGCTTCGCCGGCTGATCCGCAGGGCCGTGCTCATGGCTCAGCGTCTCGGTGCCAAAGGCCTCGTCACCCCCGATGTCATCGACGTCGTGACCGACGTCATGGGGGGCGCGTACCCGAAACTCCAGCGCGACAGGGACCTCGTCAAGCGGATTGCCGTGCACGAGGAGGAGGCGTTCTTGCGCACGCTGCGGTCCGGGACGACGCTGCTCGAGGCGGAGCTGGCGACTGGTGGGTCCGCTGTCGGGGGAGACATCGCCTTCCAGCTCCACGACACCTACGGCTTTCCGATCGATCTGACCGAAGAGATCGCGCGGGAGCGGGGGATCGAAGTCGACCGTCGCGGTTTCGACATCGCGATGCAAGAGCAGCGGCGACGGGCCCGCGAGGCGGGCCGGGCAGGCACCGCGGCGGCAGAGGACGTCGCTGCCGCGTGGAGCGAGATAAGGATGAAATTCGGCCCGACGCAGTTCCTCGGGTACCAGGAAGTTGACGTGGAATCTCGGGTCTTGGCCGTGATGCCGAGCTCGGTCGAGCACTTGTTTGCCAACGTCGACGGCGAGCAAGCTCCCGATGCCGCCGAACTGATCGAAGTCTTCCTCGATCGGACTCCCTTCTATGCGGAGGCCGGCGGCCAGGTTGGAGATACCGGGTCGATCACGACCTCTACCGGTCGGGTCCGCGTGCTGGACGCGACATCGGTCGTCGAGGGTCTGACACGGCACCTTGGCTACCTTCTGGAAGGATCGATCGAGGCCGGCCAAGAGGCGGCCGCAGCGATCGACCGCGAGCGCCGGGAGTCGATCCGCCGCAATCACACCGGGACGCACCTTCTTCACTGGGCCTTACGACAAGTGCTCGGCGACCACGTTCGTCAGCAAGGCTCGCTCGTAGCGCCGGACCGCCTGCGGTTCGACTTCAGCCACTTCGGGCCGATGTCCGAGGAGGAGATCGGGCGCGCGGAGGATCTCGTCAACTCCGAGATCCTGCGCAACGAGCCCGTCAGAGTCCACGAGACGACCCGCCAGGAAGCCGAAGGTGCGGGCGCCATGGCTTTTTTCGGCGAGAAGTACGGCGACATCGTGCGTGTGGTCGAGGCCGGTGATCACTCGGTCGAGCTGTGCGGCGGCACACACGTGAACGCCTTGGGGACGATCGGCCCGCTGCAAGTGGTCTCGGAGGCCTCCATTGGTTCAAACACGCGCCGGATCGAAGCGGTGACCGGTGAGGCTTCGCTCGCTCGGCTCCGCTTGTTCGAGCGCACGGTCGAAGAGGCTGCGCAGCGATTGCGCACTCAACCCATGGATCTTCCTTCGGCGCTCGACCGGCTGCTGGCGAGCCAACGGGCGCTCGAGGAGCAGTTACGAACATTGCGTTCCGAGCAGTTGCGCAACGAGGCCGACGTGCTGGCTGCTGAAGCTGGCGGAGCTGGTGCGACGGGCGGCTCAGCGACCGGGCGAGTGGTCGGCCGACGGGACGGGCTGGAGGCCGGGGAGCTCCGGGACCTTGCCATAGCCGTTCGGGATCATCCCGGGGTCGAGGCCGTTGGCCTTGCTGGTGTCACCGGCCCCGAGCGGGTTGCGCTGGTGGTTGCCGCGAGAAAGGGTTCCGGGATCGACGCGCGAGCGGTGGCAGCCTTGGCCGCCACCGCCGTCGGGGGCGGGGGTGGCGGCACCCCGGAACTCGCGACGGCGGGCGGCCGGAACGTCGCCGGCATCGAGGAAGCGCTGATCCAGCTGGGTGAAGCGTTGGGTCGAGGTCCGGGAGAGCCCGAGCCTGACGGCGAGGTACCGGCGTGACCGACGACCGGACCGACGTGGAGTCCAGCGAAACCGGGTCGGCGGTGGGAACGCGAGTGGTCGGTATCGACCTCGGGGAACGGCGCATCGGCGTGTCGGTGAGCGATTCGCAACGTGTGCTCGCGACTCCGCACTCGGTGATCACCAGAACCGACGCGCCGAGTGTCGACCGCCGCGCTATTGCCGCTCTCGTATCGGAGTTCGGTGCTGGCCTTGTTGTGGTCGGTCTCCCGCTGACTCTGGCGGGCGATCGAGGCCCTGCGGCATCGGCAGCTGTCGCTGAGGCCTCAGCGCTCGAAGCGGAGCTGGACGTTCCAGTCGTGCTGCACGATGAGCGGCTGACGACGGTCGAAGCCGACCGCCGGCGCCGTTTGCTGACAGATGCGGTCAGAGCTGACGGCGGCGCTCGCGCCCTTCCACAAGCTCGGCAGGCTCGACGAGCTCGGCCCGCTCGGCCCGGCACCGCTGCTCGGGCGCGTCGAGTCGGGATCGACGCCGTGGCCGCGACCGTGCTCCTGCAGGCGTGGCTCGACCAGAATCGGGCCAGGTCGTGACCCAATTCGCCGAGATGCCAGCGGGTACTCGTCCGCTGGTCGCCTGGCCGGCTTCGACCACTGCGATCGCGGGCGTGGTTGGCTTCCCGATCCGCCACTCGTTGTCGCCGCTGCTGCACAATGCGGCTCTTGCCGCAATGGGCCTCGACTGGAGCTACCTGGCGTTCGAAGTGCCGCCGGGGTCGTTGGACAGAGCGGTCGCGGGCGCATCGGCACTTGGCTTGCGTGGCTTGTCGGTCACGATGCCGCACAAGGATGCTGCTGCCCGATTGGCGACCCGCCGCTCTCGGCAGGTGCGACGGCTGGGGGCTGCGAACACCCTGATCTTTGTCGCAGGGGCCATTCTTGCGGAGAGCTGTGACGGAGAAGGCTTGCTCGACGACCTTCGCGAAGGAGTGGGCTTCGATCCGGCCGGTCGGCACTGTGGGGTGATCGGTGCAGGTGGAGCAGGGCGGGCGGCGGTGCTGGCGCTGGCAGATGCGGGCGCGGAAGAGATCGTGATCGTGAACAGGACCGTGGCGCCAGCGTGGCGCTCGGCCTTATTGGCACCGAAGGTGGCACGGGTCGGGCGGCCAGAGGCCTTGGGCGGTATGGACCTGGTTGTTCAGGCGACTCCTGTCGCCATGGCGAGCGCAGATCAGGGTGGGGAGGCAGCGCCTGTTGAGGCCGCCGAGCTCACGGATCGGGCCGGCTCGGGCGAATCGGCCGGTTCAGGCGGATCGACCGAGGAACGCTCGGCCGTTGTTGCCGGGGTCGATCCTTCGTGGTTCGGTGCGGGCCAACTCGTAGTGGACCTGGTGTACGAGCCGCCGCTTACGCCGTTCCTGCTGGAAGCCCGGCGTAGCGGTGCGAGCGTTCGGAACGGTCTCGGAATGCTCGTTTACCAGGCCGCGCGTCAGATCAGGCTGTGGACCGGCGCGGAGCCTCCGCTCAGCGTGATGTGGGCGGCTGTCGGTGGAGACGGGTCGCCAACCGTGGCGTTCGGTGCGGCCACGCGACCTGCTGAGCCGGCGACGACCGAGCCAATCGGCGGAAGAGGGGAACCGGACTGACCTGTTCGACGGCCAGGCGCCGGCGGCCCGACAGCGTGCGGTTGTTCGGACTCTGAGCCAAGGCCTCGTTCCGGAGCTCCGGCTCAGGCGGCGTGGCCCGCAGGGGTGCCGCTCAGGTCGCCGGCACCGGAGAACAGGCTCGACTGCTCGGGTCGTGGCGAGTGTGCGAGCTCAGCGGGCTTCTCGGGAGCCGATGGCAGCTCTCGCCGCCGCGCCGCGCCAGTGCCGGTGACAGTGTGGCCACCAGGGGGCGGGTCTGTGCCCGGGGGTGCCACGGCGCCTCGGGGCGGCAGGGCACCTGGCCCGTGGCGGCTCCCATCGGGGTGCACCCACACCCAGGCCCCGGGCTCGCCTTGCAGGCAGTAGCCCTCGTGGGTCTTCAAGAAGTGGTGGCGGTGGCAGATCCTGGCCAGGTTGGAGAGCTCTGTCGGGCCGCCTTCGGCAAAGGGGACGACCCTGTGGTCGATCTCGAGGTTGCAGGTGGCCGAGCACCCCGGCACCACCACACAGCAGCGGTCCCGTTCCAGCAGTGCGCCGTAGAGCCTGGCGGGGACCGAACGGCCCAGGTTGCAGATGGCGTGCACGTGGGTCGCGCTCGTGACGAGGAGCTTGGCGGTCTAGTCTCCCAGGAGCTCGCGTGCGGTGGTGACCGAGACCGGGCCGACACCGGCGATCTCGCACAACTCCCCGGCTGAGGTGTTGCCCCGCCGCAGCGCCCCGAGGTCGACCCGTAGGTGCACGAGGGCCCTCGGCCTGTGCGGGCCGTCTCCCCGGGGGCTTGTGACCAGCTCGACGAGGGCATCGGCGAGGTAGGCCTGCGAAGGCTCCCGGGCACCTGTCCGGCGTGCCTCGGCGAAGAGCTCGTCGGCCCTGTCCTTCACAGCTGCCAGTGGCCCCGCCCCGGCACCTGGGGTCAGCCGGGCATCGAGGCGGAAGGTGCCGTCGGTCTCGGTCGAGGTCCTCAGCCTCCTGCCGGCATGGATGCGCCGTGAGCGTTCGGCCTGGTCCTGTTCGGATGCTCTTGCGGCCTTGAGCCGGGCACAACGCCGGCGCAGGGTCTCGAGGCCCTCGGACCTGGCCGCACCGAGCAGCTCGCCGAGCGAGCCGGGGTCCATGATGGCCGCACCGGCCACCTCTTTGGCCTGGGAGGCCGACAGCTCACCACAACGGAAGGCCTCCTCGAGCTCGGGGAGGACCACGACATGCTCGGCGGCCTCCAGCAAGGAGACCGCATCTGCCAGAGAGTCCCCGCTCTCGCCGGCAAGCCACTCTCCCGCGGAGCGGTGGCCGTCGGTCTCGAAGGCACCGCTCGAGGCGACACGCAGGGCACACAGCGCCTCACTCGCAGCTGCGAGGTGCTCGAGACGAGAGAAAGAAGCCGACCAGGACCTTCGCGTCCGCCCCGTGCAACAAGGAGGCGTCGAGCTCCCGCACGGGCCGGGACAGGGCCGCTTCGAGGTCCGATCTCGTCTCGCACACGCAGCTCACCTCCTCCGCAGTCATATAGAACATATGTTCGTAACACTCAACTTGACAGGGATGTGTGTCACCCACGGAGGGGGAGAAAACGGGCCCGGGCAGGGCAAACCGGGGACGGCTAGGCGGACCGGGTGGGCCGGGGACGGTTACGCGGACCGGGCGATGGGACAGGAAAGCCGCAGCGAGTTGTGGGGCTATGACCGTTATTGTTGCCCATCATGGCCGTTCATTACCCGAGCGTGCCGGCACGGTGGAGCGATCGCAGGGAAAGGCACCCAGCTTGGGAGCTGGTGAGCCGCTGTGATTTCATCCTGGTCGGCAGTGCCGTCCTGCTCTCGCTCATTGGCGCTGTCATGGTCTATTCCGCCACACGTGTCGAGCAGATCGCCGCCGGCGGAGACCCGAGGTTCTACCTGAAGCGTCAGCTCGTCTGGCTAGTGATCGGTGTCGTCGTCATGGTGGTCGTTGCACTGATCGACTACCACTGGCTCGAGCAATGGGCTTACGTGCTCTATGGCCTCGTCGTCCTGTCGCTCCTGGCGGTGCTCACTGGTTTCGGCCACGTCTCACTCGGAGCGCAACGATGGTTCGCGCTGGGACCGCTCGATCTTCAACCGTCGGAATTCGCAGCCCTCGCGGTGATTCTCGTGGTCGCCGTGTACTGCAGCCGTCAAGAGACGATGTTTCCTCGAAACCTTGTCGTGGTACTCGCTCTCGCGGCGGTACCGATCCTGCTCGTCTACAAGCAGCCAGACCTGGGGACCGCACTGATCATGAGTGTCGTGCTGACGGTCATGATCGTGACCTCGGGCGTGCGGCTCAGGTACCTGGTCGTCCTTGCTGGTGTGGGCATCGCAGGCTTGGCGGTGGCGATTCACTTCAAGCTGATCCACGCCTACCAGCTCGATCGCTTGCATTCCTTTCTCCACCAGGGCAGTGCAACGAGCGGCGCCAACTGGAACCTCGCTCAGTCGGTGATGGCCATCGCCTCAGGCGGAGCTTTCGGCACGGGCATCTTCCACGGCGCGGCAACGAATGGCGGCTTTGTCCCGGCTCAGCAGACTGACTTCATTTTTACAGCGGTAGGCGAGCAGCTCGGGTTTGCGGGAGGGTTATTGGTCGTCGCGTTGTTTGGGGTGATTGCGTTCCGGCTGCTACGAGCCGCACAGATCGCTAGGGATCCCCTCGGTCGGATGTTGTGCTCCGGGGCGCTCGCGTTGCTTGCCTTCTCGGTCTTCCAGAATGTCGGCATGACGATTGGTCTCATTCCCATCGCCGGTATCCCGCTCCCGTTCGTGAGCTACGGTGGCTCCGCCATGATCGTGTTCTTCGCTACGGTCGGGCTTGTGGTCAATGTCGAGATGCGCCGGTCGACCCGGCGATGAGTCCCATGGGCACCGACGAGGACGCTGTTGAAGCCGACTTGGGATCGGCGTCGATGACTCGCGCCAACGACGACGGTTCGGCATTCGTCAATGACGACCCGGTTGCGACAGAAGCGGCAACGTGGACATCGGACGTCGCCGAGCTAGACGAGCCGGACGAGTTCGCCGAGCTAGACGAACCCGCCGCACTGGCCGAGCCGGACGAGCTCGCCGAGCCGGACGAGTTCGCNNACGAGTTCGCCGAGCCGGACGAACCCGCCGAGCAAGACGAGCTGGACGAGCCCTCCGACGAGATGGATCTGGCGGTGGACCCGCTGGTCACGCCGCCTGACATGTCACAGATGCTCTACGTCGACGTCGTGCTCCTTCTGCCGGCGACTTACCCAGTCGTCGTGCTTCAGGAGGCGGATCCGCCATTTCGCGAGTTGCAGATCCCCGTCGGCGGGGCCGAGGGTATCGCGATCGGCTACGCGGCAAGGGGACTCGCGACCCCGCGGCCGCTCACCCATGAACTGTTCACCCGTGTCCTCGAGGAATTCGGGATGACACTCGACGTCGTCCGGATCACTGAGGTTCGCGGGACCGCGTTTGACGCCGAGATGGTTATTTCCGGTCGGTCGGGGGCGCGTTTGATCGACTGCAGGCCCTCGGATGCGATCGCTCTCGCACTGCGTCAGCAGGTGCCTGTGCCGATCATGGCCGCGTCGGCAGTGTTGGAGGTGGCCGGCACCGATCCCATGGGCGCGAATTAGGCGGGCGTTTCACCCACCGAGAAGCCACTTTCACCCCGCCGCTGGCCCCTGGAAGTCGGGCGAAAGTCTGTCTGAACTCGTGCCTGCCTGGCCCGTCCTTGGGCCTGGCGTGGCTCTCTTCGCAGGTGGGGGAGTAGTTTGCTGCAGCCGTCAGCTTCGGGCCGAGCGTCTTCCGGGCCGTGTGTCGTCCGCCGCCTTACGATCTTGCCTTTGTCTCCAGCGAGGCGAGAAGGGTGAGGTTTGCCAGGTCTCCCTAATTGGGAGCGCCGCAAGAGCCAGGAGATAGTCCAGGTCACCGGCTGTGAGGACCCTTCTTCATCCAGATCGACTCGTGACATCTTGAACCACGTGAAAGATTTCTCGTCGTCACGCCCGTCAAAATGAGGCCCCCCGTGATTTACTCCACCGATGGCCGGGAGCGGCGAGCGATGACCGATAGCTTCAGCGGATTCGAGACCTGGTACTCAGACTGCCACGCTCGCGTGCTGGCCGTGCTGACTGTCGTCTCAGGCAACGCAGATGCTGCGAGCGAGGCCACAGACGAGGCGTTCGCGCGCGCCCTCGCTCGGTGGCGCCGGGTGAGGACAATGAAGTCACCGACAGGCTGGACATACCGAGTGGCGTTGAACGAACTACGTCGACGCATCCGCCGACAAGAACAAGAAGTGCAGTTGTCCCTGAAGGCCAGCGATGCCTCAAAGGCAGAACAGGATCCTCTCCTCTGGTTTCAGGTGCTCGAGGCCATCAGACCCTTGACGGCTCGCCAGCGCACTGTTCTGGCACTGTGCTATATCGCCGATCTTCCCCAACGCGAAGTCGCCAGCGTCCTACACGTCTCGCGTTCCACTGTCGCGTCGACGCTTGCCGATGCCAAGGCGGCCGTTCTCAATCGCGACAGCGTTCCTATCGACAATTGCGAAGACATGGAGGGTTCCCATGACGCGAATTGAAGATCAACTGGAGATGCTCGCCGCCGCCCCGCCGCTGCGGCCACGGCTTCCGATGAGCTTGCTTGCTCGGCGTTCCTCTCGGATCAGACAGCAACGACTCCGCCGCCTAGCCGCACTCAGTGTTGCCGTTCTTGTTGTGGGCGGCGGCCTCGGAGCAACCTTGGCGCTCGCTGGAGGACCATCCACGATCCGAATTGCAGCAGTAACTGTGCCGTGTCCCAGTCCTTTGGCGGCTGTCACGAACGGAAACGTTGTCTTCGCTCCTGGTCGTTCTCTCGTCTTCGCGGGGACCGTCGTCAGTGGCAGTCAGTCCGTCTACATCGCAGATCAAGTCATTCAACAGCGTGGAGTTTCTTATCCAATTACGAACCAGAACATCCTCGTGGGTCCGTTGACGGTGAGCGTGTCGGAGTACCTCCGCGGGAGCGGCCCCTCGACCGTTCTCGTCGACAATCATGTCTCCTTGAACGGGACGACCCTTGACGTACCTGCGTCTGCCGGCGGATGGGGCTTAATCGTGGGCCAGAAACTCGTCTTCAGCGGCGATCTCGAACCCAACGGTCAAGTCAACATGGACGCATGTGCGACGGTCTCAGGATCACCTTCGGAGGTCGCAAGCATCATCAAGTACACCTATCCATTTCAGCCCGGGACGGATCCGCTGGATGTCTTCTCCTCGTCAGGTGTGCCCACCAGCTCCCACGAGAGCGGCTGAATCGCGCAGACGCCGAGACTTCTGGGTCATAGAGGCACCAGCGGCCGCAAGCGCGTGCCATCACATTCGTGTTATTCGACGGCCTGGCCCGACCGTGACCCCCGGTGGAGTGGACCCTTCGTCAGAAATGCGCATCAGCAGAGCCACGAGGACGTAGTTAGCCAGGAGAGAGGAGCCGCCATAGCCGATGAAAGGCAGCGACACACCAGTGAGCGGGAGGAGACGAACCACGCCGGCCATGATGAAGAACGACTGGAACCCGAGGATCGTGGTGAAGCCGACGGCGGCTAGCTGGGAGAACTCAGAGCGAGCACGTATCGCCGCTCGCATTCCGGCGCCCACCAACAACAAGAAGCCCGCGACAACCGCCGTCGTACCGAGCAGCCCCAGCTCTTCGCCGATGGCTGCGAAGATGAAGTCGCTGTATGCGACGGGGATGTTGTAAGGAGTGCCAAGACCCAGGCCCGATCCCGTCAGACCGCCCCGACCAAGTGCGAGCTCTCCTTGGACAGTCTGATAGCCGTACGTGCTGTAGTGAGTCCAGGGATTGATCCATGCGCCCACGCGCTGGTCGATCAAGGACTTCGCGAACGGCAGGTGCGCGGCCAGGTAGGTACCCGCGACGAAAGCGACGAGCCCACCGACGAAATAGGTCCAACGCCCGGTCGCCACCCACAACATTGCGATGAACATCACGAACAGCAGGAGTGAGAAGCCGATGTCGTGTTCGAGAAGGATGACGAGGATCGACACGACCCACGCGACCGCGATCGGACCGAGAGGACGAAGGTCAGGCAGTAGTCGGTTGCCCACGCGCCGGGTCGCGAGCGACAGCATCTCGCGCTTTTCCACGAAGTAGGAAGCGAAGAAGATTACGAGCATGAGCTTTGCGATCTCGACCGGCTGAAAGGTGACCGGTCCGAGGTGGATCCACAACTTCACTCCGTTCAGCTGTGCTTCGGGCGTTCTCCCGATGTAGGGCGCGAGCGGCAGAACGAGCAGGACCAAGGCACCGAACACGAGCATGTAGCGGTAGCGCTCGAGGTCACGCGACCGGCGGACGATGAGAAGTGTCAGGACGTAGGCGACGACGCCGAGAGCCGTCCAGGCGGCCTGGTAGTGCCAAGGCGCGAGGCGGGTTATCTGCGCAGACTGGTCCAGCCGGTAGATCATCACGAAACCGATGCCGTTCAGCATCAGGACAATCGGCATGATGACCGGGTCCGCCTCCGGGGCGAGGAAACGATTGGCCAGATGCACGGCAAGCGCCAACGCTGCGATTACGCCGATGAACTCCAACGCGTTGGGAGGCAGCACGCCATAAGTGCCGAGGGACGCCAGCAGATACGCAAGCGTGAGCACGACCACTGCAACGAGCAGCAAGCCGAGCTCGCTCCGGCGCCGCTGTTTGACCCTCGGTGCTATTGCGAGGGGCTGCACGACTTCACACGGTAGCGTCTGGGTTGTGAAAGTCGATGTCACAGAGCACGCGGGCCTTGTCACGCGCCCGGACCGCTTCTTCAACCGTGAGCTGTCCTGGATGGACTTCGCGGATCGCCTTGTTGATCTTGCCGCCGATACCTCGCTCCCGCTTCTCGAGCGCGTGAAGTTCTTGGCCATCCTCTCATCAGGGCTCGACGAGTTCTTCCAGGTGCGAGTTGGCGGACTGAAGGACCATGTTGCGGCCGGGCTTCGTTCCAGGTCGGCGGACGGGCGAACCGCCTCACAGCAGCTCAAGGACATTCGGGTCAAGTGCATTCGCCTGCAAGCGCGCAGCGACGAGGTATTCGAGTCGTCGCTCGTCCCCAGCCTCGCCAGCGCCGGCCTTTATCTCACGTCCATCGATGACCTCGACGCCGCCGAGAAAGCCCGTGTCCTCGGCGTTTTCGAGAAGGAGATCTTCCCGGTTCTCACGCCGCTGGCCGTGGACCCGGGCCATCCGTTCCCCTACATCTCGAACCTGTCGCTCAACCTCGCCGTGCTTGTCGAGGATCCGGGTACTCGCGAGCAGCGCTTTGCGCGGGTGAAGGTACCGCCATTGCTGCCCCGCTTCGTGCCGCTCAACGGTGGTTCTCGCTTCGTGGCCCTCGAGCAGTTGATTGCCGCGAACCTGCCCAGGCTCTTCCCGCGAATGGAGATCGGGCGTTACCACGCCTTTCGGGTCACGCGCAACGCTGACCTCGACCTCGAGGAGAGTGAAGCTGACGACCTCCTCGCCGCGGTCGAGACGGAGCTCCGTCGTCGCCGTTTCGGCCGCGCGGTCAGGCTCGAAGTCGATCGGGACACGCCGACAGAGGTTCGCGACCTGCTGTTGGCCGAGCTCGAGCTCGGGACCGACGATGTCTACGAGAGCTCGACTCCTCTCGGTCTGAGCCAGCTCTGGGCGCTGCATGCGATCGACCGACCCGATCTTCATGAGCCGCCCTGGGTGCCCATGACCCAACCCCGCCTTGCGACCGCCGGCGACGGACCCGTCGACCTGTTCTCGGTGCTGCGAGAACGCAACGTGCTTGTTCACCACCCGTACGACTCGTTCACGACCTCGGTCGAGGCGTTCATCACCCAGGCCGCCGACGATCCGAACGTGCTCGCGATCAAGCAGACCCTGTACCGCACCTCGGATGACACGGCCATCGTCTCCGCGCTTGTCCGGGCAGCCGAGCAGGGCAAGCAGGTCGCGACACTCGTGGAGGTGAAGGCCCGTTTCGACGAGCAAGCGAACATCCTCTGGGCACGTCAGCTCGAGCGCGCCGGCGTGCACGTCGTCTATGGCCTGGTGGGGTTGAAGACCCACTCGAAGATCGTCCTCGTCGTGCGACGTGAGGAGGACGGGCTCCGTCGCTACTGCCACATCGGGACGGGTAACTACAACTCCGAAACGGCAAGGATCTACGAGGACCTCGGGCTTCTGACCGCCGATCCGGCCATCGGTGAGGACCTGACCGACTTGTTCAACCATCTGACCGGCTACGGCCGGCCGGTCACCCACCGCCGCATCGTGGTGGCTCCCCAAGGCATGAGGGCATGGATTCTCGCCCAGATGGCCGAAGAAGCGGCGGTAGGGGAGGCAGGCCGCATCACCATCAAGGTGAACGGGCTCACCGACCCGGAAGTCATCGACGGTTTGTACGCCGCCTCGCAGGCGGGCGTCCGCATCGATCTCGTCGTGCGAGGTGTCTGTTGCCTCCGGCCAGGTGTGCCGGGACTCTCCGACCGGATCACGGTGCGTTCGATCATGGGGCGCTACCTCGAGCACTCTCGCATCTTCCGTTTCGGCGACCCTTCCGGTGACCGTCAGGTGCGCTACACGATCGGTTCCGGCGATCTGATGGAGCGGAACTTGGACCGCAGGATCGAGGTACTCGTCCCGGTTCTCGACCCGGAGCTACGGGTTCGACTCGAGGAGACCCTCCAGCTCAATCTCGCCGACGACACCAACGCCTGGGAGCTCGGACCGGATGGCGACTGGGTGCGAGTCGTGCCGGTGCTCGGCCTCAGCGCGCAGCGGCGGCTCCAGGAGCTCGCAGTCGAGCGTGCCCGCAAGCGCCGCTCGCCCGAGTCGCAAGGCTGAGCGCCCCGGCGGTCTGAGCGCCCGGCGATTCGAAACGCCCCGGCGATTCGAATCGAGATCCAGATGCTGTCATGCCTCGGGCGCTACCACGTCAGGCGACGGCCACGGGAGCCGTTCGGGGTCCCGATCAGTCTTGAACTGGTGCCGACGGGTCCGGAGGAGATGCAGGCCCTGGCCTCCGGGGAAGCTGGTCTGGCTTGATGCTCGGTATCACGCCGGACGGTGGAGCGGACGGGTCCCTGGGCCTTGTCATGCCCCCGAGCGCCTCACGACGCTCTTTGAGGCCCGCCCCGCGCCTGACCCGCATGGACAGGTAGGCACCAGCACCCACCGGGATCGGCAGCCAGAAGTTGAACAGGCGCCAGGAGATCACTCCCAGCCACGCGACTGCCGCAGGGACGCCGAAGCCAATCAGCGAGGTTGCGGCTACCGCCTCGACGATGCCAAGGCCACCGGGGGTGAGCGGGACAGCTGCGAGCACGTTCGCCACGCCGTAGGCCACGAAGAGGTCGATGGGCCTGGTGAGATGCCCGTAGGCTGCGATGCAGGCCCAGAGCGAGGCCGCGTCGAACAGCCAGTTCGCGGCTGCCCACGACACCGCGTTCTTGAGCAGGTGCCGATCCGAGCCCAGCGTCCGCAGTCGGATGGCCAGGCGCTGGACGAGCTTCTCCATCTGATCTTCGGTGATCCACGGCACCCGTCGGGCCACCGACTGCAGAGCCCTGGTGGCGTGCGCCTCGCCCCGCGTCAGGGACAGCACGAGCACGCCGAGGGCGGCGAGCAGCACAGCGCCGACAATCGCGACCGTGACGTAAGCGCTGTTGAAACCATGGAGCGGGATCGAGATCACGAGCGCTATCCAGAGCATCCCGTTGAGGACGACGGCCGAACCGATCCCCTGGGTCGCAAGAGCGAAGCCGGCATCGGCGCCACTCACCCCGTTCGAGGTGAGGAGCCTGTAGCCGAGCCCGGTGCCGCCAGCGGTGCCTCCGGGGATCACGTGGCTCACGGCGAGCGTGGACAGGTCGATTCGGAGCACCTTTGAGATGTTCGGCCCGTCCTTTGGCAGCACCGACTGCGTCAGGCGCCCGTATGCGAGAAGCGCTGCAGCCTCGAGAGCCAAGCCGGCGAGGAGCCACGCGACATTGACGCGACCTAGCTGGCTCAGCGAGGAACGTGCCTTGGAGTGCAGGAAACTGGGAATGAGGACGTACTCGATGAACAGCAGGAGGACGAAGAGCGTGATCCCATGGCGCAGCGGCCCGGGTATCCATCTCAGCAGGTTGTCGTGACGGCGCGGCGCGGTCACGCCGGCAACTGCGCCGTCGACCTCGGGCGAGTCGGCCATCTCCACATGCTTGCAGGCGCGACCAGGTCGCGGGGAGAGCCTGACGATTGGACCCCGTTTCCTGGAAGAGGAGTGACCTGCGCCGGGGTCCGTCCCGGCTCGGGTTGCGGCTCCGGGGTCACCCTTTGGCGCCCCTGCATGGAGTTGACTTGTGCCAGTGCCCGAGCAGACAGTCCACCCGGAGCTCGATCCTTCCAGCAACCAGCGCGCGCACGACCTTCGGGTGGCGCGTACTGCGTTGATCGTCACGGGTGTCGTCGTGGGCGCCGGCATAGGTCTCGCTCTCCTGTGGCGGCTCCGGGTCGTCGTCTTGCTGATAGTTGTGTCGTTGTTCCTGAGTGCGCTCTTGCACCCTGTGGTGAGTTTCGTGGAACGCCGAGGGATCCGCCGGGGAATTGCGACCGTCGTCGTGTTCTTCTTCTCGGCGGTGATAGCGGCAACGGTGGGCTATGCGCTCGTGCACCCGGTCTACGAGTCCGCCACGAGCTTCGCGAAAGAACTGCCGAGCCTTGTCCGCCAGGCGCAGCAGGGCAAGGGGCAGATCGGGCACCTCGTGAAACGACTGGCCCTCGAGAGCTATGTCAAGAAGAACGTGCCAAGACTCGAGACCCTCATCAGCGGTCTTGGCCGCCCGGCCCTTGCCATCGGCAAGACGGTCGTGAGCGGGGTCGTCGCGCTCGTCACCATCGGGGTGCTGACCTTCTTCATCCTCCTGGAGACACCCAGGATGATCCGCGGCGTGCTCGACTGGATGCGGCCTGAGCGGTCAGTTCGTGTTCGCAAGATGCTGGGCGATGTGGGCCAAGCCGCGGCCGGCTACATGCTGGGCAACCTCGCGACTTCGATGATTGCCGGGGCCGTCATCTTCGGGACGCTGCGGTCCATGGGTGTCCCCTACGCCGGAGTGCTCGCGATCTGGGTAGGCATCGTCGACTTCCTGCCGCTTGTGGGCGGACTGCTCGCCGGCGTGCCGACCGTGGCCGTCGCTCTGCTGCACTCGTTGCCCGCAGGGATAGTGACCCTTGCCGTCTTCCTCATCTACCAACAGGTCGAGAACCACATCCTCAATCCGGTCGTGATGAGCCGGACGGTGCGGTTGAACCCCCTCTGGGTGTTGCTGGCGATCCTGGTAGGAGTCGAGCTGGGCGCGATCGTCGGGTCCACGTTCGGCGGTCTTGTCGGGGCTCTGCTTGCGGTTCCTGCGGCCAGCGCCATCCAAGTGCTTGCAAGGGACCTGTGGGCCGAGCACCGATCGGCACAATCCGCCGGCGAGCTGGTCGCCGACGAGGTGGCCACCGCCGTGCCCGCTGCGCCGAGCGGTGCCTCCAAGCCGGCTTGATAACCGGCTCGAACCCGGCGGAGGCTCCGCAGCGATCCGGGGTTGCCCGTTAGCGGTTTCGCCCTAGGCTGGAAGTGTGCGGGTTCTCGTTGTGCTGCCTACTTTCAACGAAGCTGCCACAATCGCGAACATCCTCGATCGTGTCCGCAAGGCGCTACCGGACGCGTCGGTCCTGGTCGTCGACGACAACAGCCCTGACGGGACGGCCAGGATCGCTGCGGAAGTGGGTGACAGGTTCGGCAATGTGGACGTCCTGGCCCGACGCGGCAAGCTCGGCCTTGGCAGCGCGTATCGGGACGGGTTCGGGTGGGGCCTCGAGCGAGGCTACGAGGCGTTCGTCGAGATGGACTCGGACTTCTCGCACGATCCTGATGTCCTTCCCACGCTGATTGCGCCGCTCGGCGAAGGCTACGAGGTGTGCATCGGGTCTCGTTATGTGCCAGGCGGTTCGATACCGAACTGGAGCCTGCCGCGCCGGCTGTTGTCGCGAGGCGGCAATGTCTACGCCGATCTCTTGCTCGGCCTGAATGTGCGAGATTCGACCGCTGGCTTCCGTGCCTACGCGGCAACGGTTCTTCGGCGCATCGACCTGGACTCGGTCCGCGCGGAAAGCTACGGCTTTCAAATCGAGATGACCTACCGGGCAATCGAGGTGGGCGCGAAGGTGCGGGAGATACCGATCCGTTTCGTGGACCGGGAGCTGGGGACCTCGAAGATGTCGACCTACACCGTCGTGGAAGCCTTGGCTCTGGTCACGTGGTGGGGTGCCAAGCGAGTCGTCGGCCGGCTTCGAAGTCGCGACGGTACGGCACGTGCCGCGGCGCAGCCTCCTTCGTCGCGGTGAGCAAGGGCGGCACACCGGCCACTGGCGGCAGAGCGAGGGCTCCGATCGATGCCGGTGCGGGGCCGGTGGTGGTGCTCGTGCATGGTCAGCCAGGCGCAGGCGGTGACTGGGCGGCGCTTGTGAACCTGCTGTCGGACGACCACCGGGTGCTCGCGCCGGACCGTCCCGGCTGGGGATCCGACACTCGTCCGGCGATGGGAATCGCTGCGAATGCCGACGTGCTGGAGGAACTGCTTGACGCCGTCGCGGCGCAGAGCCCCGTCACGGTCGTGGGCCACTCGCTAGGTGGCGGCATCGCGCTCGAACTTGCCTTGAAGCACCCGGAGCGGGTCGGCGCACTGGTGTTGATCGGATCGGTCGGTGTAGCCGGGGCGCTCTCGGGATTCGATCGTCTGCTGGCGGTTCCCCTGCTGGGAAACGGCATCCTCCGCGCCGGGATCGCCACCCTCCGGCGCGGCCTGATCGCCGCTACGCGCTACTCGCAGCGCCACCCCGGAGCCCGCGTCCCGAAAATGGTGTCAGTCCTGCCAACCGTGCAGGCGGCGATCGGCACCGATGGTCGTCCGATCGTCGGCAGATCGAGGGAGAGCTTTCTCGTCGAGCAGCGTGCGCTCTTGGCAGAGACGCCGGAGCTCGAGCGCTCCCTCTGTCGCGTCGCGGTTCCGACGGCGGTGGTGACGGGCGCATCCGACCACGTTGTGCCGGCCTCCGCGGCCCGGTCGCTGGCCGGACGCGTGCCGGGTGCCGAGCTGGTCGTCATCGCGGGTGGTCACCTTCTCCCGTTTGATCAACCGGAGAAGATCGCCGGGGTCGTGCGTCGCTATTCGGCACTGGCGTCCGGCGTCAAGGACGGACGGCGGCGGCGAGAAAGGCCTGGAGCTTGAGCTGGGTCTCGGCGAGCTCTGCAGCAGGATCCGACTTGGCGACGACCCCCACTCCGGCGAACAGCCTTGCGGAGCTTGCTTCGACGACTGCCGAACGAATGCCGAGATGCCACTCACCATCTGCCCGGGCGTCGACCCAGCCGACCGGGCCGGCGTAACGGTCCCGGTCGAGCTCCTCGAGCTTCGCCAGGTAGTCGAGCGCCAGGTCAACCGGCGTCCCCGCCACCGCAGGAGTGGGGTGAAGCAGGCCGACGAGCTCGAGCGCGCTGGGGTAGCCGCCACCGCGCCTGGCGAGCGTGCCGCTGATCGAGGTGCCGAGATGGCTCACATTGCGGAGCTCGCGGATCACCGGACCGTCAGGCTCGTCGAGGTGCTCGGCCAGGGGGGCAAGAGCCGAGGTGATCGCGTCGACGACGGCCTGGTGCTCGGCCCGCTCTTTGGCGGACGTCAAAAGGGCGTCTGAGGCCTTGCGATCCGCCTCCGGGTCCCCGCTGCGTGCTGCTGTCCCAGCGAGGGGACAAGAGGTAATGTGCGCACCGCTCCGGCGGATCAGGAGCTCGGGTGTCGCGCCGATGAAGCCGTCGATGGCAAACGTGGTACAGGATGGATGAAGCGCCCGGAGGCGTCCGAGGAGGTCGGCCTGGCGAAACGGCCGGTTCGCGTGCACTGTCACCTCACGAGCGAGCACGACCTTGTCGAGACGTCCGCTCGCGATCTCGGCTAGCGCGGCACTGACCCGGTTCAGGAAGTCTTGGTGAGGTCTGGCCGACGCGAGCCGGAACTCGTCAGGCGGCAGGGTCGCTTCGACCGTTTCAGCCTCCGCGACGATTTCAGGCAAGCCGCTCTCGAGCTCGCGGACACGATAGGGCGACCCGACGACCACGACCGAGGGCGGGTGGCCGGCCGGCGCGATCACGGTCACCTCAGGGATCACCAGTTCACCATCGGCTCGGCGGTCGAATGCGAGTGCGCCGAGCGCAATGGGTACCGGCTCAGCGCCGTGGTCTCCACCGAGATCGGCCGCAACCTTGACCGATCGGCCATCTGCGACATGAGAGATTGCCCCGAGACTGGCGACAACACGCCGGAGGTTGGAGGGATCCGTCAGGCCGGCGGACAGCTCGAGCACAGCTGCGGTCCCGAGTCCGAGAACCATGAGGCCGTCGCGCTCGATGACGCGTCCGGTCTCGTACGCGTGCACCCGGAGCCTGGCCAAGGTGCCCGGGTCGATCGGGCGCGCGGCGTAGCAGAGCCCGGCTGCTTGACGGCTCATGGCTTGGCGCTGTCGGTGGACCGGGTCGCGGTCACACATTGAGCGATGCAGCCGCTCAATGGATGGTGCTTGACATCGCTAAAGCCGGCGTCACCGAGCAGGCTGGCGAATTCGGAGAACGAGGGGAGATACGCGACCGAGCGCGGCAGGTACCGGTACGCCGCGCCGTCGGACAACAGCGCCCCGAGTCGCGGCACGACATGGGTGAACCAGACCCGATGGCCGAGGCGGAGCAGCCGGCCTCGAGGCTCGCCGACTTCGAGCAGTGCCAATCTCCCCCCGGGGCGCAGCACGCGGCCAACCTCCTTCATGACGCCGGGTAGGTCGGCAAAGTTGCGGACCGCGAATCCGCTCACCACGGCATCCGCGGCTGCGGTCCTGAGGGGCAGTGCCGCAGCGTCGGCCTGAACCAGTGGAGCCCCGCCTGCATGTGCGGCAGTGAGCATCCCGAGGGAGAGATCGATCCCCACCGGCTGCTGGCCCTTGCGGCGGAGGCTGCGAGCCAAGTCGCCCGTCCCACATCCGATGTCGAGCACGACCGAACCGGGGGACAGCTGCAATATCTCGATCGTCCGGCGGCGCCAAGGCGCGTCGAGCCCGAAGGTCATCAGGCAGTTGACGAGGTCGTAGCGCGGCGCTATCGAGTCGAACAGCGATCGTACGAGATCCTGCTTGGCTTTGCCCTCCGGCAATGGCGAGCCGGCGTCGAAGGAGATGCCCTTCAATGCATGTGCGGGCCCGCCGTTGGTGGCTCTGATCACGGGCTGCTCACAGATGTGAGCCTAGGCAAGAAGGCGCTGCCAGCCGATCGGTCAGCGCCGCCGACTTGTCGCCGGCGGCGCCGAATCTGCCCGGCCCCGGTGGTGCGCCCGCTACCAGATGAGACCGACGAACTCCCGCATGGCGGTCTCGAATTCCTCGTCACCGAGGGTGTTGCGCGCCGAAAGGATGAGGTTCGCGTCGTCGCCGACCCGCTGCCGCAACACGCCCGCGTCATTGTCGATCGCATCGGCGATCACCTTCGCCACGACCTCCGGCCCGGTGAGCGCGCCGCCGTTCATCTTGTTGGCGATCTGCGCCAACTGGGCGTCAAGCTCCTCGTAGGCCTCGAGCGCCCCTGCAGCCTCGTGCGCCTTCATGCCCGGTGTGATGAAACCAGGCTCGACGACGACGACCCGCACGCCGAAATGAGCCAGTTCGACATACAGCGCCTCGGATATCGCCTCCAGAGCGTGTTTGGTGGCCGCGTAGCAGCCGCTGAGAGGCTGGGCGACATGCCCGGCAACCGAGGAGATGTTGACCACCACGCCCGACCGCCGGTCACGCATGCCGGGAACGAAAGCCTGGATCAGGCGAACCGGCCCGAAAACGTTGGTCTCGAACATCTGTCGGACGTGCTCCATCGCGACATGCTCGATCGGACCATCGAAGGAGATCGCCGCATTGTTGACGAGGGCATCGACCCAACCGAGCTCTCGGCGGATGTCGTCCACCGACGCGACATCCGTCACGTCCAAGTGAAGCCGGGCCGCCACGTCGAGGTCGTCGAGCGCAGCCCGGTTCCTAGCCGTTGCGACGACCTCGTGCCCGCGGCCCGCCAGCAGCGCCGCGGTGGCCTTGCCGATGCCGGAACCGGCCCCGGTGACAAGGATCCTCATGCCGGTCACTCTAGCGGTGCCACCCCGCGGTGCTCGGGGCGACGGAACCTCCGCCGGCAGCGGCAGCCACAGATGGAGCGAGTCGACACACCGTCGCCCAGCGTCGCCGAGAGCTTCCCAGCAGCGCCTCGAGTGCGGCGCCGTAGACGCCTAATCCCTGGAAGGGCCAAGGTTCAGGCTCTTGCCGGGAGAAGTTGTCCCAGAGTTCACCCGGCAGTCATTGTCCGTTCATTCTGGCCTCGTAGCTTTCTCGTAAAGGACGCACAAGGCCGTCGCGTGTGGCGGGGTGCCGGTGTGGCCACGTATGCAACACCCATCAAGAGACTCCACGGAGGTGGATAGCACCATGAGGATGCATAGGACTGTCCGGCTTGCACTGGCCACTACTGCGGTCGTCATCACGGCTCTTTCGCTGGTCGCGGTGCCGGCGCTCGCGGGCACGCGCAGTGCAAGGGCACCTAAAGACCTGTACCTCGCAGCGGACACGCGAATGGCGAAGCCGGCGACCATCGGCGGCGCAGGTTCGACATTCGCCGCGCCCTTGCAGAATGCCGCGCAGGTCTTCTACCAGACCCGCAACGACAATGCCTCGTTCAACGGCTACCAGGCAGTAGGTTCGGGCACCGGCGAGGCGGACGTCATCAAAAAGCTGGTCGACTGGGGCGGCACTGACGTACCAATGTCCCAAGGCGACATCTCCAAGAACGAGCCTTCCGGTGACAAGTACACGCCGGCCGACTTTCTGCAGGTGCCGATCGCCCTTGGCGGTGTGGCGGTTCCGTACAATGTTCCCGGTCTGAAGGCCAAGACGACGCTCACCTTGACGGCGAAGGTACTTGCCGAGATCTACATGGGTGACGTCAAGTGGTGGAACAGCGACGCGATCAAGGCCCTGAACCCGAAGGTCAACCTGCCGCACAACAAGATCGTCGTCGTCGCCCGCGGGGACTCCTCGGGCACGACGTACATCTTCACGAATTTCCTGAACGCCGCAGTTCCGACGTTGTGGACGACCAAGCCGTCAAAGACCGCGCTGACGCTACCTTCCGGTGGCATCGCGGGCAGCGGGAACGCGGGGGTCGCGGCTGTCATCGAGAGCACGCCGAACTCGATCGGCTATGTCGAGTACTCCTACGTACTGCTCAACCCGGGCCTGCTCAAGGGAGTCGCGGCGATCGTCAACAGGGAGGGCGAGGCGCTGACTCCGTCGGCTGCGGGCATCGCGGCCGCCGCGGCTACCAAGCCGGACGTCACAGCGACGAACTTCGCGATCGTCTGGATGCCTCGTAAGGCGGCGTATCCGATCGCCGGGTACACCTGGGCGGTCGTATGGAAGAAGACCCAGACGAAAGACACCGAGGGAACACTGCTCGTGAAGTACCTCGACTGGCTGTCGCACTCGGGCGCAGTCAACGGGACGACCGCGGGTCAGGATGTAGCCGCGCTCCAGGGCTACGTTCCACTTCCGGCCAACATCCAGGCGCTCGCACGTGCCACGCTGCTCGGAGTCGTCGGGTCACATGGCCAGAAGCTACTGACGACCACCATCTGGTGATCAGCGAGGCGGCCCACTAATCCTCATGTCCGAGGTGCCGACTAGTCCTCCTCTGGCTATGTCGAATCCGCTCTTGACCGGGGAGCCGAAACGCTTCTCGGTCAAGAGCGATCTGGCGCATTGGGGTGTCCTTTACGGGGCATCCGGATTGTTCGCGCTCATCTGCGCGGTGTTTCTCATCAGCATCGTCGTCTCGTCGATTCCTGCGTGGCGCCACTCGGGTCTCTCGATCATCTACGGCAGGGTGTGGAGCCAGGGAAGCAACTCCTTTGGCGCGCTCCCGATCATCGCGGGCACGCTGGCGACGACAGCCATCGCACTGTTCTTCGCCATCCCGATCGGCATTGGGGCCGCCCTTGCCATTGTCCACGTACTGCCTGACAGACTGCGAATAGTCCTGTCGTCACTTGTCGAGCTTCTCGCTGCGGTCCCAAGCGTCGTCTACGGGCTGTGGGGCCTGCTGGTGCTCGCCCCGTGGTTCGAGAACACCGTGGAACCAGGCCTTGCGAGGATAACGGGTAGCAAGTTCCCCTTCCAAGCCCCCCCTGAGGGGGTCTCGCTGTTGCTCGCAGGCTGCGTGCTCTTCATCATGATCCTGCCGATGATCGTCGCGCTCTCGAGAGACGCAATCTCCGTCGTGCCCCACGAACAGTTCGAAGGGGCACTCAGCGTCGGTGCGACGAAATGGCAGGTGGTCCGTAAAGTCGTGCTGCCCGGTGCTCGAACCGGGGTCGTCGGAGCCGTGACGCTCGCGACCGCACGTGCTCTCGGCGAGACCGTGGCTGTCGCCATGGTCATCGGCTTGAATCCTCTCTTTCCGTCCTCGTTGTTCTCGACGGCCTCCACGCTCGCATCGACGATCGCGCTGCAGTTCCAGGACGCCACACCGCTGCAAGTTGCCGCACTTGGCGCACTTGCGTTGATTCTGATGGCGATGACAGCGATCGTGAACTGGTTCGGGCGTCGACTCATCAGCGCTTCAGCCTTTCGGGCGGGTGTCGTATGACAACCGGAGTGCTCGAAGGGATCCCACCTGATCCAATTCTGGAGCGCCGTGAGATGGTCCAACGCGTGGCTGCGAGGACACTGGACCGACGCATTCGCATCTCGAAGGCGATGGTCGCACTTTGCGGCGTCGCGCTCGTCCTCGCTCTCGTTCCTCTCTTCGCGATCTTGTACTCCCTGGTGCAAAAGGGTCTCCGATGGTGGAACCTCGACTTCTTCACACAGACCCCCCAGTTCCCCTCGCTGCTCGACCCGAATCAGATTGGGGGGATCTCGAACGCGATCATCGGTTCGCTGGTCATCGACGGCGTAGCGGCACTGTTCGCGATTCCGATCGGCGTCGTTGCCGGCCTGTTCCTGGCGGAGTCGGCTTCAAAGTTCGCGAGGGCGCTGCGGACGACGGCCGAGATCATGACGGGACTTCCGTCAATCCTGCTTGGCATCTTCGCGTATCAGATGATTGTGATCGGGTTCGATGAGTGGGGCATCAAACTGCCCGGCATCGGGTTCTCTGCAATCGCCGGAAGCTTCGCAATCGGCATTCTCATGATTCCGATCATCATGAAGGCCGCTGAAACGGCGCTCCGAGGCGTCCCCGTCACGATTCGGGAAGCCGGTCTCGCTCTCGGGGCTCGCAGGGGCGTTATCGCACGCCGGGTTGTAATCCCGACCGCGCTTCCCGGTCTTGTCACAGCCGTGCTGCTTGCCTTTTCCAGGGCCGTGGGGGAGACCGCCCCCATTCTCTGGGTGATCGGCGCTTCTACGGTCGTCAGCTGGAACCCGAGGAAGGAGATGGCCTCGATGCCGCTCCAGATCTTCCAGTCAGCGACTTCACCGTACCTTTCACTTCGGGAAGAGGCGTGGGGGATCGCCCTGTTGTTGGTGGTCGTCGTTCTTGTCATAAATCTGGGGAGCCGCCTGTTTGCGGCCTGGCTACAAAGGGAGAGGCGCTAGTGGTAGATCCCATGACCATGGCTACAGTGTCGACGGGGATGTCGGGCCAGAACGGGAGCCCGCGGTCGGGCCCCATCTCCATGCGGTTCAAGGACGTAGCGGTGACATTCAATGGTCGAACCGCGATTCGCGGCGTCAACTTCGACGTCCCGAGGAACAAGGTGACGTCGCTCATCGGTCCGTCAGGCTCCGGCAAGACGACGCTGCTACGCGCGGTCAACCGGTTGCACGATTTCACCAAGGGTGCGGTCGTGAGCGGCTCGATCCGGCTTGGCGACACCGATATCTATACGGGTGGGATCCCCGCGACGTTATTGCGCACTCGTGTCGGCATGGTGTTTCAACGGCCGAACCCGTTTCCCACCATGTCGATCTTCGACAACGTCGTCTCGGGGCTGCGGTTCAACGGGATACGCAAGAAGGCGGTCCTCGAAGAGGCCGCCGAGTCCGCACTGATCGCCGCCGCTCTGTGGGATTCGGTCTCGAACCGGATGAAGGCGCACGCATCGACTCTCTCTGGGGGTGAGCAGCAGCGTTTGTGCATCGCAAGGGCTCTCGCGGTGGAGCCAGAGGTGCTGTTGATGGACGAGCCGACATCGTCGTTGGACCCGATCTCGATGCGGCTCATCGAAGAGCTCCTGGGCGAGCTCAAGAGCCGCGTCACGATCGTCATCGTCACGCACAACATGCAGCAGGCAGCTCGTGTGTCGGACCTGTGTGCGTTCTTCCTGATGGGCAGTGACCGTGCCGGTGAACAGATCGAAGTGGCGCCGACGAAGAAGTTGTTCAGCGAACCGGACGACCCGAGGACTTTGGACTACATCCAGGGCCGCTTCGGCTGAGCGCGAACGGCGGTCGCAGGAGAGAATCGCCTGCTCTCTGAAGTGAAGGAACCGGAGGCCGACGGCTTGGTCGCTGCACGTTGTGGCACTCGGAGAACCAGCGCCTACGGCTCTGGCGCGACAACAATCTGGGTCGGCGCGGGCCTCCCGGGCCTCAGCCTGATCTGGGATGATCTCAGCATGAGAGATCGCCTGAGGACCTACACCGCATACAGCATCGGTTGTGCGATCGTCCTCTGTCCCGGTAGCGAGACCGACCGAACTATCCTGCTGCTGCCGTCAGCCAGGCAAGAGACTCGACGAGGTCGGCATCGGGATCACCCAAGTGCCCGAGCGCGTTCAATCTGACGACTGCACCAGGGACGGTTCGAGCGATCCACTCCCCATGAGCCGGAGGAACGAGGACATCCGAAGTCCCATACCAAACCTGGGCCGGCACGGTGATGGTGGCCGGGTCGAAACCCCAGGGCTGGGTGAAGGCAATGTCGTCATCGACCCAACCCCAGACTCCGTTGCGGGTCTGCTCGACTATCGACTCCCGGAGGATTTGGGCGAAGTCTTCCCGGGCGAGAACCTCCTTGTCCGACGGCGGTAGGTCGAACTGCTCGAAGATCGCCGATGGGTCGACGGATGCTGTCTCACGAAGCTTCTCGTCCTCATGCTCGAGCTCTCTGGCAAGCCGGTCTTCGCCCTCCAGCGCCCAACCAAACTCCTTCACGTTCTCGGGGTCCATGCCAGCCAGCCAATCGTCTCCCAAAGCCTCATAAGGAGCCACCCCGACGTTGCATATCACCCTGGTCACCCGATCGCCGAGGAGGGCAGCGACGGCCAGCGCATGGGGTCCTCCCCCTGAACCGCCCGTGACAGCGAAGCGGTCGAGGCCGAGGGCGTCGGCGACAGCGACCACGTCTCCCACGCAGTCCGCCACTGCCCGCCCACCATGGCGATCCGAGCCTCCGTAGCCGGCGCGGTCATGAGTGATGACGCGAGCTCCAGTCGAGCGCACGAGATCTTCGTTGGGATGACGGTCGAGCCGGCATCCGGGTGTGCCGTGGAGGGCGAAGACCGGCTTGCCGTCGAGGTCGCCCCACTCGGCGAACATGACGGTCCGGCCGTCGCCTGCCTTTGTGACCTGCGCCCTTCGATCCACGCTGCAAACCTAACGCATCCACCGGGCCGGCAGCCCAGCCTCGGTCGACGGTCGGACTCCTGCCTCGTCCCCTGATGGCGGCGGTCGCATCGAACGGCGGGCATCCGGAGGCGTTTCGACAAGGAACCTACGCCCGTTGCGCGTTTACACCGGGGATGTGAAGCGACCGTTCCTGGCGAGCGCCCGACGAACCGGATTGCTCAGCAGTCTCTGGCCGTCAGCGGTGTCATCAGGGCAGGAAAGGGTCAATGCGTTCCTGAGAGGCGGTAGGTCGCGCCGCCTAGCAGACAGTTGACCTGGAATCGTCCTCGGCCGAAAGAACTTCACCCAGAGCGGAGAGGAAACGGTCGTTCTCCGAAGGTGTGCCAATGCTGACGCGCAGGCAGCCTTTGAGCCCTGGCCAGTCCGAGACGTCGCGGATCAGCACCGAACGATCGAGCAGAGCCTTCCAGACTTGCGGGCCATCATGCGGGCTCACGCGAAACAGGATGAAGTTGGCATTGGACGGCCACACCTCGACCGGAAGGTCCCCAAGGGCCGCCGCGACACGCCCTCGCTCCTCGATAGTGGCTGCCACACGAGCGCGCATCTCGTCACCGAAGCCGAGGGCCAGCCGTCCCGCGACTTGTTTGAGCGCGTCGAGATGGTAGGGCAGCGCAACGTTCGACAACGAGCCGACCACGCTTGGGTCCGCGATCGCGTAGCCGAGGCGAAGCCCGGCCATGGCCCAGGTCTTGGAGAACGTGCGCACTACGACGAGGCGGGGCTCAGACTCGAGCAACTCGATTGCCGACCATGGCGCGAACTGTCCGTAAGCCTCGTCGACGGCGAGAATTCCGGGCACGCGGGAGACAACGGCCCGGACACGGTCCAACGTCTCGACGCCGCCGGTCGGATTGTTGGGCGAGCAGAGGAAGGTGACCGCAGGGCTGGCCGGCCCGTGCATCTGAGCCGCGGCTGCGAGCGTTCGGGCCATTTCGGCCGGGTCCACTTCGAACGCGTCGTCTCGTCGACCCGCGACGACGGGCGTCCCGGTGAGCAGGGCGATATGGGAGTGCAGCGCGTACGTCGGCTCGAACAGCATGGCTGGCCGGCCCGGGCCGCCGTACGCGAGCAGGAGGCATTGGATCACCTCGTTCGAGCCGTTGGCGCAGAACACCTGCTCCGGCTCGACCGCGTGGTGAGCGGCAAGCGCCGCCCGTAGTGCGGTTGCTTGACGATCGGGGTAGCGGTGGAGCGGGATCGACCGCAGCTCGTCGGCAAGCGCATCGACAAAGGCCTGGGGAGGAGGCTCGGAGGACTCGTTGGTGTTGAGCCTGACGTCGACCTCGGCCTGCGGCGAGTGGTACCCGGGCCGGAGGGCAGCTTCGGGACGGGTCGCGCAGGCGTGCGCGAGGCCGTTCGCTCCGGTGAGGCTCATGAGCTCTGTTGTTGTTCGTGCTCGGACCGCATCGTCACCGAGCGGGCGTGGGCGCCAAGCCCCTCCGCGTTCGCAATAGCAGCCACGTGGATAGCCACGCGACTCAACGCTCGGCGGTCCGCAGAGATGACGTGCACCCTGCGAAGGAAGTCCTCCACCCCGAGCACGCTTGCATAGCGAGCGGACCCGAAGGTCGGCAGGGTGTGGCTCGGTCCGGCGATGTAATCACCGAGCGATGCAGGCGCGTACGGGCCGAGAAAGACCGCGCCCGCATTGCGTACGAGCGGGATCATCGCTTGCGGGTTGTCGCAGCAAAGCTCCAGGTGCTCGGGCGCTATCTCGTTCGACACCGCCATTGCTGCTTCGGGTCCGTCGACGAGCACGCCATAGCCTCCACCGGCGAGCGTCGCCTCGATCTCCGCACGCCGCGGTGACTCCTCGACGAACCGGGCGACGGCATCGGTCACGGCGTTCAGCACCGGCTCGGACCAGGTGATGAGCCAGGCGAGCCCATCAGGCCCGTGCTCGGCTTGGACGACAAGGTCGATGGCCACGTAGTCGGCCGGGACCGTCTCGTCCGCGATCACGATGACCTCCGAAGGCCCGGCGAACGATGCCGGCATGCCGACGTCGCCGCGGACCTCCAGCTTGGCGAGCGACACCCAGCGGTTCCCGGGCCCGACGATCACGTCTACGCGGGCCACGGACTCGGTGCCGTAGGCCATGGCGGCGATCGCCTGCGCGCCCCCGATCCGGTAAACCTCGTCCACCCCGGCCAGGCTCGCGGCCGCAAGCACCTCGTCCGCAACGGCGCCACCCGGACCGGGTGGCACGCAAAGGGCGATGCCTTCCACGCCTGCGACTCGGGCCGGTATCGCGTCCATGAGGACGCTCGAGGGATAGCTGGCCAGCCCACCTGGCACATAAACGCCGGCGCGGGCCACGGGCAGTTCGAGCAGGTCGACCGAGATCCCGTTGCGCTCGAAGCTTCCCGGGCCAACTGCCCGGTGGCGGTGGAAGGCCTCTATGGCCTGAGCGGCCTCGCTAAGAGCCCCGAGCAGGGCCGGGTCCAACCGCCGGCGCGCCGATCCGATCTCGGCGACGGGCACTCGTATCTCGCCGATCTCGGCCTTGTCGAAACGCGCCGTGTACTCCCGGAGCGCTGCGTCGCCTCGCACCCGGACGTCCTCGACGATCGCGCGGACCTCCGCGACCGGGCCTTGGTCGGCGAGGTTCGGTCGCGGGAGCGCGCCACCAAGCTCGGTCCCGCAGCCACGCAGGTCAAGGCGTCGGAGCATGGGTGCAGCGTACCTGCCCGCCGAAACCGGTTTTCCTGTCGTGGGCCCGGATCGGCGATGATGGCGGTATGGCGTCGCAAGTGCCCGAGCCGTCGGAGCTGTCCGAACTGTCCTCGATTGCTTCGTCACTCGAGCAGATCGCTCGTCGTGTCACAGCGCTGGCAGACGCCGCTGTCACGGCCAAGCGGGACCATGTGGCCACGGACCTCATTGCCGTGGAGCGCGCTCTCCTCGGTGTGGTGCGACGCCTCGAGCGCATGCTGGCAAGCGGGAGATGACCTGGCAAGACGCTGTCCCGGACGCGCCGACGGCGCCCTGAGGGCGCCGTCGGGGAGCGGGTCGGGCGGCGGATCCCGAGCCTGCTCACTGGAACCAGGTGGCGGGAACCGGTTCCTCTTGGCGAAATTAGCGCCCTGTCCCCGCGCTGTGACCGCTCGTCACGAACCTGTCACGAGACTCCCAGGGAAGTTCGCTCGACCATGACGCCAGCCCTGCGGAGCAGCATGGCGCCGTGGCTGGCGTGAGGTTGGGGCCATGTGATCGAAGTTCGGGCATCAGAACTTGCCCCTCGAAGGACAAAGATCGGCCAGCTCGCAGGTCTCGCAGCGGGGTCGTCGCGCGACACAGACCCTCCTGCCGTGCTGGATGAGCCGCAGGCTGATCGCGCCCCACCCGGCGGGGGGAAACAGCTCACAGAGGTCCTGCTCGATCTTGATCGGGTCGCCCGAGTCGCTCAGCCCGAGGCGCTGGCTCAACCTTGTCACGTGGGTGTCGACCGGCAGCCCCGGAAGGCCGAAGGCCACCGAGAGCACGACATTCGCGGTCTTGCGACCGACCCCAGGCAGGGCGGTCAGCTCTTCCATCGACCGGGGCAGCTCACCGGAATGACGCATCACGATCGCCTCGGCGGCACCGAGGATGTGCGATGCCTTCGAGCGGAAGAAGCCTGTGGACCGGATCAGGGTCTGGAGCTCGTCACGATCGGCGGCGGCGAGATCGCGCGCTGTGGGATAACGCTCGAACAGCAGCGGCATCACGATGTTGACCCGCTCGTCGGTGCACTGGGCCGAGAGGATGGTCGCGACGAGCAGCTCGAAGGGGTTGTGGTGGACCAGCGCGCACAGCTCGGTCGCTGTGCCCGGATATGCCGCGGCGAGCCGATCGGCGATCTTGCGGGCCCGCGCCAGCGGCCGCCGGCGGCCGCGGCCGCTCAGGCGTCGGGTGCTCGGCACGCTGGACACCCTCGGATGGTAGCCACGGCCGGTGGCAAACAGGCGGTATGTTCGCCAGGTGCACAATGTGGAGATCAAGCGCAGGATGGGAGAGGCAGATATCGCTGCCATCTCGGTCCTGCTCGAGGCCGCGAGCACAGCCGACGGCCATCGCGCTCTCGGCGAGCACCAGTGGCTCGATCTGGTCCAAGGTGGTCGCGAGGGCTTTGCCGGCTTCGTGGCCCGAGAGTGCGGTCGTGAACGCGTCGTCGCCTACGCGCAGATCAGCCGGGGCAACGACGCAAGCTGGGCCGTCGAGTATGTCGTGCACCCGCGGTGGCGCTCGGGCAGTGCCGACCTCCAGCAGGACCTGCTCAGCACCGCGCTCGGCGAGATCGCGGCACAGGGCGGAGGTCACGTGCACCTGTGGGTGCCCAAGCCGGGACCGGTCAATGATGCCGTGGCCGAGGCTGTCGGCATGCGACGCGGCCGTGAGCTCATCCAGATGCGCCGCTCACTTCCCGTCACGGGGGAGAGCGCAGCGATCCCGGTCCGGCCGTTTCGAACCGGCGAGGACGAGCTGGCGTGGCTCGAGGTGAACAACCGCGCGTTTCACGGCCATCCCGAACAGGGCTCGTGGGATCTCGCCACCATCAGCGAGCGCGAACGTCAGCCGTGGTTCGACCCGAGCGGGTTCCTGATGCATGAGCGAGACGGGCGTCTCGCGGGCTTCTGCTGGACGAAGCTCCACGAGCCCGAGGACGACGTGATGAGCGGGGCCACCAACCACCAACTCGGCGAGATCTACGTGATCGCGGTCGATCCGGACTTCCGGGGCCGCGGTCTGGGACGCCAGCTCATGCTGGCAGGGCTGGCTTCGCTTTGCGAGCGCGGCGTGAGCACGGGGATGCTGTACGTCGACCACGACAATGAGGCGGCACGCAAGCTCTACTTCTCGCTCGGGTTCGTCGACGACCACACAGACCGCGCGTACGTCACCGACGTGGCTGCCGGCGGAGCAGGAGAACTGCCGGGCGCAGATGTCAGAGGACGAAGCGGACAATCATGAGCTCGCTCTCGTGAGCCGCTACGACCTGGGACGCGACGAACTCGAGGAGCTCCTCTCCGATGAGCCCTCATACCGCGTGAACCAGGTCTTCGACGGCTTCTACCGGCGATTGGCGGAGCCAGGGGAGCTGACCGAGCTCCCTCGGGCACTCCGCGACCAGCTCGAAGTTGCGCCGGGCCTGGCACCGGCCTTCCACTGCGTTGCCGAGAGCGTGGCGGACAGGGGCTCCACGGTGAAGTGGCTGCTCGGGACGAGCGACGGCAAGCGCATCGAGACGGTCCTCATGCGCTATCGCGACCGCACGACTGTGTGCGTCTCGAGCCAGGCCGGCTGTGCGATGGGCTGCAGCTTCTGCGCGACTGGAGACGCGGGCTTTGGCCGGCAGCTGAGTTCTGGAGAGATCATCGAGCAAGTGGTCGTCGCGGCGAGGCGCTGCAGGTCGGAGCGCTGGGGCCAGCTCGGCAACGTCGTGCTCATGGGGATGGGCGAGCCGCTGGCGAACTTTGACGCGGTGTGGCCCGCGGTCGTGCGGATGAACCGTGATCTTGAACTGGCTGCCCGGCATCTCACAATTTCCACGGTTGGCGTCGTGCCCGGCATCCGTCAGCTGGCGGGAAAGACCCTCCAGGTGAACCTCGCCGTGTCGCTGCACGCGGCCAACGACTTGCTGCGTGACCAGCTCGTACCGCTCAACCGCAGATACCCCCTTGGCATGGTCATGGAAGCCTGCGAGGAGTACCGGGCATCGACCGGAAGGAGGATCTCCTTCGAGTGGGCCTGCATCGAGGACGTGAACGACCGGCCCGCCGACGCCTTCGAGCTCGCGGCTCTCGCACGGCCTCTGGGAGCTCACGTCAACCTCATCCCGCTCAATCCGACAGCGGGAGGTCTCTCGAGGGGGCTCAGAGGGTCCGCCCGCGCCCGCGTCTTGTCACTCCAAGCGTGGCTCAGGCAGGCCGGCGTCAACGCCACGATCCGCGAGAATCGAGGACGCTCGATCTCTGCGGCGTGCGGTCAGCTGGCGGCACGCGCTTAGCCGGCACCGTGCGGGCGGCGGAGCCCAGGAACGTGCAAGGCTTGACCGATGGAAACGAACCCCAACTCCGACCCACGGCGTGCCGAGCGGAGGCGTTCGACCAAGGAGACCCAGGTGGCGGTCCTTGTCGAGCTGGACGGGAGTGGGGCCGCCCTGGCGGACACCGGCCTGCCGTTCTTCGACCACATGTTGGCCCAGCTCGGCAGGCACGGCGGCTTGAACCTTGACCTCAAGGCTCGCGGCGACCTCGAGGTCGATGCGCACCACACCGTCGAAGACACCGGCATTGTCCTCGGAGAGGCCCTCGCCGAGGCGCTCGGCTCGAAAGCGGGCATTCGCCGTTTCGCGTCGATTGCCGTGCCGCTCGACGAGGCGTTGGTCGACGTCGCTCTCGATCTTTCCGGGAGGCCGTACCTGCACTACGACGTGGCGCTCGGCGAGACTGCGCCGCTCGGGAGCCCTCCGTTCGAGGTCCAGCTGGCCGAGGAGTTCTGGCGCGCCTTCGTGCACTCGGCGGCGCTCACCTTGCACATCGAGCTTCGTCACGGGCGCAATCCCCACCATGTCCTCGAAGCCTCTTTCAAGGGGGTCGGCCGTGCACTGCGGGACGCCGCCCGGATCGAGGGCAGTGGCGTCCCGTCGACCAAGGGCCTGCTGTAGGCCAGACATGATCGCTGTCTTGGACTACGGCATCGGGAACCTCCGCTCCGCGGAGAAGGCCCTGCAGCACGTGGGCGCAGACGCTCGTTTGGTCGACAGCCCGGAAGGCGCTTTGGACGCGTCGGGGATCGTACTGCCCGGCGTCGGTGCCTTCGGCGCATGTGCCAGGGCGCTTCGCGACTCGGGGCTCGATGAGGTGGTCCGGCTCTGCATCAGCGATGGCCGCCCCTTCCTCGGGATCTGTGTCGGTCTGCAGCTGCTCTTCGAGAGCTCGGAAGAAGACCCGGACGTCGCTGGTCTCGGCATCCTGCAGGGGTCGGTTCGCGCGATCGCAGCGACCGAGCGCCGCCCACAGATGCAATGGAACGTGGTGAGGACCTCAACGGGGAGACGCTCGCGCCTGCTCGGTGACGCCTCGAGCCGCTGGTACTACTTCGTCCACTCCTATGCCCCGGCTCCAGAGGGCGCCGAGGCCCTCAAAAGCGTCGTCGGCACGTGTGACTACGGCGGTGAGATCGCGGTCGCGTTCGAGCAGGGCAACATGTTCGGCACGCAGTTCCATCCGGAGAAGTCGGCATTCGCGGGCCTGCAGCTGCTCGAGCGCTTCGCTCGGATCTGCACCGAGGAGCCTTCGGAGTCGTGACGTTGGAGCTGTGGCCCGCCATCGACATCCGGGCTGGCAGATGCGTGCGCCTGCTCCGCGGCCAGTTCTGTTCTGAGACCGTGTACGGCGATCCGCTGGAGCAGGCCGAGGCATTCGTCTCGGCCGGAGCCTCACGGCTGCACGTCGTCGATCTCGACGCTGCGCGCGAAGGCGGCTCACCGAACCGGCACGTCGTTGTCCGCATCGCCTCATGTGCCGGGGTGCCCGTGCAGGCCGGTGGGGGAATCCGCGACGAGAGCGCCGCTGCGGGGCTGCTTGACGCCGGGGTCGCACGGGTCGTGGTCGGCACAGTGGCCGTCGAGAATCCCGAGGTGCTCGTCGGGATGGTCGAGCGTTGGCCCGGCCAGGTTCTCGTCGGGCTGGACCACCGCTCGGTCGCCGGGCCGGCAGGCGAGGTTCGGCGCGAGGTGGCGGTGCGCGGCTGGGTGGTTTCCGGAGGGCTCGAGCTCGAGGCGGCTCTGCAGCGTCTCGCGGGCCTACCTCTCGGCGGTGTGGTGGTGACCGACATCGATCGTGACGGGACCGGAGCCGGCCCAGACTTGGCAGGACTCGCGCACGTGCTCGCGGTGACAGGGCTTGCGGTGGTGGCCTCGGGCGGCATCGCCGGCATCTCGGACCTCGCCGCACTGGCAGGTCTTGGCGCTGCCGGCCGCCGGCTGGACGGGGCGATAGTGGGTCGGGCGCTGTTGTCGGGAGCGCTCTCGATCTCGGAGGCGGTTGCTGCGTGCGGGCCGTGAGGGTCATCCCTTGTCTGGACGTCGATGGCGGAAGGGTCGTCAAGGGCGTCGAGTTCAAGGGACTTCGCGACGCCGGCGATCCTGTCGAACTGGCCGCGCGCTACGACGCTGAAGGCGCCGACGAGCTCGTGCTGCTCGACATCACTGCCTCCTCGGACGATCGCGCGACGATGCTGCACGTCGTTGAACGCGCCGCGGAGGAGGTCTTCATCCCTCTCACGGTCGGAGGTGGTGTCCGCTCGGTCGCGGACGGCCGGGGGCTGCTTCGAGCAGGGGCCGACAAGGTTGCGGTGAACTCTGCCGCGGTCGCCGCGCCCAGGCTGATCGATGCTCTGGCGAGCGAGTTCGGGGCGCAATGCGTGGTCGTGGCAATCGACGCCCGTCGCAGCGGTGACGGCGGGCACTGGGAGGTCTTCACTCACGGCGGGCGGCGTCCGACCGGTCTGGACGCGGCGAGCTGGGCCGCGGCCTGCGCGCAACTCGGCGCTGGGGAGATCCTCATAACCTCGATGGACCGGGACGGGACCGAGGCCGGCTACGACCTGGAACTGACCAGCCGGATCGCGGACTCGGTGCGCGTGCCGGTGATCGCGAGTGGGGGTGTCGGCACGCTCGAGCATCTTGTCGAAGGCGCGCTCATCGGGCACGCCGACGGGCTGCTCGCCGCGTCGATATTCCACTTCGGACGCCACACCATCGCGGAGGCGAAGGAGAAGCTCGCGGCGCGAGGCGTCAGCGTCCGGCCAGCCGGCGCTTGAGCGGTCGTTCCGGCTCCAATCGGACGTCCAGCTCGGCGAGTGCCGCTCTCAACGCCGCTTCCACGTGCTCTGGGCTGTCACAGCGAGCGAAGACGAAGCCCAGATAGCGGTTCCCCTCGGGCAGCGGAACGAGCACGCGACCCGGGGCGATCGTCAGCTCGATGCCGACTATTCCAGGTACTTGGAGAGCCCGTTCGCGTCCTGTGACCTCGGCGAGGACGCCGCCGGTACCGATCGGCAGCATCAAGACGCCCGCTGCGCCCTGACCTTGCCGCAGCGAGCCGGCCGGCCGGCCCAGCGCGTGCGCCAGGATGACGTACTCGAGGCTCATCCCCGTCCCGAACTCGAGGGTGCGCGAGCACAGTCCACCGATCGAGCGAGCAGCCACCTCGATTACCCACGCTCGCCCGTCCCGGACGCGAAGCTCCGCATGGACGGGGCCCTCCCTGAGGTTGAGTGCTCTGGTGGCGGCCTGGATGGTCGTGGTCACGACGCTGAGCTCAGAGGCATCGAGCCTTGACGGTGTCACGTACAAGGTCTCCTCGAAGAAGGGGCCATCGAGCGGGTCCGGCTTGTCGAACACGGCCAGGACCGTAAGCTCGCCGTTCTCGAGCACGCCTTCCACGGCCACCTCGGGGCCGCCCACGAACTCCTCTACGAGCAGAGGTTGATCCGGCGCCACGCCCGCCTTCGTGGCGATCGACCGGGAGCGTGCGACCGCCGCCAAGGCTTGCGCGACGGTATCTGCCCGGATCACACCCTGGCTCCCTGACAAGGATGTGGGCTTGACCACCCATGGCAGGCCGACCAGCCCGGTGAGCCGGGTCAGCTCGGCGGCTTCGGCGGTGGGGGAGAGGACCGCAAACGCGGGCTGGGACACCTCGGCTCCGCTGAGCATTCTGCGCATGACGAGCTTGTCCCGCGCGGCCGCAACGGCGTCGGGATGGTTGCCGCGAAGGCCAAGGCGTTGCGCGGCACGGGCCGCTGCGAGCGTCCCCTGGTCGTCCACGGCCAGCACCGCGTCGAGCGGCGTGACAGCGTCGAGTGCCACGATCGCATCCGCAGCCGCCTCTGGATCCTCAAGGCGGACCTGCACGGACCCGCTGCCTCCGGCCAGGGCGAGTGCCTCGTCGCACCCGACGATCACCTGGAGATCCAGCGCCCTGGCTGCATCGAGGAAGTCGGAAGCGCGATAGGAGGCGGAAGGGACGAGCAGCAGGACGCGATCCACCTTCCCATGATGCCGAGTCGGCTCGAGCTTTCCCGCGCGGCCGTCCTGCCTTCGGGCCACTCTCTTCGGATCCTGGGCGCGCCCTGACGTCCTGTAGTTGCGGCGCGGCACGACCAGGGTCACGGCTGCTCGTCGGTGGCACTACGGTTTCGGTCGTGGAGTTGCCCGAGTTGAGCCGGCCCAGGTCGATTTCCGACGAGGTCAAGCAGCCGGTCACGATGCTCAACGACCGCGTGCTGGTGCACGTGCCGACGGCCGAAGGCGAACGGCGATCGCGCGCCGGCATCCTCATCCCGGCCACGGCCTCGGTCGCCCACCGCCTCGCGTGGGCCGAGGTTGCCGCGGTCGGCCCGAACGTGCGCTCGATCCGGGCCGGAGACCGCGTCCTGTTCAATCCCGAGGAGTGCTTCGAGGTGGAGGTTCAAGGCGAGGACTACGTGATCCTGCGCGAACGCGACATCCCGGCGGTCGCCTCGGAGCGACTCGAGGACGGGACAGGGCTGTACTTGTGACCGTCTCACCGGTGGGGTTCACCGAGGAGGAGATCGCGGAGATCCGTTTCGATGAGAAGGGGCTCGTGGCCGCGATCGTGCAGGACCGCGCGACCCGTGACGTCTTGATGCTCGGATGGATGGATGCCGAGGCGTTGCGCCGAACGCTGACGACCGCTCGCACGTGGTTCTGGAGCCGGAGCCGGCAGGAGTACTGGTGCAAGGGGGAGACCTCGGGCGATCGCCAATGGGTTCGGGCTGCCGCCTACGACTGTGACGGCGATGCACTGCTCATCACCGTCGACCAGGAGGGCCGCGGCGCGTGCCACACCGGCGACTGGAGCTGTTTTCACCGCCGGTTCGGCGACTCGCCGTCGTGACCGGCACCGGGTCGCGGGAGTGTTCGAGCCCGGGGTCAAGCGCCCTTGCCCGGAGTGGCACCGCGCAAGCCAGCCCTGGTCTGGAGATGTTCTGCGAGCTCGGCCGGCAGTACTCGGTCGTCCCGGTCTGGCGAGAGCTTGTCGCTGACAGCTTGACTCCGGTCGGGGCCTTCCGGGCAATGGTCGGGGACGGGCCCGGTTTCCTGCTCGAGTCGGTCGAGCGCGGCGAGCGCTGGAGCCGCTTCTCGTTCGTCGGGCGCTCGCCCGCAGCGACCCTGGTGGCGCGCGGCCGCCAGATCGAAGTGACCCAGGGCTCAGTTCCCGATTCGGTTCCCCGTGACAAAGGTGTGCTCGCCTGTGTCGAGTCGATTCTCGACAAGCTCCGGTCGCCGTCGTTCGAGGGGCTTCCTCCACTTCACAGCGGTCTGGTCGGCTATCTCGGCTACGACGTTGTCCGCGAGGTAGAGCGGCTTGCGGCGCCACCGACCGACGACCTCGGTCATCCCGACGCCGTCGTGTCGGTGATCGGCGAGCTCGCTGCCTTCGACCACTGGCGCCAGCGGGTGACGCTCGTCAACAACGTGCTTGTCGAGCCGGACAAGGACGAAAGTGGGAATGCAGTCGGGCTCCGGCCCGCCTACCTCGACGCGTTGCAGCGCTTGGAGGTGATCCGCAACGACCTGGAGCGCCCGGGCCACGAGCCGCTCGTCGCACCGCCGTCGCCCGGGGCGTCCCTCCCGGACGGCACCGTTCGGCGAGGCACCAGCGCCGAGCGGTACCGCCAGGCCGTCGAGGTCGCCAAGGAGTACATCCGTGCAGGCGACGCGTTCCAGGTCGTGCTGTCTCAGCGCTTCGACTTCGACCTCGGCTGCGACCCGTTCGATGTCTACCGGGTGCTCCGGCAGGTGAACCCCAGCCCGTACATGTTCTTCGTCCGCCTGGGGGGTGTGTCGGTCGTCGGAGCGTCGCCTGAACCGATGGTCCAGCTCCTCGACGGGCGCGTCGTGTCGCGACCGATCGCCGGAACGCGCCGACGCGGTTCGAACCAAGAGGAGGACCGCAGGCTCGAGACCGAGCTCGTCGAGGACCCGAAGGAGCTCGCCGAGCACGTCATGCTCGTCGACCTGGCTCGCAACGACGTGGGCAGGGTGGCGCGCTTTGGCTCCGAACGGGTCGACGAGCTGATGACCGTCGAGCGTTACAGCCACGTCATGCACCTCACCTCCGAGGTTTCCGGTGAGCTGCTCGAGGGCCGGGGACCTGTGGACGTGCTGAGGGCGACACTTCCCGCCGGGACCGTCTCAGGCGCGCCGAAGGTGCGGGCGATGGAGATCATCGACGAGCTCGAGCCCACTAAACGAGGCCCGTACGCGGGGATCGTCGGTTACATCGACTTCTCGGGCAACCTCGACACGGCGATCGCGATCCGCACGCTCGTCGCGACCGCGGACGGCAGAGCCTCGGTGCAGGCCGGGGCCGGCATCGTCGCCGATAGCGACCCGGCTGCCGAAGACGAGGAGTGCGCGGCCAAGGCCGCGGCCGTGCTGACGGCCGTAGCCGGGGCTCGCCAGCTCTCGGCGGAAAGGCGGCGGCTCTGAACCTGATCGCCCGGCCTGATCTTCAGCGGTCCTATGCCCTCATCCACGACGACGCCTGCGCGCTCGAGACTGCACGGGACGCCGTCGTGGTGGGGGGCCCGGATGCGCGTGGCTGGCTCCAGGGCCAAGTGAGCCAGGACCTCGGAGCACTCGCGGTCGGTCACTCGGCGGAGACGCTCGTGCTCTCACCGCAGGGCAAGGTGGAGGTGTACTGCCGGGCCACGATGCTCGCGGACGACGTCGTGCTGCTCGACACCGAGACCGGCTACGGCGAAGTCCTTTCCCGGCGGCTCGGGCGCTTCCGCTTGCGAGTGAAGGCCGATCTCGAAAGCGGGATCATCCGGTGTCTCAAGGTCCGCGGACCGGCTTCGCTGACCAGGCTCGCAAGTGCGGGGCTGGAGCTCGGGGCGATGGTTGCTGACGCGCCCGCGACGGTGATGAGCGGTCTTTGGACACTCGCCGTGCCGACAACCTGGCCCGGCTATGGCGGCTTGGACGTGCTGGCAGCGGCCGAGGTGCCTGGTTGGCCACAGCTGGATGTCCCGCTGGGCGACCCGGCGGCGTTCGAGGTGGCACGCATCGAGGCCGGCGTGCCTGCAATGGGGAGCGAGCTCACCGAAAAGACGATCCCGCAGGAAGCCGGCAACCTCGTCGCGCACACCGTGAGCTTCACGAAGGGCTGTTACACAGGTCAGGAGCTCGTGGCCCGCCTTGATGCCCGGGGCGGACACGTGGCGTGGCGCCTGCGTGGTGTCGTGCTGGATTCGGCGGGTGAGTGCCCAGACGATGCGCTCCTCGTCTCGGGGGACCGAGAGATCGGGCGTCTCACGAGCCTCGCCTGGTCGCCGGGGTTCGCTGCGCCGGTCGCTCTCGCCTATGTGCGCCGAGACATCGTGCTCCCGGCCGCGACGACAGTGATGCCGGGCGGCGCCAACGCGGAGATCCGAGAGCTCCCTCTCTCGATCGGATAGACAGAGTCAGTGATCGCGATCCCGCTGGCGGTCTGTGCGGCGCTGTGCAACGCCCTGACCACGATCTTCCAGCGGCTCGGTGTCGAGACGGCTCCCGATGCGCACGGTCGCGGCCTGAAGCTGATCCGCCATGTCCTGCGCCGCCCCATCTGGTACGTCGGATTCGCCGCGATGCTGGGATCGTTCCTGCTGCAGGCCACGGCGCTCGGTTTCGGCTCGCTCAGCGTCGTCCAGCCGCTCATGGTCACCGAGCTCATCTTCCTTGTTGTCATCTTGCGCGTGTGGTTCGGCTCGCCGCTGGGTTGGAGCGAGGCGATCGGGACGGTGCTCACCGTGGCGGGACTCGCCGCCTTCCTCGCCATGAGCAACACAGGTGGAGGGACCACCTTTCCCACGACGAGCGGCTGGGTCATCGTGATCACGGTGTGCTGCGCAGCGATCGCGATCTGTTCGGCTTGCACGCGCCTCAGGTCGCGCAAGTCGCGGTCGTGGCGGTCTGCGTGGTTCGGGTCCGCAGCGGCGATTTCGTTCGCGCTGAGCGCCTCGTTCACGAAGGCGACGACGATCCTGTTCTCGAAGGGCTTCTGGCAGATCTTCGAGCACTGGGAGCCCTACGCCATCGTCATCGGGGGGCTGGCGGGTCTCGTGCTCACCCAGGATGCCTTCCATGCCGGTCCGATCACGGCTTCCCAGGCCACGCTGACGATCGTCGACCCGATCGTGAGCGTCGTGATCGGTGTCGGCCTGTTCGATGACGACCTGCGCGGCGGGATAGGTGCTCTCGCCTTCGACGCCGCGGCGCTCCTTGTCATGTGCGTCGGATTGTTCGTGCTCACGCAGTCGCCGCTGATAGCCGGATCAGTCGCTCAGGAGCATCTCGGGAGATCCCGGCTCGAGCACAGCCAACGGAAGGTCCCGGAGGTGTCCCGAAGCGACCGGTAGGCTCGCGTCGGTGGCCACATATCTCGACCGCATCGCGGCGTGGCACCGTGACGTCGCGGCCACTGACCGGCGCGACCTGAAGGACCTCGCAGCCAAGGCCCGTGCCATGCCGCCGCCCCGCGACTTCACCGAGCCGCTGAAGGCCCTTGGATCCGGGAGAACCGGCGAAGCGGCGATTGCGCTCATCGCGGAGATCAAGCGCCGGTCGCCGTCCAAAGGTGACATCGCCCCGGATCTCGACCCGGTTGAGCTGGCGCGGGCGTACGCGTCCGGCGGTGCGTCCTGCCTGTCGGTGCTCACTGACGGCCCGCACTTCGGTGGCAGCCCTGAGGACTTGGAGCTGGCGCGCGCCGCGGTTGAACTTCCCGTTCTCCGCAAGGACTTCACGGTCTCGGCAGCCGACCTCTACGACGCCCGCATCATGGGAGCTGACGCCGTGCTGCTTATCGTTGCGCTGCTCGACGACGGTGAGCTGGCGGAGCTCCTCCAGATCGCCGGAGAACTGGGCATGGCTGCTCTCGTCGAGGTTCACGACGAGCTCGAGCTCGCGCGGGCGCTCGAGATCGGGGCCCAGCTTGTGGGCGTGAACCAGCGCGACCTGCACAGCTTCGAAGTGGACCGGGAACGGGCCGAGCGTCTGGCGCGTCAGGTCCCAGCCGGTGTGCTGAAGATCGCCGAGTCCGGTGTGGAGTCGCATGCTCAAGTGGCCGCGCTGGCAGAAGCGGGGTTCGACGGCGTTCTGGTCGGCGAGGCGCTTGTGCGTTCGCGCCACCGACCGGCTGCTGTCGCCGAGCTTCTTGGGTGGACTGTGCCATGTGGGTGAAGATCTGCGGGATCACCAGTGAGGAGGACGCCCTGATCGCGGTGGCCATGGGCGCCGACGCCGTCGGCTTCGTCTTTGCTCCTTCGCCGCGCCAGATGAGCCCGAGCGCGGTCGCTGCCATCACTCGGCGGCTTCCTCACGAGATCTGCACCGTTGGGGTCTTTCGCGACGAGGAGCCTCGCCGGGTCGTCGAGATCGTGAACCGTGCCGGGCTCGATGCCGCCCAGCTGCACGGGAACGAGACGTTCTCGGACTGCGGGTACGTCTCGGTTCGAGTGCCACTTGTCATCAAGGCGTTCCCGGCAGGGGACGACCGACTTGCGCGGGCGGCCGAGTACGGTGCGGACATCGTGCTGGTCGACGCCCCGTCGCCGGGATCGGGCAAGGTATTCGACTGGCGTCTCGCGGAGGGCGCGCCGAAGGGACGCCGACTGGTTCTGGCCGGAGGCCTCAACCCCGACAACGTGGCCGACGCGATCCGCAGGGTCCACCCCTGGGGCGTCGATGTCTCCTCCGGCGTGGAAGCGAGCGTCGGGAAGAAGGACGCTCGGCTGGTGCGAGCCTTCGTGCAGGCGGCTCGTGCCGCGGAACCCGAACCCTACGACACCGATGACGTGGGTCCCTACGACTGGCAGGACGACAGTTGAGCATCGGCGGCGAACTGATGCGCGGACCGGAGCGGCACGGACGCTTTGGCGAATTCGGAGGGCGGTTCGTGCCTGAGTCGCTCGTGCCCGCTTGCGAGGAGCTCGAGGCCGGCTTCGAGTCCGCTTGGGCAGATCCCGCCTTCCGCGGCCGTCTGGACGACCTCCTGGGGCATTACGGGGGCCGCCCGACGCCGGTCACCGAATGCGGCCGGCTGAGCGAGCTGCTCGGCATCCGATTGCTCCTCAAACGCGAGGACCTGGCGCATACCGGATCGCACAAGCTCAATAACGTCATCGGCCAGGCGCTGTTGGCCGAGCGCATGGGCAAGCGCCGCCTCATCGCCGAGACGGGCGCCGGTCAGCACGGTGTCGCCGCCGCCACTGCGGCGGCATTGCTCGGGCTCGAATGCCTTGTCTACATGGGTGCGGTCGACGTCGAGCGCCAGGGCTTGAACGTGTTCCGCATGGAGCTGCTGGGGGCTGAGGTGCGTACAGTGCAGTCGGGCAGCCGGACGTTGAAGGACGCGATCAACGAAGCCCTGCGCGATTGGGTTGCGACCGTCGAGACCACGCACTACTGCATCGGGTCGGTCATGGGCCCCCATCCGTATCCCTACATCGTCCGGGAACTCCAACGCATCATCGGCGACGAAGCCCGCGCCCAGTGCCATGAGCTGCTCGGTGGCTCGGATCCAGACGTCGTGGTGGCCTGCGTCGGCGGTGGCTCGAACGCGGCCGGCACCTTCGCGGGCTTCGTTGACACCGGTGCGCGGCTCGTAGGCGTCGAGGCGGCCGGTGGCGCCGCCATGACCAACGGCGTACCCGGTGTCGTCCACGGGATGCGGTCCAGGTTCCTGCAAGATGAAGACGGTCAGATCCTCGAGGCATGCTCAGTCTCTGCCGGTCTGGATTACCCGGGTGTGGGCCCCGAACACGCCTATCTCGGAGCCGTCGGCAGGGCCGAGTACCCCTCGGCGGAGGATTCAGAGGTGCTCGCGGCCTTCCGCTTGCTGGCCGAAACCGAAGGGATCATCCCGGCACTGGAACCGGCCCACGCCCTCGCCTGGGTGGTCAGAGAAGCCGGAAAGTCGATCCCGAAGGGTTCAGCGGTGCTGATGACGCTATCGGGCCGGGGCGACAAGGACGTGGCACTGGTGCGAAAGCTCACGCAGTGACGGCCGGAGCGACGGTGGTTCGCGGCGTCCTCGAGAAGGCTCTCAGAGATCGCCGAGACGCCGGGCGCAAGCTGCTCGTTCCATATGTGACCGGGGGGCTCGGGCGCGACTGGCTGGAGGTTGTGCGAGCGGTCGGTGCAGCGGGAGCCGACGCGATCGAGATCGGGATCCCATTCTCGGACCCGGTCATGGACGGGCCGGTCATCCAGCGGGCTTCGGCCGAGGCGCTCAACTCCGGAGCGACCCCGTCGGGGATCATCGCAGCCTTGGCACGGGCGGACGCCGGGGTCCCGCTGGTCGTGATGACGTACTACAACATCGTGTTCAGGGCGGGTCACCGCCGGATGGCCAGGACGCTTGCGGAAGCAGGCGTCTCCGGCGCCATCGTGCCGGACCTCCCGATCGACGAGCTCAACGGCTGGGGAGACGAAGCCAGCAGCGCCGGGGTCGAGACCGTGCTGTTGGTCGCGCCGACAACGCCGAGGAGTCGCCTCAAGGCCATCTGCGCCCGATCACGGGGTTTCGTTTACGGCGTCGGCGTGATGGGAGTGACGGGCGAGCGGGCGTCGCTGAGCGCGACCGCGCTGAAGGTGGCCACTGTATGCAAGGAGGAGACCGACATCCCGGTGCTCATCGGCGTCGGGATCTCCAGTCCGGAGCAGGCACGGGAAGTGATCGCGGTAGCAGATGGCGTGGTGGTCGGGTCAGCGCTCGTCCATCGGCTCCTCGAGGGTGCCGGCCCCGAAGGGGCGGCTGCATTCGTGGCAGAGCTTCGGGCGGCGATCGACGCCTGAGCGGAGTCAAGCCGGCTGACCGCTTTGCGGGAGACCTCAGCGGCCCGGCAACCGTGCGCTGTCTCGGTGTGCCTGGCTACTTGACGGGCTCTGGATTCAGTGTCTTGTCCCCCTGCGTCACTCCAGGTGAAAATTGTGGTTTCATCGTTACGTGCACGCGGCGGCACTCGCGACCGAGCCGGTCACGAGAGCTATCAGGCAGAGGACCGACTACTACGCAGTAGTCACGCGGGGGCTCACGAAGCGTTTCGGCAAGCGGTTGGCAGTTGACGGGCTCGATCTGGTCATCCCCGCGGGTTCGATCTCCGGGTTCGTGGGCCAGAACGGCGCCGGGAAGACCACCACCATCCGGATGCTGCTGGGTCTGATACGCCCGACCGCAGGCAGGGGAACGGTGCTTGGTCATCCTCTCGGTCGTTCACGGGCGTACCTGCCGCGCGTCGGCGCCCTCATCGAGGGACCTACCTTCTACCCGGCGTTGTCGGGACGCGAGAACATGATCGTGCTCGCCCGGCTGAGCGGCATCGAGAACAGGAGGGTCGACGCCGCTCTCGAGCGCGTTGGCCTGGGTGCACGTGGCCTCGATCCGTTCCGGACCTATTCGCTCGGCATGCGTCAGCGATTGGGCATCGCTGCTGCGTTGCTCCCCGGCCCGGAGCTGCTCGTGCTCGACGAGCCGACGAATGGGCTCGATCCGCAAGGGATCGCCGAGATCCGTGCCATGCTGCGGTCGTTCGCGGACGAGGGCATGACGGTGTTCGTTTCCTCGCACCTGCTCTCCGAGATCCAGCAGATCTGCGAGCACCTCGTTGTCATCGAGACGGGTCGGCTTCTCTTCCAGGGAGGCGTCGAGGAGCTTCTGGCCGCACGCGCTCCCGAGCTGATCGTGCGAACCGAGAATCCGAACCACGCAAAGCGCTTGCTGCAGCTGGTGACGGGCACCGGCCGGAGCGCACGCATTGTCGGCGACAACCAGAGCACGATCCTCGAGGTCCTGGCGGATTGCAGCTGGGCCGGCGATCTGAATCGTCTCGCGATGGAAAACGGCATCACGCTCGTTCATCTCGCCGAACGGCGCTCGACCCTCGAGGAGGCGTTCTTCGAGATCACACGGAGCTCTGCCAAGCAGGCGATCCAGGGGAGCGACCCTGCTTGTGCAGCGGGAGGCTCTGATGGCGGCACGAAGGCCTGGTCGGAAAAGGCAGGACGGCCATGATCTGGCGGTCGTTCGAAAGTGAATGGGTCAAGCTGCGCCGCCGGCGACTCTGGTATGGCAGTTACATCGCCATCACCGGGGTCGTCTTGCTGACGACGATCGTGACGATCGCCGGCGCGCTTCACCATGCCGATGACCGAGGGGATCTGACGCTCGCCCAGCTAGCCCATGCCACCGGGCTCAGTCAAGGACTCATGCAGTCGGGTGTCCTTCTTGGCGCTGTCTCGTTCTCCATTGCCGCGTTCCAATTCGGTGGCGAATTCAGCCACGGAACATTGCGCAACCTCCTCGTGCGCCAACCGCGCCGGTCCGTGCTCATGACGGGCAAGTGCCTTGCGGTGCTCACTTTTCTTGTCGGGGCGGTCCTGGTCGCGACGATGGTTGGCCTCTGCGCGGCCTTCGCGATGGCGCACCTCCGGAGCGTCCCAACGGGCGCGTGGACCTCGGGTGTGGGGATGGGCGACCTCGGAATTGTGCTCGGAGACCTTGCGATCTCCACCTGTGGATTCGCGATCATCGGCATGATCGCCGGAGTGTTGCTCCGGTCGTCGGTTATTGCGATCGCGGCAGGCCTTGCCGTCCTGCTACCTGTTGAGACGATCATCACCGACGCCGTCCCGGGGGCGGCGCGCTGGCTGCCGGCACAACTGCTCGAGGCCATTGCTCAGGGTGGCTCCACGGGAGCGTCCTTCCGCGCTGCCTTGATCACGATGTCGGCGTATCTGGCCGGAGCCGTCGTGATCGCGATGTTCGTCTTCGTGCGGCGTGACGTGACCGCCTGAGGGACGTGAGCGCCTGAGGGCGCGGACTGGGCGCCATCAAGGACGGTCGAGGGCGAGGGCCCGCTGCCAGGCTATTGCATAGATACTCGTGTGACTGTATCATCATGCTGTGAGGACGGGAATCGCCGGGGCGTCGGGTTACCTTGGCGCTGAGTTGTTACGACTGCTGGCAGGCCATCCGAGCTTCGAGGTCGCGGTGGCGCAAGGCGACAGTTCAGCAGGGGTCGAAGTCGCGAAGCTCTACCCGAACCTCGCTCCTGCTTATGGGGACCTGGTGTTCTCCCCGCTCGATCCAGCCGGCTTCGACGGTCTCGACGCTGTCTTCATTGCCCTCCCGGCCGGCCGGTCCCAGGACCTCGTTCCGGCGCTGGCAGGTAGCGTCCCGCTCGTGGTCGACCTGGGTGCGGATTTCCGCCTCCGGGACCCGTCGCTCTACCCGATCTGGTACGGGTTCGAGCACCGCGCTCCGGAGCTCCTCGGCCGGTTCGTCTACGGACTGCCGGAGTTGTTCCGTCACGAGCTTGCGGGCGCCAGGCTCGTCGCGGCTCCGGGATGCTACGTCACCGCGGCCACGATGGCGCTCGAGCCTCTCGTGAGAGAAGGCCTGATCGAGCCGACCGGGGTCATCGTGGACGCGGCGAGCGGGACATCAGGAGCCGGGCGTTCACCGTCGGCGACCATGCACCATCCGGTTGTCAACGAGAGTTTCTCTGCCTACGGGCTCATCAACCACCGCCACACCCCCGAGATGGAGCAGGCGATCGGGGCGCAGATCCTCTTCACGGCGCACCTTGCGCCGATGACGCGTGGGATCCTCGCCACCTGCTACGGCCGCGCCGTCGACGGCCGCGCCGGATCGCGAGCATTGGAGGTGCTGCAGGACGCCTACCATGACGACCCTTTCGTTCAGGTGAGCGCGGTGCCGTGCGCGACTCGTGACACCTACGGCTCCAACACGGTCCAGGTCACTGCCCGCTACGACGGTCGGACCGGGTACGTCGTGTCGCTGGCGGCATTGGACAACCTGGTCAAGGGGGGCGCGGGACAGGCGATCCAGGCAGCGAACCTCGCCGTCGGCTTGGAAGAGACAGTTGGGCTTCCCACCCTTGGTCTGGTGCCGTGACGGTCCTGGCGCCACGCGGTTTTGTCGCATCGGCGACCGCGGCCGGCATCAAACCCGACGGGCAGCTGGACCTCGCGCTTGTCGCGACGGAGGACGCTCGGCCCGTGCCGGTGGGCGCGGCGTTCACTTCGAATCTCCTGGCGGCTGCGCCGGTGCAGGTTTGCCGTGCCCACCTCACCGCGAGCGGTGGGCTCTCGGCAGGCATCGTCCTCAACAGCGGTTGTGCCAACGCGGCGACTGGCTCAGAGGGCCGCCGTGCCGCTGAGCTCACTTGCGAGCTGGCGGCTCGCGCACTGGGCGTACGCCCCGAGCACGTCCTGGTCTGCTCGACTGGGACGATCGGCACTCGGCTGGACGGGGACCGGATCGAGGCGGCGCTGCCCTCGTTGATCGGTGGGCGCGGCTCGACCCCGGATCATGCAGCGGCGGCCGCAAGAGCGATCCTCACGACCGATACGAGGACCAAAGAGGTCGTCGTCGAAGCGGATGGCTTCGTTGTCGGTGGCATGGCGAAGGGAGCCGCCATGCTGTCGCCGAACATGGCGACGATGCTCGCCGTGCTGACGTCGGATGTGTCGTCGTCGTCGCAGGCACTGCACACAGTTGTCTCCAGTGCTGTGCGGCACTCGTTCAACGAGATGACGGTGGATGGCTGCACGTCCACGAACGACTCGGTGATCGTGATGGCAAGCGGTGTCGGTCCCGAAGTGCAGGAGGAAGCACTGGCCGAAGCGCTCACCGCAGCGTGTGCCGATCTTGCGTTGCAGATGGTCGCCGATGCCGAAGGTGGGACGAAGGTGGTTCGGATCCGCGTCGTCGGAGCCTGCGACGGCGGCTCGGCGCGGCGGGCCGTCCGTCGCGTCGCCGAGAGCCAGCTCGTCAAGGCCTCGTGGTTCGGCGAGGATGCGAATTGGGGCAGGGTCCTCAGCGAGCTCGGGTCCGCAGGCACGCCGTTCGATCCCGATCGGGTCTCGGTCGCGTACGGCCCCGTGACGGTCTGCCGAGATGGCGTGGCGGTCGATCATGATGAGGAAGCGCTTCGAAAGGTTCTTGGTTCCAAGCAGTTCGAGGTCATCTGCGACCTCGGCCTCGGCGGAGGTTCGGCCACCATGATCAGCGCTGATCTCACGCCTGCCTACGTCGAGCTCAACATGGGACGATCATGAGCCAGGTCGAGCTGCCCGCGCCCGTCAAAGCTGCGGTTCTCTGCGACGCGCTTCCTTACATCAGGCGCTTTGCGGGCTGCACGGTCGTGGTCAAGTACGGCGGCAACGCGCTGGTGGGCTCTGATGGCTCACCGGTACGCCTTCTCCCGGTGACCGCGTCGCGGGATGGCGAAGAGGCGGGCGACCAGGAGGCCGAGGCACTCGAGCGATTTGCCGAGGACGTCGTCCTGCTGCGATCGATCGGGATCCTCCCGGTCGTCGTCCACGGGGGAGGCCCTCAAATCGGATCGCTCATGGCGCGTCTCGGCAAGGTGCCCGAGTTTCGCGACGGCCTTCGCGTGACCGACGCGGAGACCCTCGAGATCGCCCGGATGGTTCTCGTCGGCAAAGTGAACCGCGACATCGTCGGCATGATCAACGTCCATGGGCCGCTCGCCGTCGGGCTGTCCGGCGAGGACGCAGGGCTCATCACCGCGACGGCTCGCGACCCCGGGCTCGGCTATGTAGGCGATGTCGTCGCCGTCGATCCGTCCATCGTCCATCGCCTTCTCGCCGAGGGCCTGGTGCCCGTCATCGCCACGATCGGTTCGGACCGGACAGGCCAGGCCTACAACATCAACGCCGACACGGTCGCGGGAGCNNCTCTCGAACTCGGCCGACCCGACGACGCTGCTTCACCGGCTCTGCGCCGAGGAGCTGGACGCGATGGTCGCTTCGGGCGCGGTCGCCAAAGGCATGGTGCCCAAGGCGGCTGCATGCACCCACGCCGTCAGGCACGGTGTGGCCAGCGCTCACGTGCTCGACGGACGGGTCACCCATGCGATCCTGCTGGAGCTGCTCACCAGCGAAGGCGTTGGCACGATGGTGGTCGCACAATGACGAGAGAGCCGACCTCGCCCACGCTCATGGCGACGTACGCGCCCGCGCCGGTCCGTTTTGTCTCTGGACGGGGGACCGAGCTGTTCGACGATGAGGGTCGCCGGTATCTCGACTTCCTCGCCGGCATCGCCGTGGTGTCCCTTGGGCATTCCAACGAGCGCGTGACGGGCGCGATCGCGCAACAGGCCGCGCGGCTCATGCACGTATCGAACCTGTTTCACAACGAGCTCAACGAGCGTCTCGCCTGTGCCCTGGACCGCCTTGTCGGTGANNTACGTCGTCATCTCGGCGTTGGGGTCGTTCCACGGGCGCACCCTGGCGACGCTCGCCGCGACCGGGCAGCCTAAGAAGCACGAAGCGTTCCGCCCGCTTCCAGAAGGATTCCGTAGCGTCCCCTACGGCGACCTCGGCGCCCTCGAACAGGCCGTTGCCCCAGCATCGGTCACCGCCGTCCTCCTGGAGGCCATCGAAGGAGAAGCAGGCGTGATAGTCCCGCCCGCCGGCTACCTCACAGCGGTGCGGCGCCTGTGTGACGAGCGGGGCATCCTGCTCATGCTGGACGAGATCCAGACCGGGCTCGGGCGCACCGGCCGTTGGTTCGCCTTCCAACACGAGGCGATACGTCCTGATGTCGTCACCGTCGCGAAGTCGCTCGGCAACGGGATGCCGATCGGCGCCTGCTGGGCTCGCCGTGACATCGCCGCCGCCTTTGTCGCGGGCGATCACGGAAGCACTTTCGGCGGTCAGCCGCTTGCTTGTGCGGCGGGCATTGCGACCCTCGCCGAGCTCGAGGCGATCGACGCTCCCGGACTCGCGGAGCGAACTGGTGCCTACCTGGAGCGACGGCTGGGAGCCCTCGCGGGCGTCGCCTCTGTCAGGGGCAAGGGCCTGCTACTTGCTGCCGTCCTAGAGCCGGGGCTCGACGCCACCGAAGTCACCCGCTCGGCGCTGGGTCTGGGCCTTGTGCTGAACGCGCCGGTGCCGGGCGTCCTTCGTCTCGCGCCACCGCTCACAGTGAGCATTGCCGAGGTGGACGAAGCCGTCGGGATACTGGGTGTGGCACTCGAATCGGTGAGCGGCGCGGAGACAGGAGGAGGCGGTCGGTGGTGACGAACCCAAGACCCACCAAGCACCGGCGCCAACATCTCGTTATCCGCCTCTTGGCCGACAACGAGGTCTCGAGCCAGGAGCAGCTGGTGGAGCTCCTGAGCCATGAGGGGATCGCCGCCACGCAGGCGACCGTGTCGCGAGACCTCGAGGAGATCGGCGCACTGAAGGTCCGGGTTCCCGGTGTCGACCGTTTGGTCTACGCGGTGCCGGAGCTTCCGAAGGACCAGGTCGCTCCCGTCGATCACTTGCGACGCGTGCTCGGAGAATGGGTGGTGGAGATCGCGGTCTCGGGCAACCTCGTCCTGCTCCGGACGCCACCCGGCTCGGCCCATGTCGTGGCTTCAGCGCTCGACCGGGCCGGACTCGAGGGGGCGATCGGCACGGTTGCGGGCGACGACACGGTGCTCGTGGTGGCCGCGGAGCACCTCGGCGGAGAGGCGCTCTGCGAACGCCTCGAGGAGATCACGGGAGCCCGGTCCTGACGGACCGCAGTTACGCTTGCCGGCGGCTCCCCAAGCGGATCCGGCGACAGGCAGAGAGGCAGGGATGAAGTGACAAAGCGGGTAGCGCTCGCCTATTCGGGCGGTCTTGACACGTCTGTCGCGGTCGGCTGGTTAGCCGCCGAGATCGGTTACGAGGTGGTCGCGGTGGTAGTGGACGTCGGACAGGACGTCGATTTCGACGCGCTGCGCGAGCGAGCAACCGCAGCGGGCGCCGTCGAGGTTGTGGTCGTCGATGCTCGCGAGGAGCTGCTGAGGGACTTCGCGATGCCCGCACTTGCCGCCAATGCGTTGTACGAGGGCCG
>PLIM01000002.1:2099-5158 GCA_003139355.1 Acidimicrobiaceae bacterium | reverse complement strand
GGGACAGGATCTACTCCATCGACGCGAACATCTGGGGCCGGGCGATCGAGTGCGGAATCCTCGAGGACCCGTGGGCCGCCCCGCCTGAGGACGTCTTCTCGCTGACAGTGCCTGTGGCGACCGAGCCGGTGGAAGTGGCGGTGGGCTTCGAGCATGGGGTGCCGGTCAGCATCGATGGGGTCGAGCTCGGTCTCGTCGAGCTCGTGGGCGAGATCGGGCGCCTGGCCGGGTCGGTCGGTTTCGGGCGCGTCGACATGGTCGAAGGACGCCGCGTCGGCATCAAGAGCCGCGAGATCTACGAATGCCCGGCCGCGCTCGCGCTGATCATGGCGCACGCCGACTTGGAGGGTCTCACGCTGGAGCGTGACACGGCGCACGAGAAGGCGCGCCTCGAGCCACGATTCGCTGAGCTCGTGTACGACGGCATGTGGTTCTCGCCGCTGCGCCATGCGCTGTCGGCGTTCATGGCCTCTACACAACGCTCCGTGACAGGCGAGGTTCGCCTCCGCTTCAGCCCGGGAGGCGGAGCCGAAGTAGTCGGCCGCCGCAGCCCGGTCGGGCTCTATGACCACGATCTCGCGACCTATGACGCCACTGACGCCTTCCGCCACGAGGACGCGGAAGGCTTCGTCCGGCTGTTCGGCCTCGGGATCCAGACCTGGTCGGCTCGCCAGGGAGGCGCCGAGTGACGCTCTGGGCGAACCGGATGAGCAGCGCCCCGGCGGACGCCCTGATGGCGTTCACTGCAAGCCTGGCGTTCGACAAGCGGCTGGCCAGCAGCGATGTGAGGGGCTCGGTCGCGCATGTCCACGGTCTCCTGCGAGCGGGGATCCTGACCGCCGCAGAGGCTGACTCGCTGGTCGACGCCCTTGTTCAGGTGGGTGCCGAGCTGGCAAGCGACAGCTTCGAGTACCTCGGCACCGATGAGGACATTCACACTGCGATCGAGCGGCGCGTGACCGAGCTTGCTCCTGAGAGCGGGACGAAGCTCCACACGGGCCGAAGCCGGAACGATCAGGTCGCTACGGCGCTACGGCTCTTCACGCGTGGGGAGCTCGCAGGTGTGATCGGCCACGTGCTCGAGCTGCAACGGACCCTGGAGCGACGAGCCACGGAGGTCGGCGACGCCTACCTGCCCGGGTACACCCATCTTCAGCGCGCACAACCGGTGCTGCTGGCGCACCATCTGCTCGCCCACGGTTGGGCACTGGCACGCGACACCGACCGGATGTTCGCGACTTGGCGGCGGCTCGACGTGTCGCCTCTCGGCGCCGGCGCGCTCGCGGGATCGTCCCTAGGGATCGATCCTGACCTGGTTGCCGAGGAATTGGGGTTCAGTGGCCGTTTCGAGAACTCCCTCGACGCCGTGAGCGATCGTGATTTCGTAGCGGAGACCTTGTTCGACCTGGCGCTGGTCGGGATTCACCTCTCGCGCATCGGCGAGGAGATCGTCGTGTTCTCGAGTGAGGAGTTCGGTTTTGTCCGGTTGGACGACGCCTGGGCGACGGGGAGCTCGATGCTGCCCCAGAAGAAGAACCCGGATGTCGCCGAGCTCGCCCGCGGCAAGGCAGGCCGGCTGGTTGGGCACCTCGCGGGCTTTCTCACGACGCTCAAAGGTCTGCCGCTCTCGTACAACCGGGATCTCCAAGAGGACAAGGAGCCGCTGTTCGACGCCTTGGACCAGGTAGTGCTCGCCCTGGTCGGGCTGGAGGGCCTCCTCGGCACGGCGAGGTTCGACCTTGACCGGATGCAGGCCGCGGCCAGCGGGCCCGGGCTCGCAGCCGTCGATCTGGCTGAGTGGCTCGTGGCAACGGGAGTGCCGTTTCGGGACGCCCATGGCCTCGTGGGCAATCTCGTACGCGAGTCGGTCGAGCGCGGTGTGCCACTTGCCGAGCTCGTCGAGGCTCATCCGGATTTCGGCGAAGCGGCGCTGGAGGTCCTGGACCCTGGCGTCGCCCTGCGGCGCCGCACGACACCTGGTGGCACGGGCCCGGACGCGGTTGGCGTCCAGTTGGACCGCTTTCGACACCGTCTTACCGGTGACGCAGCCCGGCTCGCCGAGCGGGAGGCGTGAAGGGCGCGACGCAGCGCGCCGCGGCACCGAGCCTGCGGCGTGCCAAACGGCTCCCGCGGTCTTTTCTCGAGCGCGATCCGGTCCTGGTCGCGCCGCAGCTACTTGGCAAGCTCCTGCGACGCGGTGCGCTCGTGGCGCGGATCATCGAGGTGGAGGCGTATCGAGGGGCTACGGACGCCGCGTCGCACGCGTTCCGGGCCAGGACCACGAGGAACGCGACGATGTTCGGCCCGGCAGGGCACCTGTACGTCTACTTCACCTACGGGATGCATTACTGCGCGAACGTCGTGTGCTGGCCCGAGGGCGAGCCCGGAGCAGTGCTTCTCCGCGCGCTCGCACCGCTCAGTGGACTGGAAGAGATGGCAGCACGGCGGTACGGGGGCCGAGAGCACGCGCTGGTGCGGCAGCCCGGACCGCAGCGTGGTGCTGCCCAGCAGTCCGGACCGGAGCGTGGTGCGGCGCAACAGCGCGCTCCTCGGCCATGGCGTGCCGAGGAGCTCTGCTCGGGTCCGGCCAAGCTGTGCCAGGCGTTCGCCCTGGATCGCAGTGCCGATGGATACGACCTGATCAGTGGCCACGGCGGTGTTGTCCTGCTGGACGACGGGACACAGCCCCCGGACAAACCATCGGTCGGGACCCGGATCGGCCTCTCGAAGGACTGCGCGGCTCGCGAGGAGCCCTGGCGATGGTGGGTGCCAGGTGAGCCGAGCGTGTCGAGGCCACGACCGAGCCGCTAGGGTGCCTTTTCGCAGCGGGACCTGGTGGCATTCCAGGTCGAGCTGCCGGCCGCACGGTGGATCGCAGGCTCGGGGGAGCATCTCGGAGCTTGACACAGGTTTCAATCGTGCTACGCTCAGGGGCCGCTCAGAACGGGGTTGACCTGGTCTGCGCGGCCTCCAGGTGGGCTCTCGGGCCTGCATCCTGGGATGGTGATGTGCGCCGCCGCCCCGAGAGGGCAAGCGTACACAGCGCGGTGGCACCTCCT
>PLIM01000002.1:0-1965 GCA_003139355.1 Acidimicrobiaceae bacterium | reverse complement strand
CTCAGTGGCGAACGGGTGCGGAACACGTGAGCAACCTGCCCCAAAGACCGGGATAACACCGGGAAACTGGTGCTAATACCGGATACCCCCACGAGCTCGCATGGGCTTGTGAGGAAAGGGTTTCCGCTTTGGGAGGGGCTCGCGGCCTATCAGCTTGTTGGTGAGGTAACGGCTCACCAAGGCGACGACGGGTAGCTGGTCTGAGAGGACGATCAGCCACACTGGGACTGAGACACGGCCCAGACTCCTACGGGAGGCAGCAGTGGGGAATCTTGCGCAATGGGCGAAAGCCTGACGCAGCAACGCCGCGTGGGGGATGAAGGCCTTCGGGTTGTAAACCCCTTTCAGTGGGAACGAAATTGACGGTACCCACAGAAGAAGCCCCGGCCAACTACGTGCCAGCAGCCGCGGTGATACGTAGGGGGCGAGCGTTGTCCGGATTTATTGGGCGTAAAGAGCTCGTAGGCGGCTTGGTAAGTCGGGTGTGAAACCTCCAGGCTCAACCTGGAGACGCCACTCGATACTGCCCTGGCTAGAGTCCGGTAGGGGATCACGGAATTCCTGGTGTAGCGGTGAAATGCGCAGATATCAGGAGGAACACCAGTGGCGAAGGCGGTGATCTGGGCCGGTACTGACGCTGAGGAGCGAAAGCGTGGGGAGCGAACAGGATTAGATACCCTGGTAGTCCACGCCGTAAACGTTGGGCACTAGGTGTGGGGCCTTATCGACGGGTTCCGTGCCGCAGCTAACGCATTAAGTGCCCCGCCTGGGGAGTACGGCCGCAAGGCTAAAACTCAAAGGAATTGACGGGGGCCCGCACAAGCGGCGGAGCATGTGGCTTAATTCGAGGCAACGCGAAGAACCTTACCTGGGCTTGACATGTGGGGTAAGGCGCAGAGATGCGCTGATCTTCGGATCCCACACAGGTGGTGCATGGCTGTCGTCAGCTCGTGTCGTGAGATGTTGGGTTAAGTCCCGCAACGAGCGCAACCCTTGTCCTATGTTGCCAGCGGGTAATGCCGGGGACTCGTAGGAGACTGCCGGGGTCAACTCGGAGGAAGGTGGGGACGACGTCAAGTCATCATGCCCCTTACGTCCAGGGCTGCACACATGCTACAATGGCCGGTACAAAGGGCTGCTATCCCGCGAGGGTGAGCGAATCCCAAAAAGCCGGTCTCAGTTCGGATCGGAGTCTGCAACTCGACTCCGTGAAGTCGGAGTCGCTAGTAATCCCGGATCAGCAACGCCGGGGTGAATACGTTCCCGGGCCTTGTACACACCGCCCGTCAAACCACGAAAGTCGGCAACACCCGAAGCCGGTGACCCAACCCTTGTGGAGGGAGCCGTCGAAGGTGGGGTCGGTGATTGGGGTTAAGTCGTAACAAGGTAGCCGTACCGGAAGGTGCGGCTGGATCACCTCCTTTCTAAGGAGTCACGGTCGGCCCCGGTTCGCCGAGGCCGAGCACTCCCAGTCGATCACTGGCTAGTCGGCGATGTTCCGCCCGGTCGTGGTAGAAGCCCGAGAGCTTGCTCGAGGGAGTCCCACAATCGGCCGTGAGCGTGGCCCAGCTGTTCCTGTTCCGCTGTCAGGGAGCGCCGGCCGTGTGCCGCTGTGCCCCTTGAGAACTCCATAGCGAGCACGAGCATCTTTTTAAATATCTCCAAGCTACAAAGAGCCAACGGTGGATGCCTTGGCGCCTGAAGCCGATGAAGGACGTGGGTGGCTGCGATAAGCCACGGGGAGCTGCCTACCAAGCTTCGATCCGTGGATGTCCGAATGGGGAAACCCCGCACCCGTCATGGGGTGTGACTCCGGTCTGAATGCATAGGACCGGCAGAGGGAACCGGGGGAACTGAAACATCTCAGTACCCCGAGGAGAAGAAAGCAACAGCGACTCCCTGAGTAGCGGCGAGCGAAACGGGATCAGCCTAAACCGGACCAGTGTTAAAGCCTGATGGCGTTGC
>PLIM01000144.1 GCA_003139355.1 Acidimicrobiaceae bacterium | reverse complement strand
CAGCGAGTCCTGTGCACTCGGGCTCCGTGCAGCGTCAGTCGCGTCGTGGCGGGAATCGTCACGTCAAGTAAGTCGTCGTCCGCAGTCGCGAGGTCCAGTCCGAGTGCTCTCGCCGCTGACCTGTGAGAGAGCACCGTGGAGGGCGGGGCGGCAAGGCACGCCGCGAGAGCATCTCGCTCCCAGAGCGGAGAAGCCATCTTCAACGAGAAGACTCCACGTTGTAATCGGACGAAGTCGCCGCGTCTTACACGCTGTCCCAACCAGGCGTTCGAAAGTCCCACTCCGATGACTTGGTCGCGAGTGAAGACGCCGAACTGGCGGCGGCTGATGCGGGTGAACTTGGAGATTTCCGACGACTTGCCCTGGGGCCGACTTTCGGAAATCGAGGGTTGAAGTTCTGGCAACTTCATCTCGAGCGTCGTTTCTCGACTGCTTACCGGTGCAGTCACCGCCCGACACCTCGGCTCTGGGTGATCAGTTACCAGGAGGCGAGCGGTGGCAAACCTGGCTTGGCTTCAGCCTCCGCCCCGGCGTCCGGGGCTGCCCCAGCGTCCGGAGCCAGCCCGGCCCCGGCGTCAGCAGCCGTCCCAGCGTCCGGAGCCAGCCCGGCCCCGGCGTCCGGAGCTGCCCCAGCGTGCGGAGCCTCCCCGGTGTCCGGGTTGCTTGTGTTCGACCAGCCCTGCCAACCGGCCGTCGAGATCTCCGTGCCCCGATGCGCTGAGCGCACCCTCCGGTCCAAGTGGTACTCGGTAGCGACCATGGCCAAGCGCTCCGCTTCCGCCGCCGCCCGGCTCGCCGGCTGGTCGAGCGCGGCGCGCAGGCCTCCGCTGAGAACCTGCCGGATCAGGCTCACCGTCTCGGCGCCGACGGCCTGACCGCGGCGGCAGGAACGGCATAGGAACCCGCCTTCGCCGGCGTCGAATGCGACCAGCTCACCCTCCGAGCCGCACCCGGCGCACTGGTCGAGCGAGGGACCGACTCCCTCCATCACGAGGAGCTTCCAAAGAAACGAACCGAGGAGTGCCGGCGAAGGACGCTCCTCCAAGGTCCGAAGTGCCCCCACGAGCATCCGGAACATCTCCGGCATGGGATGTCTCTCGAGCGCGACCTGATCCACGACCTCGAGCATTGTCATCGCGACCGAGACTCGTTCGAGGTCGCTGCGGATGGCCTTGAAATGCTCGATGGCTTCAACCTGGTTCACGACGTCGAGCTCCCGCCCCCGCCAGCAGATCATGGTCACATGGGTAAGGGGTTCGAGGCGGCCGCTGAGCCGGCTCTTGGTCTTGCGGATTCCCTTGGCTACCGCTCGGACCTTGCCGTGCTCGGGGGTCGCGAGGGTCACGATCCGGTCGGCTTCCCCGAGCCGTATGGTTCGTAGCACTACGCCCTCGTCGCGGTAGGTGGCCACCTCGCAGATCAGCCCCTCATCCGCGTTCCGAGCGCGATCAGGCCGATCCCCACGACGATCACCACCAGCAATGTGAGCGCCTGCTCATCACCCAGGACCGCAAGCATCAAGACCGATGCGAACGCGATGCCACCGAGAAACAGGCCCGAGATGATCCCGATGTGGTCGCGAAGCCGGAACGGCTCGCGTGCTTCGTCGCTCACCGGTCGAGCCCTCCGTAGCGTCGGTCACGCCGCTGATACTCCCCGACGGCATCGAACAGGTTCTGCCGGCGGAAGTCGGGCCAGAGGACGTCGGTGAAGACGAGCTCGGAGTAGGGGAGCTCCCACAGCAGGAAGTTGGAGATGCGAAACTCGCCCGAGGTGCGGACCACGACATCGGGGTCGGGCATGTCGGACCAGTAAAGCCGGGAACGTAGAGCCTTCTCGTCGATCTTGTTGGGGGGCACGCCGTCGGCGACGAGCTGACGGACTGCGTCGATGATCTCCGCTCGGCCGCCGTAGTTGAAGCAGATCGTCAGCGTCAATCGCCGGTTCGCGGCGGTGAGGTCGGTTGACTCGCCCATGTGGCGGATTAGGCGGCGCGGGACGCGCCAATCCCGGCGGCCAGCGAAGCGGATACGCACTCCCTTGCTGTTCAGATCGTCACGATGCCGCGTGAGGATCCCCTCGTTGAAGTTCATGAGATAGCGCACCTCATCGGGCGGGCGCCGCCAGTTCTCCGTTGAGAAGGCGAACATCGTCAGCCAGTCGATTCCGAGCTCCAGGGCTCCCTCCACCGTGTCGAACATCGCCTCCTCACCAGCGGCGTGACCTTCGGTTCGCGGCAGCCCGCGTTGACGCGCCCAGCGACCGTTGCCGTCCATCACGCACGCGACGTGCTTGGGGATCCGAGTGGGATCGAGGTCCGCGACAGCCATCTCGCCGAAGTTACTCCCGGTTCTCACCGCCACTCTGGTCAGCGCGCCACAGGCTGCTGTTCAGCGCCGTCAAGGGCCTTGTTCAGGCGGGTGCGCACCGACGACCGCGCCAGATCAAAGGTCGGTCCGTTACATCCATTGTCTCGGCCGACTACTCCAGCGGCCCTATCTCCGCCTCCACCGCTGCGATGAGCTCTCCGGAGCGAACGAGCGCGATCGTGGCGTCGACGTCGGGCTTGAGCGCTCGGTCGTGGACAAGCGTGGGCACAACCTGACGCAGCGAGGCGATGGCCGCCCGGCTTGCCGGCCCGGCGAGCAAGGGTGCCCGTAGCTCGCAAGCCTGGGCCGCGGCGAGCACTTCCATCGCGATCACCACCTCGGCGTCGCGTAGGCACTCTCGTGCGTGGCGGGCGGCAATCATGCCCATGCTGACGTGGTCCTCCTGGCCGGCCGAGGACGTGATCGAGTCGACCGCCGCCGGGTGCGCCAGGCTCTTCATTTCCGAGACGAGTGACGCAGCGGTGTACTGGCACACCATGAACCCCGAGTTGACGCCGGCCTCGCCGACGAGGAACGCGGGAAGACCGTTGGAGGTCCTCGGGTCCAGGAGCCGGAAGAGCCTGCGTTCGGAGATCGAAGCGAGCCCGACGGTCGCCGCGGCCAGCGAGTCGCAGGCCAGCGCGACCGGCTGGCCGTGGAAGTTCCCGCCGGAGAGGATCTCGCCGGTCTCGGGCAACACGACGGGATTGTCGGAGATGGAGGCCAGCTCGATCTCGAGGGTCTCAACGCTATGGCGAACCACGTCGCGGAACGCGCCGTGGACCTGGGGGGCGCAACGGATCGAATACGCGTCCTGAACGATGTGGTCGCTCTCGCGGTGAAACGAAAGCAGCTGGCTGCCCGCCAGAAGCCGCACCAGATTCCGAGCCGAGGCCAGCTGACCCGGATGCGGGCGGAGCCCCACGACTCGGGGGTCGAATGCACGGTCGGTTCCGAAGATGGCCTCGATCGTGAGCGCAGCCGAGATGTCCGCGATCTTGGCGAGCCGGCCCGCGCTCCAAGCCGCCAGCACCCCGATGGCGGTCATGCCCTGCGTGCCGTTGACGAGGGCGAGACCTTCCTTGGCCTCCAGCACGAGCGGTTCAAGGCCACACCGTCGAAGGGCCTCGATGGCCGGGAGTAGTTCGCCTGCCAGGCGAACCTCACCTTCGCCGATGACGGGAAGGGCGAGATGTGCGAGCGGTGCGAGGTCACCCGAAGCGCCGAGCGACCCTTGCTCGGGCACGACGGGAAGAAGGTCCCTCTCGAGCATCTCGACGAACCGCAGCACAACTTCGCGTCGGACCCCCGAGTAGCCGAGCGCGAGAACGTGCGCTCGGAGCGCCAGCATGGCGCGGACCTCCACGGCAGGGAGCTCGTTCCCGACCGCCACTGCATGTGATCGAAGGAGCCCGTGCTGGAGAGCCGTGGAGTGCCCGGGCGTGAGACGCACGTTCGCCAAGCCTCCAAGTCCGGTCGTCACTCCGTAGATGACCGACCCTGCTTCGACGGCTGCGACGACGACTTCCCGAGAGGCATCGACCCTCCGGAGGACCTCGTCGCTCAGGCCCGCGGGAGCGCCCCTCACAATCTCGACAACATCTTCAATCCGGAGCGGGCCGCCTAGTTCCACCGATGCGGAGTGAGTCACCAGCCGAGTATGGCATCGGACGACACCCGTGGCCGCCAAGCATTGCTTGCGAGCCCGTCAAGTAGCGTCTTCGCGGACCACCTGAACTTCCAACGCTCGGGAGACCCCGTCGCGCCAAGCTACCTTGGGGG
>PLIM01000139.1 GCA_003139355.1 Acidimicrobiaceae bacterium | reverse complement strand
TGTAGCCGTACATGGGTGCGACATACAGCCGAACCGGACCCCCGTGGTCAGAGGTGACGTTGGCACCGAGCATCCTGTCCGCGACGAGGATGTCGGAAAGGCGCGCCTGGGCGAGCGTGAGGCTCTCGGTGTAGAGGCCATCGCCCGAGAAGAATCTCAGCGCCGTCGCATTGGGTGCGACCCCGGCGCGTTCGAGCAGTTCGGAGAGGCGCACTCCTTCCCAGTGCACGTTCGGCACGTACCAGCCTGTGACGCACTGGAAGCGATGGACCAGATGGGTCCGTTTCATGGACCGGAGCTCGCTGAGCCGCAGCCGGAGCGGCTCGCGGACCATGCCATCGACGGTCAGCTCGTAGGTATCGGCGGGAATGACCGGATAGGAACCGGTGACTGTGTAGTAGCGAAACTCGTCAGCGCCAGGCAGCGGTACGTTGATGGCACTGCTGATGGCGCTGAGGCCGCTCCCGAGCGCGCCATCGATCTTGGCGCCCGTGGCGATACCGATTCCTGCGAGTCCAAGGATCCCGAGCACCGTGCGACGGCCGACGTGGACCGGTGGCTTCGCCAGGGGGTCAGGTCCACCCGACAGCTCTCGCTCAGACTCCCCGGCCATAGCGCACCCCCCAATTTGTCATCCGCATCAGCAGCTAGGTATTACCGTCCACTGTTGCCCCGTCCGCGTTACATCGTACGGTCGCGCCCCGAACCTGCGGCCGCGGGAGGCGAGCTGACGGCGGCATCCGGGCGCCGGCGGGTCGCGAGCACCGAGCCTGCGATGACCAGCGGGAAGCCGACGCCGAGGCCGAGAGTGAAGGGCTCACCGAGCAGGGCGACGCCGAGGATCAGGGCAACGGCCGGGTTGACGTAGGTGACAACGGTCGTGCGGACGGGCCCGATCTCGCCTATCAGGGCGAAGAACACGATGAATCCGGCGAAGGTCGGGACGACTGCAAGGCCGACCACCGACCAGGTCACCTCGGTGGACATATGTGCTGGGAGGTTGGAAAGCGCAAAGGGCGCGTAGACGATCGCCGCGATGGCAAGTGAGCCAGCCACCACCCCGAGGCTCGGCAGATCCGACAGGTACCGGTTGAAGATCCGCGGCCCCACGGCGTAGCCGACGACAGGCACCAACATCGCCGCGATCGGCCAGGCGGTGGCCCCGCGGACGTCGATGCCGACGAGCACCGCCACACCGGCAAGCCCGAGGAAGAGCCCTCCGATCTGCTTGCGATCAAAGCGGTCCTCGTCCCCGCTCAGTCTTGAGACCAGCGCCCCCACCAGCGGCACAGCAGCGATGAGCAGGCCTGCAAGCGAGCTGGAGAGCCGCTCCTCGGCCTTGAAGAGCATGAGCCAGGACACCAGGATCTCTGCCGCGGTGTACGCGAGCAACGGCCGCCACCGGCGCACAAGCTCGGGTAGTTGCCCGCGGTATGCCACTAGCGGTAGCAGGACCAACGCGACCGGCGCCGTGCGAAGGAAGATGAGCGTCGACGGCGCCACTTCGCGTACCGATATGCGTATGAGCAGATATGGCACGCCCCATATGACACTGAGCGCGCCGAAGAGCAGCCATGCGCGCTTTGACACATCAAGGACGGTACTGCCCCGGTCAGGGCGCGGGGAATCCTGTTAGCCGACCGGCGGCAGGAGCACGCCTGGGTTGAGGATCCCGCCCGGGTCGAGCGCGCTCTTCATCCTGCGCATCACCGTGAGGTCGCCAGACGAGCGTGCCGCTGTGACAAAGTCGAGCTTGGCGATGCCGACTCCGTGCTCGGCACTGATGGAGCCGCCGCGCTGGATCACCATGCGGAAGACGGCGTCGTCGGCGCGGTAGTCCTCAGGTTCCGGGCCGATCAGGTTGACGTGGAGGTTCCCGTCACCGACGTGTCCGAACAAGATGACTCGCGTGTCGGTTCCCCCGCCCAACGCAGCCGAGACTTCGGACCGGACCGCGCCCGCGAACTCAGCGAGCGCGTTCATCGGCAGCGTCAGGTCGAGTTTGTGAGCCACCCCAAGCGTCGCGATCGCCTCGGTGTGCCGCTCCCGGTACGCCCAGAGGCGGGCGCGCCCGCCAGCCTCGTCGGCCACAGCGATCTCTGTGACACCTGGGGCGTTCTCGATGGCTTCGGCGAGCATGCCGCTCGGGTCCTGCCCGCCCGAGGCCTCCACGAGAAGCCACGCGTCGGCACCAGGGTCAGGTGGGGCGGGAAGGCCCATCACCTCGCGAACCAGTGCCATCCCATCCGCGTACACGAGCTCCAGCGCGTCGATGCAGTCCACGCGTCGGCGCAGCCGAGCTGCCAACGCCACCGCCACCTGCGACACAGCGCGGACGCCGGCAGCCGAGTCCGCCGCCGAGTGTGCGAAGCCACGCAATCCGATGAGGGCAGTGACGCGGAACGGGAGTAGCGGCACGAGGTGGAGCACGACCTTTGTCACCACGCCGAGCGTTCCTTCGCTGCCGGTCATGATCTGGGCGAGGTCGTAGCCGACGTTGTCCTTCACGAGCCCTGACAGGCGGCTCGCGACGGTGCCGTCCGCGAGCACGACCTCGATTCCACCGAGCCGCGCGCGCATCGGGCCGTGCCGGATGACGTGGATGCCGCCGGCGTTGGTGGCGACCATGCCGCCAAGGGTCGCGGAGTCACGCGCGGCGATGTCGATACCGAGCGCGGCGTGCACGCTCGCCGCCGCGGCCTGTGCCGTGGCAAGCGTCGTACCGGCCTCTGCCACAAGGAGCCCTTCATCAGGATCGCAGCTGAGGACGCGGTTGAGACGGCCGAGGCTCAGCACTGCCTCGCCACCTCTGGGCACCGAGCCGCCCACCAGACCTGTGTTGCCGCCCTGTGGAACGACAGCAACCTGGAAGCGGGAGCAGGCGGCGAGCACACTGGCGACCTCGGAGGTGTTCGCGGGCCGCACGACCACAAGGGCCGGGCCACCGAAGCGCCTCGTCCAATCGAGCTCGTAGGAGGCCTTGAGATCCGCATCGCTGAGGCAGTGCTCGGCGCCCACCGCATCGTGGACAGCCGCCAGGAAGCCCTGCGGTGCCTGGCAGGAGTCAACCATCAACGGATCCTCTCACGGCTGGGTTGTCGGCCGTGGGCCGCGACCGGACGGGCGCGCGAGCCTCCCGAGGTCACCAGCCATGAGCACGCCGCCAGGCCACCCAGACGCGCACGAGCCTGCGTTACTCGGCCGCGGTCGTCAGTGGGGCCTGGACCGATTCGAGCAGGTCGCGATCATGTGAATAGCTGAGCAGCCGGGCGGCATCGGCGAGCGGAGGCCAGCGAAGCTCGTCGATCTCTGCCGTGGGCTCGAAGGCGCCGTCGACGGGCTGCATCAGCCAGTACGAGACGACCTTCACCCGGCCGCGACGGTCGAGGTACTCGACTTCGCCGACGAACCGGCCGAGGTGGCAGCCGTAGCCCGTCTCCTCGCGTACCTCGCGCAACGCGCACTCGGTCGGACTCTCGCCGATCTCGACCTTGCCCTTGGGGAGAGTCCAGTCGAGATGTTCGGGCCGGTGGACGACAGCGACCTCCCAGCCGCCCGAGTCGCCGGCGCGAACAACGATTCCCCCCGCGGCGCGCACGACGTCGCGGTCGTCGGGCGGAACCGTTGCAGGATCGGTCATGCACCGACCGTAACCGGTAGCGCCATGAAGTGTTCCCGTCTGCCGCGACTAGCTTGTGTTCCATGTCCGCACCGGGGGAGGCTCGAAGGGATATAGAGGTCGAGTGGCAGCTCGACGCCCTCGACCTGCGGCCGGTTGAGCGCTGGTTGGCATTGAGGACGGGTCCGGTCACGGTCGCTGAGCCGATTCCGGGACTCGGGATCGTGCCAGGAGCCCCCAGGCGTCTCGTCGATGTGTATGTCGACACCGAAGACTGGCGCATAGGCCGCGGCGGCTACGTCCTTCGCGTGCGAAGGCGCGCTGGGCGCGTCGAGACGACGCTCAAGGACCTGTCGACTGCGACCAAAGGGCTGCGCCGCCGGCTCGAAGTGACTCAGGCTTTGCCGGAGTCGGGCATGCAGGGGCTGGACCGCGCCGGTGAGGTCGGATGGCGCGTGGAGGCGCTAGCGGGAGGTCGCCCGCTCAAGCAGGTGCTGGAGGTTCGGACGCGGCGACGTCCCTTCGATCTCGCGATCCACGGCGAGAGAGTTGGCGAGCTCGCGTTGGACGACACCGTGATCGCGGTCGGACACGAGCGCCGACGGCTCCGCCTGACCCGTGTCGAGGTGGAGGTGCAGCCTGCCTGGGTGGATGCGATGCAACCCTTCGTGGAGCGATTGCGACGCGAGTGCGGCCTCCAGCCGGCGACCCTGTCCAAGTTCGAGGCGGGCCTCATGGCAGCCGGGCTCAGCATCCCTGGTCCTCCGGACCTCGGGCCCACCGGGGTATGTCCTGCCTCGACGCTCGGCGAGCTCGCCTACCGGGTGCTTCGCAAGGATGCCTCGGCGATGCTCGCACACGTGCCGGGCACGCGACTGGGAGAGGACATCGAGGCCCTCCATCAGATGCGGGTGGCAACGAGGAGGATGCGCGCGGGTCTCGACATGTTCGCCGACGTGCTCCCCGTGAGGGCGGGGCGCTTGCGAGCCGAGCTGGGTTGGCTGGCCGCCCTGCTCGGCGAAGTGCGGGACCTCGACATCCAGCTCGGCCGTTTCGATGACTGGACCGAGGAAATGCCGGGAGACCACCGTGAAGCACTGGACGAGCTCGCCGATCTTCTCGCCGGTCATCGCATGCAATCAAGGCGGGCACTGCTCGAGGCCTTGGACTCGCGGCGCTACGAGCGGCTCGTGTCCGGCCTGGTGGCGATGCTCGAACAGGGTCCCTCCAGCCGCTCCAGAGCCGGCCGCATGCCCGCAGTGACGGCGATGCCGGCCTTGATCGGCGAGCAGCACCGCGCTGCGAGAAAGGCTGCCCGCCGGGCCAAGCGCACCGGGGCGGCGACCGACTACCACCGGCTGCGCATTCGCTGCAAGCGGCTGCGTTATTCGCTCGAGTTCGCCTCGGGCCTGTACGACGGTGAGTTGAGGGGTTTCGTGCGCCAGATGACCCGCCTCCAGGACGCTCTGGGCTCCATGCAGGATGCCGAGGTTGCCTCCTCGCGCCTGCGGGTGGTCGCCCTGAGCGAGGAAGGTTCCTCGCTCTCTCGTGCCACCGTCTTCGCCATGGGTGGCGTCGCCACGTGGTACCGCAGCCAAGCCGATCATCTCCTTGGTGAGCTGCCCGAACTGGCGCGACTGCTGAAAGCCAAGGAATGGAAGCGCGCAAGGTCGTTGATGGAACTACGGCGAACACAGCCGGCGGCTGTCACCCGACCGCCTGCAGCTGGGAGTGCTCAAGCCCAGCGGACCGGGGCCGCGGGTCACGCCCGTCCTGCACTTGGGAGGCCCGCCTCCGGCTCCCTCGCCAGTTCAGGTCCGGGACTTTCGGCTCGGCTGCTGCCCGAGCCTGAGGCGAGAGCGCCGGAGGCAGTGGTGACAGCCAGCGAGGAGTCAGCGCCGGGTCCCGATCCGCGTGTGGAAGGCGGCCCGACAACGATCACGCCGATCCGCCGGCGGATTGTTCCCAGCTGACGTCATAGGGATCGACGAGCCCGGCTACCCAGCCAACCTGCGTTCGATCCCCTTCCCACCGAAGGTGTTGTGGGTGCGCGGCGCCTTGCCACCTGTCGGCGCCGTAGCGATCGTGGGTACGCGCCACCCGACGCGCTTTGGGCGGAGCGTGGCGCACGCGGCGGCCTGCAGTGCAGTGGCTGCCGGCCTCGCGGTCATCTCTGGGCTCGCAGCCGGTATCGACACCGTCGCCCATGAGAGCGCGCTCGCCGCCGGCGGACGCACCTGGGCGGTACTCGGGTCGGGTGTGGACGTCCCGACGCCAGTGTCGAATGCCGTCCTCGCGGAGGAGATCGTCGCCTCCGGCGGAGGTCTCCTGGCCGAGGTCCCGCCGGGAACGCCGGTCGGGCGTCGACACCTTGTGGCCCGCGACCGCATTCAGTCGGGACTCTCCCTGGCCGTGGTGATCTGCCAGTGCGAGATCTCCTCGGGCGCGATGCACACGGCGCGTTTTGCCGCGATTCAAGGGCGGCTCCTCGTGGTCGTGCGCCCGAGAGGACCGGGCCGGGCAGTGACCGCATGCACCGGCAACGTCGCGCTCGCCGATCCGAACGGCTGTGACCCGGCACTGCTCTCGGCCACGGGCAAGACGGCGGAGCTGATCCGGGCTCGCCGCCCGATGGCGGACGTGGTGATCGACAGCCGCGACGAGCTCGCCGAGCTTCTCGAGCGGCTCCAGCCTGGCTAGCGGCGCTTTCGTTTCGTGACGGAGCGACCGCGCCCAGCCTCTGAGCGTCGGTCCGGAGCGGTCCGGCGAGTGGTTCGCGACGTTGGCCGAACCGATTGTGAGGGGTCTTTCGGCCCTAGTCGGACCGGCAGCCGGAGTTGTTGACTGAAACCGGAGAGCACGTCCTTCCGGCGTGACCGTGAAGCTCCCCCCCGGCCCCGGGCCAAGACCCGGGGCCGAGTTGACTCCCGCCAGCGTCGAGAGTGATCCGAAGAGTGTCGAGTCCGGGAGATCGCCTGGTTGACGCCTCAAGTCGGAGCGCACTTCGGCCGATAAGCAAGGTCAAGAGAAGTCTCGCGTCAGGTCACGTAGCGGGAAGCAGGAACCGAGCTTGGAACCTGTTGGTGTTTGCGAGAAGGGCGATCTTGTGTGGTTGAGCGGACAGTCCTCGAGGAAGCACTCAGACGCGCCGTTGATCCGGTGGTACTGATGCACCGGGTCGCTGACGAGGCAATGCCCCTCGTCCAAGATGCGGGCGTCCTGACGCGGGCAGCACTCTCTCAAGCCGGCGAGCTCGTTGGGAGATCCTTGTGAGCGAAGTCGGTCACCACACATCGAGAGTTTTCGAGAGCAAGGGCCACGCGCGACTTGGGGGGCCGCAGGCCACGATGGTGCTCGCCTTGATGCTTGCCACCAGCAGCGTCGCGACGCTCGACCTCTTGCTGCTCGCGTCCTCCGGCTTGCACTGACTGGAGGAAACCTCGGTCCAAGCCGGCAGTGGAGCCTCACCCGTGGGCGGTACGGTACAGGCGGGCCGACTGATGCCGACCGGGCGCGCCGAGGGCGAGTCCACCTGCGTCCAGCCTGCCGCGGCAGGTGACGTGTGCTCGACCGCGCTGGGCCGCTGCCGCCGGTGGGGATACGACCCGCCCGAGAGCGCGCCGCCATGGGCTTCATCCAGCCGAGAACTGCTCACGGTGGTCGGCCGATGCGGACCACCGTTCACCCTCATGCGCCGACGCTTGTCTGTCCTGGCGTGTCCTGGCGCGACAGGAGCCCTCCAAAGGAGGGCTCCTACCAGCACTTTTGTCGCGAAGATCCGGTGGAGGTGGCGGGAGTCGAACCCGCGTCCCCCGGCATCTTGATGGGACTTCTCCGAGCGCATCCGGCGGTGGTGTCTCGGGTCCCGCCACGCCACCGGCGCCGGTGCGGGACCCCAGCCGACTTGAATGTCCCTGACTGCTCGCCGGCGGCGCCGTTCAGGTGAGTCCTGCAAGATGACGCCTGGGACCGGTCCGCAGGACTAGGACCGGGCAGACGTTGCTGCTAGTTAGGCAGCAAGCGCGAGCTGAGGCTCGGCGTTTGTTTAGTTTTCCGGCTCTTTAACGTGGTTCCGGAGACCACGGCTCGCTTCTCCCAACTTGACGACCGAAGTCGAAGCCTGTCACCCCCTTGGTGATGTTTGGTCTTGACACGAGGATACCGCCTCGGCGGTGGCCTCAGCGCCGGCGCTCGTGATCGCGAATCACGCGCTGGGCCTCCCGTGTCGCGTCACGCTCGGCGATGGCGTGTCGCTTGTCGTAGAGCCGGCGGCCCCGGGCGAGCGCGAGCTCGACCTTGGCGAGGCCGTCCTTGAAATAGATGCTGAGCGGCACGAGCGTGAGCGCTTTCTGGGCGACCCGGCCCGAGAGCTCATCGATCTGTTGGCGGTGCAGCAACAGCTTGCGAGCCCTGACCGGTTCGAAACGACCGAATCCGGACGCGTACTCGTACGGCGCCAAGTGGGCTCCGAGGAGCCACAGCTCACCGTCGTCGATCCTGGCGTACGCGTCCTGCAGCGACGCCTGGCCCAGTCGGAGGGACTTGACCTCAGCGCCCTTGAGAGCGATCCCGCACTCAAAGACTTCGAGGATGTCGTAGTCGTGCCGGGCGCGCCGGTTGCGTGCCACGTTGCGGATCACCGGTTCGTGCGGGTCATCTGACGCCCTGGGCTTGCCCGCGGCGCGCCGGGCCTCGGTGGGCTTTCTCGTGACCATCGCCGGAAACGCTACCGTGCGGGCCTGATGAGCGGTTCCAGACCGGACCCGGCGGCGCCGGCGACGCCGGCACCTGTGGCCCCGGGCCTGCACCTGAGGTCTAGTCACCTGGACGAGATGATTTCTCACTGCCTGGGTACCTACCCGGAGGAAGGTTGTGGGCTCCTCACCGGGGACCCGGCCACGAGCACCGTCGTCGCGGTGCGCCCCACCGCGAACCTGGCGGCATCGGCGCAGGTCTATACCGTCGACCCAGGCGAGCATCTCCGAATCGACCGGGCGGCCGAGGCCGACGGGCTGGCCGTGATCGGCGTCTTCCACTCGCATACCCACACCGATCCGTACCCATCGCCGACCGACGTGGCTCAGGCGCCTGACCCTTCTTGGCACTACGTGGTCGTGTCGTTGCACCTCGAAGTGGCCTCGGTGCGTTCGTTCCGAATAGTCGACGGCCTCATCGAGGAGGAACCGATCGAAGTCCCGTTGTAATCTGACTGAATCAGTCAACTTTCCGGAGGCGCACGGCACGATGTGAATTTGCCGAACCTGCTCCGCCGGTACTCCGGTGGACAGAGGTCGTTCAGCGTCGAGGGCTCACAACTGCCGCATGCTGAGTAGCTTCTAGTCGGCGTACGTATGTTCATGCATGGATGCATGAACCTATCCGATCGGGCGGAACGTGTCGGGGTGAGCAAGTTCACCGCCTACCGATATTCCGGGAAGGCACGCTGCCGGTACCCGCGCAGAAGCTGGGCCGTTGATCCTTTCGACATGGAGAGCTCCGAGAGTCCCGGTGCTCGCACGGTCCTCTATGGCGGTGTCCTCCCACGACCGACGGGGTGATCTCGACCGCCAGGTGGCCCGCCTCAGCGAGTGGGCGACGAGACGTGGCCTGTCGGTCGACGAAGTGGTCACCGAGGTCGGCTCGGCCATGTTCGCAAAGCGCCCGACTGGCCCGAGTGCCGGCTGACCCGACGGTGCTCACCGTCGTCTCGAGCACCGCGACCGTCTCGCGCGTCGGGGTAGAACACCTCGAAGCGGGTCGGCGGTGCTCGGCGGGTGT
>PLIM01000080.1:11778-11948 GCA_003139355.1 Acidimicrobiaceae bacterium | reverse complement strand
GCCCCACTGTCGGGTTCTCGAGATTCGGCTCGAAGTAGTCGATCTGGAACGGGTACCAGTCGACGAGCTGGTAGCCCTCGGCGCGCAGCGCCCCCGACTGGGGCAGGTCGTTGTCGGGCACGTAACCGACCGAGATCTGGTCCCCGGACGACGGCGAGCCGGGCCCGCCC
>PLIM01000080.1:0-11743 GCA_003139355.1 Acidimicrobiaceae bacterium | reverse complement strand
CGCCCTCGCCCCCGACAGCGTCAAGTCGGGGAGATCGCCCGCCCCCCCCGGCTTTGGCGCGGGCTGTGCGAGCGAGGTGCGGTCCCAGGCAAGGGGCAGGGGCGTGATCTGGGAGAGCTCGTTGTAGGTGTACCAGATCGGGTTGTAGGCGGCGTTCAGGCTGAGGCGCACGGTCGTGGCGTTGAGGGCCGTGGCCGTCTTGACGTTGTCGGGAAAGCCGCCCGGGACATATGAGGCCCAGTCGTCGGGATTCGCCTGCAAGAGCTTGATCCAGAAGATGACGTCACGGGCGCTCACCGGCTCGCCGTTGGACCAGAGGTAGTGCTTGAGCGTGATCGTCACGACCCGGTTGCCGTCGCTGTACACAGGAGCGTTCCCGATCGACAACGAGTAATCGATCGAGGTGCTCGCCTTGTCGCCGAACCAGTACAGCGGCTCGTAGAGAAGCGTCTGGAGATCGGCTGTGTTCTCGACGGTGAAGTACTCGCCGGAGACGAGCGGGAAGATGTAGTCCGGAGGCGTCTCCGGTTGCTCCGCGAAATAGGCAGTGCCCCCATCCACCATCGCCCCTTTGGCCGTGGTGCTGGCGGGCGTACTGGTCCCGGGTCCTGTCGTAGAGGAGCTGCACGCCCCCAGCCCGATCGAAGCAAATGCGACCAAGGCGAGCACCACCCGGACACGCGTCACCGCCGGTGCTCCTCGTCGTCGGAGCTGCCCGCGCTCCGGCCCCCACCCGGCGCGCGGGCTGATTGCGGCGCCGGCCGTGCACCTCCGGCGCCACGAATCACGAGATCGAATGATTCCAACGGGCGCGTACCGGTGAAGTACTCCTTCTCGGCCCGCAACCATTCCCCGTCCCAGTCCTCGGGCGCGACGTCGCGGCGAAGGCGGCGCAGCCGCTCGGGCTCCGGCGTGTCCACGTAGATCGCCTTGTCGACGAGATCACCCAGTTCGGGCGCTGCCGAATAGACGCCCTCGAGCAGGACGAGACTGCTCGGCTCGACGCGCGTCACCTTGCTGGACACAGCTCCCGAGTCCCAGTCGAAGGCGTGGAACACCGCCTCCTGCCCCGCACGCAGTGGCTCGAGCGCCTCGAGTCGCAACCGGATCACCTCGTAGTAGCTCGCGAGGCTTCGCCCGGTCTCCCCCGCCGGCGTGGCGGGCGCACGCCACGGTTCGGGACGGTTGGAGCCAACGGCCCTTTGACCACAGGGTACGAAGAAGTCGTCAGTGTGGACCAGGCTTGCCCCGGTCCTTGAGCAGAGTCCCTCCGCAATCGTCGACTTCCCCGAGGCGCCGTGCCCGTCGATCGCGATGACGGTCACTCCCCCGCTCGCGTCACGCCAGCGCGTCAGCGCGGCGACAGTAACGACGAGCTCGTCGGCCACGCCGCCGCGTCCCTCCCTCTCATGGACCGAGTGGTCGCGACGGCCAGAGGCTCCAGGCACGGTGCTAGTTTGCTTCGCCTGTGACAAGGAGGTTGACGCCGACATATTCCTGTTATACCGATCGCAATACTCGGGAATCAAAGTGGACCACTCGTGCTCCTCGGCGCATTTCCCCGACATCGGCTGGAAAGCCGTCCGCAGCGGCACGCGGCTGCCCTGAAGCTCCCTGCGATCTATTCTTGGCCCACCGCGACCAGACGACTGGGGACTGAGCAATGACACCATTGAATCATTCGAGGAGGGCCTCCCTTGTTGCTCGCCGGACGACGGTCCTCATCACCATCGTCGTGATCACGAGCGCCCTCGGACTGACCGGCTGCTCGATCATCAAGGCCACGCACAACCTGTTGCACGGCACCGCGGCCATCAAGTCGTTGACCGGCAAGGTGAACACCGGTGACATGACGCACTACGAAGTGACCTATGTGACGACGGGCAGCCCCGCGACAACGATCGAGTACGCCGACGCGCCCCCGCACGACTTCGCGTTCGACACGACGGTGGCGGGCCAGGGAGTCAGGTTCATTCAGAGCTCCGCAGGTGCGTTCGCCTGCACGAAGTCGTCGTCGTCCGGTTCAGGCTCGGGCACAGGATGGTCGTGCCTGAAGCTCAAGGGGTCACAGGCCGACACGTACCGTGCCACCTACGCCCTCTACACCGGCGCGTACTGGATCGATTTCCTCAAGGTCTATTCGACGGTCGCAGGACTGGTGGGCGTCTCGATCAACTCGACCAGCATGACCGTCCACGGCTTCAACCTCCAATGTGTCGTCGTCACCAGCAAGAAGAGCACTGGCACAAGCAAGTGGTGCGTGACGTCGCAAGGGATTCTCGGTTACGTGAGCGTGTCGAGCGGCTCGGCCTTCGAGATAAAGAGCTACTCGCCCTCCCCGCCGCCCTCGCTGTTCCAGTTGCCTGCTGGAGCCACGGTCACAACACTTCCCTCGGGCACCTCGTAGGCCGTGACAGAACCGCCGTGTGCGGGATAGCCGGTTTCACCGGCCGCGACCCGCAGCTGCTCGAGGCGATGCTGGCCTCGATCGAGCACCGCGGGCCTGACTCGTGGGGCGCCGAGGTGGGCGAGGAGTTCACAGTCGGGATGCGGCGGCTCTCCATCGTCGACATCGAGGGCGGAGAACAGCCGATCCGCTCCGAACGGACCGGCGCCTGCATCGTGTTCAACGGGGAGCTCTACAACAACGCCGAGCTGCGCGGGGAGCTGGTTCGCGCTGGGCATCGTTTCATGTCGGACCACTCGGACACCGAGACCGTGCTGCGCGCCTATGAGGAGTGGGGTGCCTCGTGCGTCACCCACCTGATAGGGATGTTCGCCTTCGCGATCGTCGACCCGCGCTCGAGCGAGATGTACCTCGCCCGCGACCGGCTGGGGATCAAGCCGCTCTACTACCACGCCACGCCGGGGCGGTTGTGCTTCGCCTCCGAGCTGAAGGCACTCTTCCAGGATCCACGCATCCCGCGCGCCCCGGACATGGGTGTTCTGTACCAGTTCCTCCTCCACCGCGTGCACGACGCCGGAGAGGAGACCTTCTTCCAGGGCGTGAAGCGACTGCTGCCCGGCCACTTCATGACGGTTGCGGCTGACGGGCGGACCGTTGTCAAGAAGTACTGGGCACCCGAGGTCAACCCCGATTTCTCGTCGTCGCGGTCTGACGCCGAATACGCCGGGGCCTTCGGAGAGCTCTTCGAGCGCGTGATCCGCCGGCACATGATCGCGGACGTCCCCGTCGGTGTGTCGCTGTCTGGAGGCCTCGACTCGAGCGGCGTCGCGTCGGTAATGGCCTCTCTCATGGGCTCTGGCGCGGACACACATACGCAAGGCTCCTTACACACCTTCTCGGCCCTGTACCCGGGTCAGAGCATCGACGAGAGCAAGTACGTGCACTCGGTCGAAAGGCACGTCCACAGCGTGCCGCACTACGCCTACCCGACAGTGGACGAGTTCTGGGACGAGATCGCAGAGTGGGTGTGGTACCAGGAGGAGCCGACGATCTCCTCGGCCCCGTACGCGTACTACTCCGTCTACCGGATCGCCAAGGGCCAGGTGAAGGTGATCCTCTCGGGCAATGGCGGAGACGAGCTGCTCGCCGGATACGTCCCGTACTTCCGCACCTACCTGAGCTCGGCCACCGATCAGCGCCACTTCCTGGCGGCGATACGGGAGGTGGTGCTCGGACGGGACCTGTACGCTAAGTTCGCTCGCGAGCTGCTCGAGAGGCACCGACCCGGAGGGCCGCGCCAGTTCTCGATGCCCGACTTCCTCACCGCCGCGCCGGCCGACCTCGCCGAGTTCGACTACCACCCGAGCCGCAACCTCAACGTGCGGCTGGCCGACGACGTGCTCCGCTACTCGACGCCCAATCTCCTGCGCTACGAGGACAAGAACTCCATGGCCTTCTCGATCGAGTCCCGGGTCCCCTTCCTTGACCACGAGCTGGTCGAGTTCATCTTCCAGCTCCCGATCGACCAGAAGATCAAGATGGGGTGGAACCGCTACGTGTACCGTCAAGCCATGAAAGGGAAGATGCCCGAGGCCAACCGGACCCGGCGGTCCAAGATCGGCTTCACGAACCCCGAGACGGCGTGGACGCACGAGCGGGCCCCTTTGATCAAGGACGTCTTCTCCTCGGCCACGTTGTCGTCACGGGGGATCTTCGACTCCGGCCGTCTCCTCCAGGAGTTCGACGCCTGGCTCGGGGGCAAGCCGGGCGACGGGCTCGCTTTCTGGAGGGTGCTCGTGACCGAGCTGTGGCTGCGCCGTTACGTCGACTCGCCGGTGACCGTGCGATGACCCCGATTGGCGGGCATTGATGGCGGCGCCCAACGGCAACCCACCGCCGGTCGAGCTCGGCGGGTGCACCTGGGAGCGCATCATGGTGCACACCCACCTGATCCACATCAAAGAACCCCTCGAGCCCCTCCTCGACGCCCACGTCCGGCCGCTGCTCTCCGAAGGCGACTTCGTGGCGATGTCGGAAAAGGTCGTGGCGATCTCCGAGGGCAGAGTCGTCCACCAGTCGGTGGTCCGGCCCGGGCTGCTCGCCAAGCTCATCGTCAAGGGCACGAAGAAGTACGAGCATGACGTCGCGTACTCCGACCCTCGCAAGATGCAGGTCGCGATCATGCAGACGGGCTCCGCCCGGGCGGCCTTCGCCATGGTCGTCGGCGGCGTGACGAAGCTGTTCGGGCGCCACGGCGACTTCTATCGCATCGCCGGCCACCGCATCGCCGAGATCGACGGCTTCAACCCGGACACCGTGGCGCCGTTCAACGAGTTCGCAATGCTCGGGCCGGCCGACCCGGACAAGGCCTGCGCTTGTTACGCGCGCTTCCTCGGCCACCCGGTGGTGATCATCGACGGGAACAACATCAACGTGGAGGTGCTCGGGATGAGTGCCGACATGCCGGTCGACAAGGCGGCTGCCCGGCTCATCCTGCTCGACAACCCGATGGGTCAAGGCGAGGAGCTGACTCCCTTCGTAGTCGTCCACCGGGCCGCAACCAGTGGCGACCAACAGGCGGGGACGATCGGCGAGCGACGCTGAGTTGCGCATGGCAACACCGGGTCACCGCGACGCCGGGTCACGGCATGGCCTCCGGGGTCGGACCACCCATGGGCACGGCGTTGACCATGATCGAGTCGATCTCGGCCAGGTCGGCCGCGGTCAGCTGCAGGTCGAGGGCACCAACCGATTCGCGTAGGTGCTCAGGCCGGCGTGATCCCACGATGGCAACGTTCACAGCAGGATTCGCCAAGGTCCAGGCGACCGCGAGCTGACCGACGGTCGCCCCGCGCAAGCTTGCAACAAACCGCAGCTCGTCGACTACGGCGAGATTGCGGCGGAAGGGCTCGCCGGTGAACGCGCTGTTGCCCGAGCGCCAGTCGTCGGCCGGGAAGGCGGTGTCGTCGCTCAGGACGCCACCGAGAAGACCATGCGCGAGTGGCCCGTACACGAGCACGCCGATTCCCTCAGCCGCTGTGTATCCGAGCACGTCGCCCTCGATGTCCCGCCGGAACAGGTGGTACGCGGACTGCAGGGTCTCGACTGGGACAACGGCGGAGAACTCTTGCATCTCGGCTACCGAGAAGTTGGACACGCCGACATGGTGGATCAGGCCCTCGTCGACCAGTGCGGCGAGTGCTTCGGCGCTTTGAGTGATCGGGGTGGCCGGATCGGGCCAGTGAAGCTGGAACAGGTCGATGTAGTCGACCCCGAGGGCCTGCAGGCTGGCATCCACGCCACGGCGCAACCAGTCGGGGCTCGCGTCACGTCCCAACCGGTCACCGTCCATCCGCAGCCCGCCCTTTGTCGCCAGCACGAGCTCGCCCCGGACCGACCTCAGCTCGTCTGCCAGAGCGCGACCGAGCACTCGTTCAGCTCGACCGAAGCCGTAGCCCTGTGCGGTGTCGAAGAACGTGACGCCGAGCTGACGTGCAGCGCGGATGGCCTCGATGGCGGCATCCTCGTCTACCGGCCCCCAGTCTCCGCCGAACTGCCAGGTGCCATAGGCGATCGCCGTCACCTCGAGCATGCTGCGCCCCAGAATCACTTTTCGCATCGGCGTCGCCCTTCGCTGAGGTTGTCTGGCCAATTGTGCCGTGACGGCGCGCACGCCGTCCAAGATCAGCCTGCGCGGGTCGCGGAGTGGGTACCCATCCGATCCTGGGCGTCACAAGCCCCGATGCCGACAAGCCGCCTGGGCGCGCTGAGCTTTCGTCATGACCGTGGCCTTGGACGATCAGCCCGTCCTCGAAGCCTTTCAGCCGTTCAGTCCTCGTGCAAGCAGCCGGGCATGACCGAAGTCCGGATACCTTTGAGACTCCCATGGCCCCGTCCGCCGATTCGAGCACGGACGATCCGGGAACGGTCCCGAGAGGGATTGGTGCTCTCGAGAGCTGCGTCCTCGAGGCGATCGACGATGCGGAGGCGCTTCAACTGCTTCGCGAGCTGATCGCGTGCCCGAGCGAGAACCCGCCGGGGAATGAAGGAGCGTGCGCCCGGTTCCTCGCGTCGTTCCTCGAGCGGAGAGGGGTCACGTGCCGCCTCGTCGAGGTGGCTCCAGGCAGGCCGAATCTCTACGCGACGGTGGGTACTTCCGGCCCGACGCTTGTTCTCTGCGGTCACCTCGACACCGTGCCTGCCGGCGGCGGCTGGACGGTCGACCCCTTCTCGGGAACGGTGACGGGCGGACACGTCTACGGTCGCGGTGCCTGTGACATGAAGGCCGGCGTTGCCGCGATGGCCGCCGCCATGGCCGCCGTGAAGCGGTCCGGCATCCTTCTTCGGGGAAGCCTCGCTCTTCACGCCGTCATCGACGAGGAGGTGGGCTCAGCCGGCGCCAGGAAGGCAGCGGCCGAACAGCCCGGCGACTGGGTCATTGTCACCGAGCCCTCGGGCGGCCGCGTGCTCGTGACCGGCAACGGGCAGCTCAATTTCGAGATCGTCTTTCATGGCAAGGCCGTGCACAGCTCGCACCCTGAGGACGGCCGGAACGCGATTCACGACGCAGCTGGGTTCATCTGCCTCGTGGAGGAACAGGCTCGCTGTCTCGCGACCGCTCCCTGCCCGGGAATCGGCCCGGCGACATACTCAGTTGGGCTCGTCAAAGGCGGCCGTGGCGGTTCCACGGTCGCCGATCGTTGCGAGCTCACGCTCGATCGACGGGTGCTCCCCTCTGAGGGCCTGGACGCCGCTGAGGCCGAAGTGCGACGTCTGCTGAGCCGCCTGGAGACCGAACGCCCGGGGCTTGGATGGGAGCTGACCCGGACCGTTGCTTTCCCACCGCTCAGAGGGACGAACACCGGACGCCTCGAACAGGTCCTGAACGACGCGCTGGTTGACCTCGGACGAACTGTCGCCGAACCGTCCCATGGAATGCGGTTCGCAACCGATGCCGCGTGGTACGAGGCCGCCGGTGGTTCGGCAGTCGTATTCGGCCCGGGCGACGTGGCGATCGCACACCAGAGCGATGAGCACGTCGCGATCGAGGAACTCAACACCTCGACCCGGGTGCTCGCACTCTGTTGCGTACGTCTGTTGACCCTGTAACAGGCGGCCAGTCGGCCCCGACGACGTCCTCCTCGAGCCGGCTCGGCATCCGGCTCGGCGTCCTGCGCGCTGGCCGGCTCGGCGTCCGGCGCGGCCGCCGGCGCTCAGACGACAGCGTCCTCCGCCGTCGCCTCCTCGGCCTCGAGCGTGACCGCTACGGCATGGACAACGGCCGCGATCCTGAGCGCCTCGTGGACCTGGTCCTTGCCGACGCCTTGGTCGCGAAGCGTCCGCTCGTGCGCGGCGAGGCAGCCCCCGCAGCCGTTCACCGAGCTCACGGCGAAGCACCAGAACTCGAAGTCCGCCACGTCGACGCCCCCGTGGGTGCCGATCACCTGCATCCTCAGCCGTGCGGGAATGTCCTCGTAACCCGCCGCCCCGGCGTCGGCGAGCAGGTGCTTGCTCCGGTAGTAGACGTTGTTCATCGCCATGACGGCCGCTGCAGCTTTAGCCGCATCGAAGGCCTCGCCCGAGAGGTGCTCCTTGGCCTCGCCGGCAAGCTCGACGAGCGCCCGCCTCCCGCGTGACGCGATCGCCGTCGCCAGCACCGTGCCCCAGAGGCGTTGCTCGGGCAACCTCGACACGGCGATAGCCGAGTCGAGGTTGAGCCGGATGTCCTTGGCGTAAGACGGCAGCGCCTCTTTCAGCGCGGGGACGCCCATCAGGCGACCGTGCTCATGAGCGCTTTCGCGTCGATGGTCGCCGCTCCCTTGTGCCAGTTGCAGGCGCACAGCTCGTCGGTCTGCAAGGCGTCCAGCACACGGAGCACCTCCTCGACGTTGCGCCCGACAGACCCGGCCGTCACCATGACGAACTGGATGATCCCAGCAGGGTCGACGATGAAGGTCGCCCGGTCGGCGACGCCGTCACCGTTGAGCACCCCGAGCTCGGCGACGAGCTTGCGGTTGAGGTCCGAGAGCATCGGGAAAGGAAGGTCCTTCAGGTCCTCGTGCTGGTTACGCCAGGCGTAGTGGACGAACTCGTTGTCGACCGAGCCCCCGAGCACCTGCGCGTCACGGTCGGCGAACTCGGGGTTCAGCCGCCCGAACTCGGCGATCTCGGTGGGGCAGACGAACGTGAAGTCCTTGGGCCAGAAGAACATGACCCGCCATTTGCCCTCGTAGGTCGAAGAGTCGATTGTCGTGAAGTAGTCCTCGGGCGCGTTCACCTGGACGGCCCTCAGGTCGCCGGGGACGAGCGCGGTGAGGGAGTACTCCGGGAAGCGGTCACCGATACCAAGCATGGGGTCTCTCCTTGAGGTTGGATCCTGCGCGCGTGCCACTGTGCTCGGCACGATCCGAGCGAGCAAGCTAGCGCTCGTTCCTGAGGTTACCGAGAGTACGGCGCGAACCCTCCTCGTCGGTGTCCGGCCGCGCTACACGCCGATCGCCACGGCGCTCGTCGCGTTGCCAACGTTACGTGCAGCGCCGAAGTTGTGGACCTTCCCGTCCGATGAAACCAGCCAGTAGCCCTTCCCATCCGGCGTGGCCGCGATCCCTACGACCGGTGCGCTCAGTTTCCTTCCCGCGGCCGGCCCGTAAGAGGGGGCGTCGCCGAAGCGGTACACGCTTCCGTTTGCAGAGGCAAGCCAGTAGCCCTTCCTGTTGGGCGTCACCGCGATCCCTACGACCGGTGCGCTCAGTTTCCTTCCCTGAAGCGACCCGTAAGAGCGGGCGTCGCCGAAGGCCGTCACAGCACCGTCGCTGGAAACCAGCCAGTAGCCCTTGCCGTCGAGCGACGACGCTATGCCGACGACGTCAGCGCCCTTGGGCACTTTGCCTGCGTAGGACTTTGCGCGGCCGAAGGCGCGCACGTCACCGCTCTTGATGACAATCCAGTAGCCCTTGCCGTCGGGCAGCGACGCGATGCCGCTGACGTTTCTCGTCGATGCCTGACCGAAGAAGCCCGCATCGCCGAACGGCGTCACCGCACCCGTGGTCGTGACGACCCAGTAGCCGAGCCCGTCAGGGATCGTCGCGACGCCGGCGGCCTCGGCTCCTTCGCCGGCGATGCCCCCATGCGACAGGACGTCGCCAAAGCCGAGGACCGCACCGTCGGGGGTCTCAACGAGGTAGCCATTGTCACCGAGCACAGGCGTGACCTCATTCGACACGCCCGGAAGACCGGCACCCTTCTTGGAGATCGCCCTTACGGTGAAGGTCCAGGGAGCGCCGGCCTGCAAGTCGGCCAAGATCAAGTTCCTCGCGGTGGACTTGACCGCTTCGCCCACGCTCGGCAGCCCTCGCGATGAGGCGGACACGGTGTAGCCCGTGACCGGGCTGCCGCCGTTGCTTGCTGGTGCCACCCACTTCACCGTTGCGGTGCCGGGCTTCGTCGTCGCCATCACCTCGCGCGGCGCGCTCGGCGCGCTCGGGGTGTAGGCGTAGAGGATGGAATTGCTGACTCGCCCTGAGCGGTCAAGGATGCTCTCGACCGTCGCGACTCTCACCGGCACCTTCGTGCCTACCTGCCCCGGTGGGGCGAGGACGACTATCTGGTTGGTGGTGCCGCACGTCAGCAGCGCCTGCGAGTTCGAGGCCTCAAAGGTCTCGACCTTGCCGAAGGCCACCGCCACAACGCAACCGAGGTTCGCCCCGTCTATGACCACCTCGTTTCCGCCCTGAGCGGGCCCGGTGGCCGGCGCCAGCTTGTCGATGCCGGGGTTGCCGGGTGGATAGACGAGCAGCTCGTCGGTCCCCGGGTTGTGGCTACAACTCGTGACCGAGCAGACCTCGACATCGGTGACCGCCGGGTTCTGCGCGACCGACTCGGTGGTGATGCGCTTGTCACTCTTGACTGCGAAGTTGTACTGGGTGCCGAACGAGAACCCGGTCAGGTTGTCGACGAATCCGATGGGCCCGACGACCTGGAGCAGCCCGGCACCGCCGATGTCAATCGGCGCCCCGCACCCCGATCTGGGCGACGGGCTGGCGCAGGCGACCGAGTCGGGAACCCCGCTGTAGCCGGTCTGCGGGTTCTCGACTTCCGACACGTTCGGCACACCGGCGTAAACGATGTGGCTTTCGTTGGAGGCGCCGGCGATCGACGCGAACCCGACCGGGAGCGCGAACGGCCCCACTGTCGGCGGCTTGTCGGCCATGGGGAGACTCGGCGCGATCAGCTCCATGGATGTCCCGGTCACCGCGACCGGGTAGAAGACGGAGGTCTCGTTGATGGGCAAGCCCCAAGTGGCGTATTCGAGGGTCAGGTCGTTCATGCCCGTGCCCTCGACTGTGATCAGGTTGGCCGGCAGACCGCCGAACTCGCTCGCGAGCAAGCCCGCGTTGCACTTGGCACTCGGCGGTGAGACGCAGTGCTTCAGGTCGGCGACCGTGCCGGTCGATACCGACGTGACCGTCGGCCGCGGGACGTAGTCGAACTCCGTCGGCTGCGGCGCCTCCTCGTACCCCGCCGGAACAGTGGGCGCACCCATGCTGTCGAAGTTGAGTGCGCCCTCGTACGGCGGCAGGATCGTGCTCGTCGTGCTCGAGCCGTTGGCGTTGGTGACCACGACCTGCACCTGGCAGATGTCGTTGCTGGCGTTCTCACCTGTGTACACGCCTTTGTACACGCCAGTTGTCGGCAGCGCCGCGCACGATGTCTGCTTCGAGTAACGAGGCGGGGTGAGCGTGATCTCGTACGGCGTCTTGATGGTGAAGCGCGCCGGCGGCATCGTCACCCCACCGAAGCTGACCTTCGTCGCGCCGGTGAACCCCGAGCCGTAGATCGTGACCGGCGCCGGCGCCGATTCCAACCCGCCGTAGGGGCCAACGCTCGTCACGCTCGGGATCTGCGACGGTGTCGAGTTCTCGTCCACATACCTGAACTCCGACGCCGCGCTCGGGACGCTCGACTCCCCTTTCTTCAACGTCACGACTACCGTGGCCGGCCCGGCCCCGTCCTCGGGGCTCGGAGAGCCGGGCGGCGTGGTCATGGCAGCCGAGGGGAACCTTGCGGTGAGCTCGGTGTTGCTCGTGACGCTGACATCTGTGGCGTGGGCCGTGCCTACCTGGACACTCGCGACATTCGGGCTGCCGGTCGTGCCAAACCCAGTTCCCGAGACCGTTACCTGGTAACCCCCCGCGGTCGACCCCGACGACGGGCTGAGCCCGGTCAAGGTGACTGGAGCGTGATGCCCGGAGTAGTCACACATGTAAAACGCGAGAGCATTTCCCCCGATCGGAGTTGTGAGCTGCGGTGACCCAAGGCCGGACGCCATGTCGAAGC
>PLIM01000030.1 GCA_003139355.1 Acidimicrobiaceae bacterium | reverse complement strand
GGCTCTCCTGACGGATCCGTGGGCGCCCTGAGCTGCTGAATAGCGAGCAACGCCGCCTCCTGTCTACGTTTTCGACCTGACGAAGGGTCCGAAGACGAGGTGAGGAGAACGGCGTTGCTCGGTGCCAACGTATGGCGTCAGATGCTCGGTGTCGACAAGGCGACGGTGATCGAGTCGGTGGGGATCGACGAGGAGGCGAACGCTGTCGTCGCGTGCGTGCGCCCGCGCAAGGTGACCAAGCGTCGCTGCGGACGGTGCGGGGTCCGCGCGCCGGGCTATGACCAAGGCGAGGGTCGCCGGCGCTGGCGATGCCTCGACCTCGGAGTGGTGATGTGCTTCCTCGAGGCCGACTCGCCGAGGGTGAGCTGTCCGACGCACGGACCGACCGTTGCCCAGGCGCCCTGGGCCCGCCATGGGGCGGGTCACACCCGCGACTTCGACGACGCAGTGGCCTGGCTCGTCACCCACACCGCGAAGTCGACGGTGTGCGAGCTCATGCGCGTCGCCTGGCGGACCGTAGGCTCGGTCGTCGCTCGCGTCGTCGCGGACGGGCGCGCGGCCCGTGACCCCTTCGACGGGCTCTCGCGTATTGGGATCGACGAGATCAGCTATAAGCGCGGGCACCGCTACTTGACGGTCGTCGTGGACCACGACTCCGGGCGCCTCGTCTGGGCGGCGGTCGGTCGCGACAAGAAGACGCTGAACGGGTTCTTCGACCTGCTCGGGAGTGAGCGCTGCGCCAAGATCACCCTCGTCTCGGCCGACGGCGCCGAGTGGATCGGTGACGTCGTCGCAGAGCGGGCCAAGAACGCCACGCTCTGCATCGACAGCTTCCACGTGGTCCAGTGGGCCACCGACGCCCTCGACGAGGTCCGTCGCGAGGTCTGGAACACTGCCCGGCGCTCGGGCATGACCGGCCACGCCGCAGAGCTGAAGGGCTGCCGCTACGCGCTGTGGAAGAACCCCGAGGACCTCACCGCGCGTCAAGAAGCAAAGCTCGCCTTCATCGCAAAGGTCAACACGCGGCTGTATCGCGCCTACCTGATGAAAGAACAGCTCCGGATCGCGATCCGGACCAAGGGAGTGCTCTCGCTCACCATGCTCGAGGCGTGGCTCGCCTGGGCACAACGCTCACGCATCCCCGCCTTTGTCGAGCTCGGTCGCAAGATCCGTCGACACCTTCCGGGCATCGAGGCCGCGATGATAAACAACTTGAGTAACGCCTTGATCGAGTCGACCAACACCAAGCTGCGGGTGCTACACCGGATGGCCTTCGGTTTCAAGGAGCCCGAGCACCTGATCGCCCTCGCACTCCTCGATCGGGGTGGTTACTGCCCGGCACTTCCAGGGCGGGGCTGAAGAGCCGGCGAGACCACCTGCAGCGCGCTCAGTGTCGCTTGCGCCGACGGCTCGCCGAGATCTGACGGGGGCGGGTGCCTGGCGGCGTGGCCCTACCCGACGGCGTCCGGGACGAGGTAGCTGGTAGTGCATGGCCGAAGACGAGCTCACGCTCGGCACGTGAGCGCGCGTTGAAGCTCGCCATGAACGACTGCACCGCCGCCTCGTCGTCGAGCTGGACACCCTCGGAGATCGCAGCACTCCACAGGTGCTTGCCGGGGCTGAAGCGGGAGACATCGGCCATGTTCGTGCGAAACCGGGAAGCTATGGCATCGATATGGTCCGCGAGCACGCGGGGATCGTCACTTTCCGGGTCGAGCAGACCCACGTCCTCGAGAAAGGCGAGGAAGGCCTTGGCTTCGTCGAGCACCGCCTCGAGCTCATCGGCCTCCACGATCACCTTGGCCGGGTGGAGCTCGAGATAGACCTGGTCGAGATCGGCACAGCTCCATCGAGTGAGATGACCGTCGACGTAGTGGTACTTGTAGTGGATCGGTGCCTCGCCGGCATCGGTACCGAGCTCCACGCGCTGCTCAGCACCCCAGGTCGCGAAGCGCTTCTTCAGATAGGAGCGGGAGGCTTCGTAGCCCTCCTCCTCGGGAGTCGGGTCGAACGGGGGCGTCGGTCGAGCCATCTCCCCATCATCGCTCAACAGCTACGAGGTCGTCGCGGTGAAGAACGTCCGTGTGTTTGATATCTCGACCCACGGATCCGTCAGGAGAGCCGTCTTTCCCCCGGCGAGACGGGCCGCGAGCGCGCTCAGCTGCCGGCAGGCTTTTGAAAGCGCCTGCTCGGAGCCCCGGTCCTGTTTGGCACGGAGGTTCTCCGAGTGGGTGACGACGATGCGGCGCTCGACACCGAACACGACTCTTCTCGTCTCGAAGGCCGTTAGCCCGGGAAAAGGTGTGGCATCGACGGCGCGGTAGCGATCCCTTTCGACAGCGAGCAGGTCTGGGTGGTCAGAGGGTGGCGGCGAGCCGACGAAATGGAGTGGCGAGTCTTCGATCAGCTCCTGGTTCGAGCCTGAGTCTTGGCTGGCGTCGTAGACGAGTGTGAGCGCTTCGGTGCCCTCGGCCAGGGCCCCGAAGCGAGCGACGAGCTCTTCGACGAGCGCTGCGAGCTGGGTGACGTCGGGGCGGTTGCCGCCATAGGCGTGGCTGACGAGCGGGATGCCGCCGTCTGTAGAGACGATAAGGCCGAGGCCGACGAGGCGAAGGTCGGTTCTCTTCTGCTTGGCGTGGCCGCGCTGGGCGATCGGGGCGCGGTCGTTCGAGGAGTCGACATAGGTGGCGAAGTTCGTCATGTCGAGCACGAGTCCCGAGAGGTCGACGGAGAACACTTCGAGCAGGCGAGCGACGACGCGACGCTCGATCTCTTGCAGCTGGTCTTTGCCGATGGCGTCCATCGCGTCCCAAGAGCGCCGGTGGTCGAGGGCAAAGGCAGGGAGGCGCGCGAGCCGGTCGCCGCTCGTGTTCTTCCACCAGCCAGAGAGCTTGCGCTTGGAGCAGCGGTCGACGACCCGGTTCGCCGTAGCGAGGGCGATGTAGGTCCCTTTCAAGGCTGCCGCGTCGGTACGCCGCAAGCCGACGATCTCGTCGATGATCTCGGCGACCTTGAGCCGCTCGAACATCGACCACACCGCAGCGAGGTCACCGAAGGCGAGGTGCCGGGTGCGGTCCGACATCACCGTCGCGCCGGCCATCGTCGCTTCGATGTCGGCCGCCTTACACAGGTAGCGTTGGGAGATCACCTTCGGCTTGCCGCCCACTCTGGCGACTTCTCGCACGTAGTAGCACGTGTGACCCTTGATCGTCTTGCCGATGATGGTGGAGAAGTGATCTCCGGCTGAGCCCATCCTGGCTCCAGCTACCTTGGCGTGTCACCGCTCGGCTTCGTAGTGTCTGCAGCTCTCTCGATGGTACCTGCGGCTGAGTCGCCACGACCGTACTCGGCAGCTACGACTCTGTTGGACCGTGGCCCCTGGTGAGATGTGCTCAAAAGCGCCTGTCGTGCTCCTCGATGACGACGCCGAAGCCTCGTTCTTGGAGCCGTTCTCTGCCTCGTCGTCGTGTTGGTCGTTCGGCATGGCAACCACATCCTGGTCTGTCTTGAAAGCCCCGAGCTGGGTGTCGAGCTCGGCACAGATGCGCGAGACTTCCGATTTCGAGATCCCCGACTCGGGACCGAGGGCCTGGACGAGGTCGTCCAGCTTTCGCGTCGAGACGCCGTGCGGGTACGCCTCCATGACGACGGCGAACAGCACCCGGTCGATCCGCCAGCGGCCCTCGAGGATGGAGGGGAAGAAGCTCCCGCCTCCCAGCTTCGGGGTCTTGAAGGTGACATCGTCGGTCTCGGTCGAGAGCAGTCGCTCACGGTTGCCGTTCTACTGGGTCGTTCGAGACTCAGCGCGTTCGGAGCGCATGGCTCCGATGCGCTCGGTCGCCTTGACCTCGATGAGCTCTCGGAGCACGAAGCAGACCGCCTCCCCAATAACGTCGATATCGTCGCCGGCGCGGATCGCGTCGAGCAGTTCGTCGAGGTCAGACTGGACACGGGTCCTTGGGGGTCTCCTCCGATGTGCTGGTGGTTCTTCACGCCAAAGGTCACCTGATGACCCAACCTCAGTGGTGGGTCCCGGCATCCACGGCACTTCAAGGGACATCGACCTCTTGAGGGCTTGACATCGGACTGCAACCGTGGTACACGATTACCGCAAGACCCACAACGACACACGCTGGCGGCGGCTCTTGGCCGCGAGCATTGACCCAAAGGCTATAGCTATTAGGGCCTAAAGTCCCTACACCGGGCGTTCTAACCTCTTGGAATCTTAGGAAGCAGCAGGTAAATCGTTTTCTAGAAAGGGCCAGTGTCTTGCGTCGGAATCCTTACTTTCACCGATGGTCGTGACTTCGTTCAGCAAGGCGTTGTCAGGTTCGCGGCAGATGCGGAAGGAGGCATCGCTGCCGCCAACGAGGTGTTCGGCCACGAGCTGCTACGGGAGACCGTGCCCATCAACTCGAGCGAGGCACCGGTACGTCTCTCGTCGTGCGGCAGCGGGTTGGCAACGCCTCTGGAGAGGAGAGACGGTGGACAATGGCGCGCTAACCTCGGCGCACCCCGGGTAACCTCCTGGCGACAGGAGCTGAGGTAGGAAAGAGAGGCGGACAGCACTGTCATGGGCATGGGAAAGTCGCGAGCGGGAGGTGCACCACCCTCACAGAGAGAGGCACAAGTGCCAAAGGTCGCAACTCTCGGTGAGATCCTGGTGGAGATCGTGGCGGAGGAGCGGGGCCACGGTTTTCGCCAGCCTGTGCAACTGGTTGGCCCGTTCCCGAGTGGTGCTCCGGCGATCTTCATCGACCAGGTCGCCAAGCTCGGTCAAGCCTGCGGCATCATCAGCTGCGTCGGGGACGACGATTTCGGCTGGCTGAACCTGAAACGGCTCGGCGACGACGGCGTCGACGTCAAAGCCATCGAGGTTCTCCCGGGGTTCGTGACGGGCAGCGCCTTTGTCCGCTACCGCGACAGTGGAGATCGCGACTTCGTATACAACATAAGCAACAGCGCTTGCGGTCAGGTGCGGTTGACAGACGCAGCGGCGGAGCTGTTGGGGGAGTGCGGCCACTTGCATGTCTCCGGCGCGTCACTCTTCTCTGCCCACTTGAGCGAGATGACGACGAAGGCAGTCGAGTTGGTGAAGAGCAACGGTGGCTCAATTTCCTTCGACCCGAATATCCGCAAAGAGGTGGCTCGTGACCCGGAGGTGCGCGCAGCTCTCGAGACCATGTTGGAGTACTGCGACACGTTCTTGCCCAGCGGCGAGGAGTTGACATTGCTGACCAGGGCCACGACGCCGGAGGCGGCGATCCGCGAGATCCTGGGCTTGGGAGTCACCGCCATCGTGGTGAAGAACGGCGCCGAGGGGGCAACCTACCACGACGCCAATGGCAGCCTGAGCGCGCCGGGTTATCCCGTGGACGAGTTGGACCCTACCGGTGCCGGCGACTGTTTCGGCGCCACCTTCATCACCTGCCGGCTGCAGGGCCGCAGCGTGGAGGAGAGCCTCGATTATGCCAACGCCAGCGGTGCCCGGGCAGTGGGCATCAGAGGCCCGATGGAAGGCACCTCGAGCTTCGCCCAGCTCGACGCCTTGAGGTCGGGCGCCCAGGAACCAGGCCGCATGACGCGCCCGAGAGCCCTCGTCAACTTCCGCGGCAGCCGTGCCGGCGTCGGGCCGACCGGGATCACCTCGGTGTGCTCGGCGCATCCGATGGTGGTCGAGGCGGCGATACGCCAGGCCGCCTCCGATGGAACCTCGGTGCTCATCGAGGCCACCTGCAACCAGGTCAACCACCAAGGCGGCTACACAGGTCTGACCCCGGTCGCTTTCCGCGACCAGGTGCACCGTATCGCTGATCAGGTCGGGTTCCCACGCCGGGACATAGTTCTTGGTGGCGATCACCTCGGCCCCAGTCCGTGGCGGCACCTGCCCGCCGAAGCGGCGTTGGGCCAAGCTGAGGCGATGGTGGCCGCCTACGTCGCCGCCGGGTACGAGAAGATCCACCTCGACACCAGCATGGGCTGTCAAGGCGAGCCCGACCACCTGCCGGACTCCGTGACGGCCGAGCGCGCCGCCCGCCTCGCTGTTATCGCCCAAGCCGTGGCGGCTGACACCTCCACGGCGCCTCGCTACGTCATCGGCACCGAGGTGCCGGTCCCCGGCGGCGCGGCGGAGGAGATCGAGCATCTCGAGGTGACTCGGCCAGAAGCCGTCGCCGCCACTCTCCAAGCGCATCGGCGAGCCTTCGCTGCCGCTGGGGCCGAGGCCTGCTTCGAGGCGGTGATCGCCTTGGTGGTACAGCCCGGAGTCGAGTTCGACGACCGCAACGTCGTGGTCTACCAGCCGGAGCGTGCTCGTGAGCTCGCTGCCGCGCTGGGCGAGATGCCAGGGCTGGTGTTCGAGGTGCACTCTACGGATTATCAGCCCCCAGAGAGCCTCGCCAGGCTGGTCAGCGACGGCTTTGCAATCTTGAAGGTCGGGCCGGGCCTCACCTTTGCTCTACGCGAAGCGCTCTATGCACTCGACCACATCGCGGCAGAGTTGGATCCCAGCTGGTGCGAGCACTCATTGATGGCAGAGATGGAAGACGAGATGCTTGCCAACCCCGGGTATTGGCAGTCGCACTGTCGGGGTGAGCCGGACAGCCAGCGTGTGCTCCGCCATTTCGGCTACAGCGACCGTATCCGCTACTACTGGGCGTCCTCGGCGTCACAAGAAGCGGTCCAAAGGCTCCTGGACCGCTTGACCAGGACCGGTATCCCTAAGTCGCTGATCAGCCAATTCCTTCCGACGCTCTATCCACGCGTAGCCAGCGGGGCTTTGGATCTCACGCCCAGGACCCTTGCCCTTCAAGCGGTTCGCGATGTGCTTTCGGTCTATGCGGCGGCGTGCCGTGCGACAAGGGCCATGGGGCAGCCCTCCACCCCTGGAATTGGCCTGTCATGACCAACCCCGCCAGCAGCCCGATCCGACCTGCGAACGACCGCGCGAGAACCGCTCGACAGCCATAGGAGATGCCATGACCAAAGAACCGACCCGGCGACGCGTCGTTGTCAGTGCCCCCGACATTGTCGAAGTGCTCACTGAGGCCGTGCCGCCACTTGAGCCCGGTGAAGCGCTGGTCGAGATGTCGGTGTCGGGGGTGTGCGGCTCGGACAAGGCCGGCGCCCACGGCGAGCACGCTTTTCTTTCACCCCCCTACTACCCCGGACATGAAGTGGTCGGTGTGGTGGTCGACGTCGCCGACGGCGTGGGCAACGTCGTAGTTGGAGACCGGGTGACAGTCGAGCCGACCCTGGTGTGCGGCCACTGCAAGCCCTGTCGGCACCAGGCGGAGAACCTCTGTGAGAACCTGGAGTTCTTCGGCTGCGGGTACCGGGAGGGCGGGATGGCCGACGTCTTTTCGGTGCCGGCTGAACGGCTGCACAAAGTGCCCGAAGCCTTCAGTGACTACCAGGCGGCGCTCATCGAGCCCTTGGCCACGCCGGTGCACGCTGTGCGGCTGGCCGGGGACTTGGCCGGCAAGACGGTGGCCATTCTTGGCTCGGGCACCATCGGGCTGCTGGCCCTCACCGCTGTCCGACGTGCCGGGGCGGGAAAGGTCCTGAGCACAGACACCCTGGCCGCCAAGCGCCGGCTGGCTCTGGCTTTGGGGGCCGACGCCGTGGTCGACGCAGGAGTCGACGACCTGGCCGGGGTGGTCCGAGGCGAGCTGGGGGAAAGCGTCGACGTCGTCTTTGACTGCGTGGCCAACCAGGCCACCCTCGGAGAGGCGGTAAAGATGGCCATCAAGGGGGGCACCGTTGTGGTGCTGGGAGGAGCACGCAAGCCAGCGACCGTCGACTTGCCGGTGATCCAGGAGTACCAGATCCGCATCCAAGGAGCGACCACGTACCGCTGGGAGGACTTCGAGGACGCTATCGACATCATCGCCAGTGGCGCCTTCGATGCCGATCGGTTCGTCACTGCCACCTTCCCACTCCCCAAAGCGGCGGAGGCCTTCGCCGCCATCGCCTCGGGTGGCGAGGTCAAGATCCTCGTCGTGGCCGACCGAAGTGGTCGCTGATTCCGGCAGTCGCTGTCTTGGTCAGGTGACGCTCCTTCCCGCGAGGCAGAGTGGAGGTGTGCGCCCACCCGAGCAGGCCGGTCCTCGGTCTGCCGCATGTGGCGGCGTCGGGTAAGCCCCTCCTAGGGCGGGCTCATCCGTGTGCCGGCCTGGGCGGTACCTGGCCAGTCGCTCGGAGCTGGCCGAGGTCGGCTATCGCCGGTGCCCACCGGCGCATGTGCGCCGGTGGGCACCGATCACCTGTTTCCGCCTCGGTCCCCAGAGCTCCGCATCCTGGTCATCTCGAGATCCTGTAGCTGTAGGGGATCGCCGCAACGGTGTTGGCGTCGACAGCCAGGCCTCCGTAGAGGGACCACAGGCTGTCGTCGTCGAGGTACAGGACTCCGGAGACGGCCGTTCCCGCGGTGCCGGTCGGGGCGATTGTCACCGGGATGGTGGCGCTCTGGCCCGGCTCGACGACGACCGGGGTCACCGTCAGCCCTCCGCCGACGGCCATCTGCCAGAGGTCACCTGTGCCCGAGCTGATTGCCGGGTCGAAGGCCTCGGTAGTTGCCGTGAGGGTCGTGTCGACAGGCTCTGGCGAAGCAGCCCCGCTGGCCCCGAACGGGCCGACCACGTCAGGGGCGATGTCCCACTCCCCCGCCGTGACCGGGCTCCCCGTCACCCCCGCCGCCACCGACGCGCCCTGGCCGGAGACCACGTCGGGATCACCGGTCGGAGCGCCCATGTCGAACTGGATCGGTTCGGTTCCGGTGGTCGAGGCCGTGCCCTCGATGGACGTGGTCTCGCTCGGTACCAGGTAGAACGGGATGTTCTGGCTGAAGTTGAGCGGAACCGTGGTGTCGGGTCCGTCGAGCGCCGGCAAGGAGTACTGGGTCAGGGCGTCGGTGCGGCCGTCGACGAAGTAGGCCTCGGGCCCGGTTCCGGTGTTGGTCACCCTGATCGAGGCGGTGGCAGGGTGACCCGCGTTGATCCGGTTGCCCCGCGGCACCCCCCGGGCCGTCACGTCGGCCGGGCTCTCGTCGAGGTTGACAGTGAAGGGTTCGCTGAGGGCCGTCCCCGACACTGTGGGGGCGAAGGTGATGATCAGGGTCCACAAGCCAGCAGCGGGGTTGACCACGTGGACGTTGGTCCCGAGGGTGTTGGTGTAAGTGAGGTTCCCGCCGCTGTCCGCAGTGATGACCCCGTTGCTCTGGAAGGCCTGGGCCTGCCCCGAGGGGTCGATCAGCCAGGCGTAGGTCTGGTTGTTCGGGTTGTCGGCCAAGGTGACATAGGCGTTGAGCTCGGGCTCGTTTGCCCGCAGGTCGAGCTGGTAGTACTCGGTCACCCCGGTAAACGATGCCCGGCCGTTGCCTCCGGTCAGGACGCCCGAGAACCCGATCGGGCGGCTCGGCACGAGCGTCCGCAGCGTCACCGGGATGGCCAGGCCTGGCTGCGACCGCGAGTCGACCAGCAGTGAACCGGCCATATCACCTGGCGTGCGCGGGATGCGCACAAACAGTGTCACCGGCTTGGTCGCTCCGGGAGCGATGGTCAGCGTCGATGGGCTGACGATGCCCAAGCTCTGGTAGTCGGCGACGCTCGCCCCGAACACCACCGGGCCCGTGGTCCCGCCCCCGGCGCTGTCACGGCTCCAGATGTAGGCCGTCCAGATGCCTGGCGCCGGGTCGGCGACCTGGGCGTCGCCGTAGTTGCCGATGCCCTGTGGCAGCGAATAGTCGGCCAGCTCACCCTCCGGGTCTACCAGTGACAGGCGGACCCGCGCGGACAGGTCGCTCGTGGCTGCCTGGTACGCGATCGAGCCGTTGAGCCGGTCCACACCGCGCGGGACATAGAACTGCACCACCTCGTAATTGTCGGTCATTCCCTGGTAGTCGACGCTCTGCGGGCTGGTCGAGTCGCTCAGAGTGACAGTGGCGGTCTTGACCATCGAGTAGGCGCCCAGGGTCCGGCTGTCGACTCTGACAGTGTCCGGAGTCGATCCGAGGTTGGTCAGCTGCTCGGTGAAGGCCTCGGGCGTCCCGCCCGCCGCCTCCGAGTTGAACTGCGACGTGCTCTCGAGGAGGGTGTCTGGCGTGTGGGCCGGCGCCGGGATCTCGTAGGACTCGGCGGCCAGCACCGCACGATAGGCGTCCAAGAGGCCGGAACCCTGCTCGTCGGCAGGGGCCTGGATGTCGTCAGCGGTGCTCGTAAGGATCTGCTTGACCAGGGCTGGGCTGGGCTGGGCACCACCATGGGTCTTGGCGTAGGCCTGGATGACCAAGGCGGCTACGCCGGCGGTGAGGGGCGCAGACTCGCTGGTCCCACCGCTCTCCTCGACCGGGGCGGCTTGTCCGGCGAGGTCAGTGCAATCGGCGTAGCTCGCGGTGTCGGTGGAGCACAGCGCCCAGTTGAGCTCACCGGGGGCCACCAGTGAGATGGTCGCCCCGTCCTGCGCGAACCCGCTGGAGCTGAGGGCGCTGATGTTGTTGTTGAGATAGCCGGTGACTCCCGGGAACTGGAAGCCGCCGTAGCCGAGCTGGGCCGGGACCTGGTAGGTGGTCGAGGCCCCAGCGGAGATGACGTCGGGGTCGGTGGACGGAGTGCCGATGGTGTCGGTCACGCCGGCGTCGCCACTGGAAACCGTCATGGTGGTTCCCGCCGCGACCGCCTCGTCGTTGGCCTGCTTGATGAGATCCAGGCTGGCCTGGTCGTCGGGGTAGTAGTTGTTGCCGAGCGACTCGTTCAGCACATTGACGTGGTCGACTGACACTGCGTAGTCGATGGCCTGGAGGAACGACGAGTTGAACCCGGCGTCCCCGGCCCCGAAGATGTCCAGGCCGACCAGGCTGGCCCCGGGGGCCACGCCCTCGACGCGGATGTCGCAGGGACGGTTCAATGGCAACGAGCTGTAGTTGCTGACATCGTAGACCTCATTGCCCTGAGCCGCGATGGAGCTGGCGTCGAGAAACGCCTCGCCGCCGCCGGTCGGCACCGAGGTACCCTCGCCGCTGAAGTCCTTGTAGTCGACGAAGACGGGAGTGCCGTCCGGGCGGATGAAGTCGGGGTCGTTGACGTCGAGGCCGTCGGCGATGAAGGCGACGGTCACGCCCGACCCGTCGATGCCGAGCGACCGGGCCGTTATGGCGTTGGGATCAGTCGAGTCGGCGCCGATGGCCTGGAGGGCCTGGGGCTCCAGTAGCGGCGGAGCGCCCGGTGCAGGACAGGTACCGGGCGGAGGAGTGCGTCCGGCTGGAGTGCTCCCGTGCCGGGACGTCCTAGAAGCGTCGAAGGGACTGGCCAGCCGGATGATCTGGTCGGGGACGACCTCTGCAACCGCAGGATCGGCCCTCAAGCGGGCTTCTTCTCCCGGGGAGACGGTCGCAGCCACCGCGTTGACAAGGGTGTAGGAGTGGACGTTCCTGGCCTTGGTCTCGCTCAGCTCGCTCAGGATCGGATGCTGATCCTGGGTTTCGACACGACGCCTGGCCTGGACCAAGCCACGCGACGCCGGGTCCCTCGTTACCTGGTTCCTGAAGACCACGATGACCTTCTTGGTGACGTTGGTGGACAGCGCAGCCGCCTGGGACGACGTCAAGGGCGCTAGGCCCGAGCTCGCTTTCGGCTGCGCCGAGGCTGTCGACGCCGCCCACTGGCCAGCGGCCAAGAGCGGTATCACTGCCATGGCCACCCAGAGCTTCTTGTTTCCCACCGTTCCTCCTCGCACCAGGCTCTCGATCCGTATCTGCCACGACGATCAGAGACTTCTGCTGTAACGATTGGACGCTAACCGTTCAAGGCATGGACGCCAAGAGGCAAGTCCGACGACGAGTGTCGCCAGCCGACACACCAATCTCCACGCTCGCCTGCTCGGACCGCTGCTCGACGCCGACCGACCTCGTACACCTTTCCGCCACGCCATCGGCGAGCGGGTACCTGGTGCTGCACGAAGCCGTGTCCCTCTACTGGTGGGGCTGGGTGATCGTCGCCTTGGTGGTGGTCTCGCCGCTCGCCGGCTATCTGTGGCAAACCTGGCGCGACAACGAGGCCGTGCAGGACTCCGCAACCGCCCCAGCCCCGAGGTAACTGTCCTTATCGGGCTCGACGCGACCAACTGGGTCGAGCGGGCTCGCACTGCCGAGGCGGGATGGGCGCTGGCGCGCTCGGTCGGTGGCCGCCGGCTTGGGCAGTCGCAACTGCCACGACCTTGGCTGACGTGATTCGAATCAGATCGGCGGGTTTGATGGAAAAGACAGCCCTCGGCGTGCCGGCCGCCGCCCACACGAGAGCGTGATCGAGCAGGTGCTCGTCGAGATAGGTGACAAGAGGCTGGGCGTGGCCCACGGGCGGGACGCCGCCGATGGCGAACCCGGTGCGGGCCCGCACGAACTTGCCGGTGGCCTTCTCTACCTGCTCGCCAACGACCTCGGCCAAGCGGGACTCGTCAACGCGGTCTGCACCCGACGCCAGGACCAGCACCGCCTCGTCAGCGACGACGGAGCGGAAGATCAGCGACTTCACGATCTGGGCGACATTGCAACCCAAGGCGGCTGCGGCCTCTGCCGCCGACCTGGTGCTCTCGGGCATCTCCTTCACATCGCTGGTGACTCCGAGGCGGCGGAGCTCCTCGGCGAACCGGGCCGAGCCCCGGCTCAGTTGTTCCATGCCGACCTGTCTAGCTCAGCAGACGCCCGCAAGGCTTCCGTACCAGCTCCGCCCATGTGTGGCACTTCAGGGGGGACCAGCTGGTGCGGTTCGAACGGGTTGTCGGCAACGCCAAGGTTAGGAGGTGCTCGCCTCGTAACCTGGACCTGTCGCCGGGACTGGGCACATAGTCACGACCTCGGCGGTGTCGTGCCTCCGGCCGGGCCACTTACGGCTCGGTCCACGACGTTGTGTCCACTGCCCGCCAAGTTTGAGAACACGCGAGCCGTCGCTCGGCGCTCGTCGCCTGCGCAACGGTGCCGGCTCACCCCCATCCCAGTTCTTCGAGACGCTTGTCATCGATACCGAAGTGATGCCCGACCTCGTGGATCACCACCCGGCGAACCACCTCGACAACTTCCTCCGCTGTCTGGCATGTTCCGCAGATCGTTGCCATGTAGATCGTGATGCGATCTGGAGTGGCGGCCGAGTAGTGGGCCCCTCGGCTCGTCAGCGGGACGCCCTCATAGAGGCCGAGCAGTCGTCCAGGCGGGCTGTGATCATCCACCATGACGGCAACATTCTCCATGGCCGCGCCAAGCTCGGCGGGTATTCCATCGAGAGCGTTGGCCACTAACTCCTCGAACCGCACGACCGACATCGCGACCATGCCCAAGATCATGCCAACACATCGGCCATCTACCGGCGCGGAGTACGACCTCGGGATCGGCAGCTGGTGCGGTACTCAGTTGGTTGGACCGGGCCGGTGGCCACGCTCAGTTTGAACTGACCAGACCTGCTCATCGAAATTCCCCGGTCCTGAGCCCCCGGTGGACTGGTCGTCCAGCACCGGGAGTGGCCCCCCTCCCGAGGCTTGTGGTGTCCAAGCCACTACCTCAGAAGGGGAACCTCTCTCATGTTCACAGGGAATGAGGACATGGGAGCAGTTGCACTACGCGAGCAGGCCTGGTCGATCTCGGCCACCGCCCGGGATCTCGGCCGGGACCGCCGGACGATCCGCGATCAATTGAACGGCACTCGTGTCGTCGGCGAACGATGCCGACACACTTCGCTGCGTCCGGTGGGGCTCAGCTGTCAGCGGCACCCGTTCAGGAGCAGGCGCCCGTTTCGGTGCTCGGGTAAGGCCAGCCGAAGTACTGGAAGCCCTCCGACACGGAGATCGCTATGTTGGTAGTGAGCTGCCAGCCCGGAACCGCGGCTCCGGTGGCCCACTGCGGGAATGTCGGGACCGCAGTGAGAAGCCCTTTTTGGATCACGACGTTCAGAGTGGTGGTCGGGGCCAGCTTTGTGCCAGCCCAATCATCCGGGGAGAGCACGAGGGTGTGGTCGTTGCCGACCACCTCACCGATGGAGCTCACCTCGGGTGGGCTCGTGTCCGGGTAAATGAGGACGGCGTAGCCGCCGTGCCCACCGTTCACGACAGAGTAGGCGAGGCCCCCGAGCTTCGAACCGGGACCGCTCAACTGGGACAGGGCCTGGGTGATGCTGGTGGGGTCGTTCGTCATGGCCGCGAGGACTTTGCTGGCCGCGGCGTCGGACTTGAGCCCGTCGAGCTCGGAGAGGAACTGGTCGACTGTCCAGTTGCCGGGTGGTGTGACCGTGAGCGTCTGGTCGGGCGAGGCGTCCTTCAGGTCCGCGGTGATCAAGACGCCAGCTGCG
>PLIM01000113.1 GCA_003139355.1 Acidimicrobiaceae bacterium | reverse complement strand
CGAAAGACACCAGGCACCTAGTGGTACCGCCATCGATGGCCACCTGGATCGAGCGTGCTTCGCCTCGCCGGGGCGAGGTGTACGAGGGCGTTGTAGGTCACCAGGCCGATCGCCAGGTGCATGATCATCAGCACGAGGACTGCCTTGACGGGCTGGCCCTTGGCAAGGATGTAAAGGTCCGGTAGCAACAACACCGCCGTCACAAGGACAGCCATGCGCAAGAAGACCCAGCGTGGAGCTGACGAGATTCGAGTCATGACGGGCCACGCGACGCAGGCGACGATCACGCCGATGGTCGTCAGTCTTCCGTAGTCGGAGAACCGGAAGTGCACGTAACCACTGGTGGAGGGGAAGATCCTCGTACCGATTGCCACGAGGACCGCGTCTGCCGCCAACAACCCGATGAGGGACACGACGGTCGCGACCAGGAGGCGAGCAACCGTGGGGTGCTTGCGCTCTGGGACAAAGTCGATCCTGACAGCCGCCAACGCACTCATCACGATCGAGTCCTGGCGTTGACGTGTCGAGTTAGTGAGAGCTGACACGTTCCAATCCTAAACGTCCCCACAAGCTGCAAATACGAAAACCACCAGGTATCAGGCGGCCTTTGTCGAGTCTTTACCAATTGCTGGGGACGAGTTGGACATCCGCGGCCGCAGGTTCCGAAACGCGCCTGTTGTGAGCAGAACGATGGCCACTCGCCAGATCTGACACGTCGTGCCTCGCGCCTCCTACTTCGCAGGGGTGCAGTTGCGGCCTATTCGGTCGGCCGGTTGATCAACGGTGAAGGGGGAGCGGAGCCTGATAGGTGGCATCCGACTGTGCAGCGGTGAGGATGTGGTTCGCAACCAGTTGGTCGAGTACTTGACGCTGTCGTTGCTTGGCAAGCGCGAAGTGCCGGATCGGGTCATAGGCGGACGGTGCCTGCGGAAGCCCTGCAAGCATGGCGGCCTCGGCCCAGGTCAGCTGGTTGGGACCGACCCCGAAGTACCCACGTGCAGCAGTCACATAACCCCAGCATCCGTTCCCGTAGTAGATGGCATTGAGGTACATCTCAAGGATCTCGGGCTTCGAGTAGCTCACCGCCAGCTTGAGTCCAAGCCCGACCTGCTCCAACGTGGCGCCGAACCCGGTGCCCGAAGGGTAGAGCTGCTTTGCCAGCTGCTGGGCGATGGTGCTTCCGCCGGGGTCGCCACTGGTGTGCAACGTCGCCAGCGCGGCACGCGCCGCACCATCGAAGACATTCACCAGAACGTTCGAGTAGAAGTGTTCGTCCTCGACGGCGACCACTGCCTCGCCCAACTTGGTCGGCACAGGTAGGCCACCGAGCTGGGCCCTGTGCGTGCGGACGATTGTCGCCACTCGTGCTGGGGCATTCGCGACGCTGGGAAGGCTCAGCTCGTATCCCAGTCCGGCGAGGACAAGGGCTCCAAAGAGTCCCAGCACGACGAGGATGGCCCGGACGAGACGGGATCTCCAGCCGCGCCGCCAACCTCTCGCGGCTGCACGCTCAACCATCACAGGCCTCGAGTCGCACGACTGCGTCGATCCCGCCGGTCGGGGAAGCGTCGAGCCATGCGGTCCCGCCCGACATCCTGGCGAGCTGAGCGACGATGGCGAGTCCGAGGCCGCTGCCGCCATGTGGGGCGCCTTCCCGTCTCCAGAACCGGTCGAAAGCTCTCGCCCTGTCGCCGGGACTCATGCCAGGCCCGTCGTCGATCACATGGACATCGATGCTCTTCCCTACGCGAACCGCCTGCAGCGACACGCTGCCACCGCAGGGCGTCACTTCGAGCGCGTTCGCGAGCAGGTTGTCGAGGACCTGCTCGAAATGACCGGGACAAGCAAGCACTCTGATGACCGGAGCATGCGGGCCAGAAGCGGCCGGTGACCTGCACGCGAGAGCCACTTGACGTTCCTCGGCGAGGGCGCCCCATGCTTCTGCACGGTCGCGCAAGGCGGCTTCGACGTCGACCGATTCTCTCGCTGGTCGCACGCCGCCCTCGGTTCGCGCGAGCGTGAGCAGTCCGTCGACGATCCTGGAGAGCCGATCGGCTTCAGCGAGGGCAGGCGTGAGATCGGCTCGCTGTTCGGGGTCGAGCGTGTCCTCGAGGTTCTCGAGACGGAGGCGCAACGCCGTAAGGGGAGTACGGAGTTGGTGGGAGGCGTCCGCAAGGAACGCCCGCTGAGTGTGGACGAGTTCCTCCAAGCGGTCCGCCATCTCATTGACGGTCTCACCGAGCGCGTTGAGCTCAGCGGGACCGCGCCCAATCGGCACCCGCTCAGACAAACGGCCAGCGCCGACCGCAGCAACGGCTGCCTCGATGCCCTCGAGTGGGCGGGTCAGGGATCTCGCGAGAACCGTCCCGAGGGCTGTGGCCACGGCGAGCACACCGATTCCGAAGAGGGTCAGAGTGATCCAGTGGTTCCTGATGCGCGAGTGAAGAGGCGCCGCCGACTCGGCGACAAGGAGGACTACGTCGGACCCATGGCTCAAGGACGAGGAGCCGCTCGGGCCCGGTGCCGAAATCGCCACGGGTAGAGCTACGTACAGGAAGTCGTCGTCGGGATCATTCGAACCCTCCTCGCCTGAGGTGTGGCCAGCGGCAGCCGACCTGATGATCGCCTTCGTGCGGGCGTCGCTCAGCTCCTCGACGACGCCGCTCCCCGCCGCCGCCAAGACGTGCCCAGCCAATACGACCGCGACGACAGCGCCGTCAGCGCGGGCGAATTGGTTGACGACGAGCTGGAGGCCGGATCCGCCGCCGTGGCTCAGCCCGGCGGCCACAAGCACGGCGAGCGACGAGGCGTCGCGTTGGACCTCCGACATCGAGGTGGTCCGGTCGTTACGGGCCAGGCTGAGCCCGAGCGGAACTTCGAGCGCGACGACAAGAACGAGCGCGAAGAGGAAGAAACCGGTGAGAAGCCGCCGCCTCATTGAGGAACGGCGAGCCGGAATCCGACGCCCCTGCTTGTCTCGATCCACGCAGGGTTGCCAAGTTTCTTGCGGAGAGAAGCGATGTGGACGTCCACCGTCTTGGAAGTGCCGTACCAATGAGGGTCCCAAACCACGGCGAGGATCTCCCGTCGGGTGACCATCGCACCGGGATCAAGAGCGATCAGGGCAAGCAGATCGAATTCCTTCGGGGTGAGCAGCACTTCCTCCCCGGCCAGCAACACACGGTGTGAGCGACGGTCGATCTCGAGCTCGCCGATGACCTGCGGACCGGGCACGGGCGGCGGAGACGTGCTCCGACGGCTGACGGCGCGTATACGGGCGACGAGCTCCCGGAAGCCGAACGGCTTGACGACGTAATCGTCGGCTCCGAGCTCTAGGCCCACCACTCGGTCGGTCTCGTCGTCGCGTGCAGTGACAATGATGATCGGAACCGAGGAGCGTGCGCGCAGCTGCCTACAGACCTCGAAACCGTGGGCATCGGGAAGCCCGAGGTCGAGAAGCACGAGATCGGCCGGTGGTGCTGACAAAGCGGCCGCGGCCGTCTGGACAAGAGTCACGTCGAAGCCTTCACGACCAAGCCCGGCTGCTAGGGGCTCGCCGATGGCATCGTCGTCTTCGACCACGAGAAGTTGCACTGCTCCGATAGCTTTCCACAGCAGATCAGGATCGGGTTGTCGGACGTGCCAGCAGCCCCACCACGAGGAAGCTCAAGTTTGACCGGCTTGATGGGTCGAGTCGATTCTCCTTGTCGAATCTTTACCGCTTGCTGGGCTCGCCTTGGATAGCCACCTTCGTAGGGTCAGAGCCAACATGGCCTCGCTCACCTTTGACCCTACCTACACCCCGCACGGTGCAACGCACGGCCGGCAGTCCGTCATCTCCCGGCCGGGAGCTGTTCCGCGGCCCGTCATCGCCGAGGTCGCAACGATCCTCGCCGGGCTTGGCTTCGGGGCATGCATAGGCCTCGCCGTCACCGCCGAGAGCTGGAAACAGCTTGAGGCGCCGGGAGGTGTCGCCATGTTCCTCGGGAACTTGACAGGCCTGGCCGGCACCTACCTGGCGCTGATCATGGTGCTTCTCGTCAGCCGGGTCCCGGTCGTTGAGCGAGTGCTCGGGCAGGACAAGCTGCTCGCGTCGCACCGCCGGCTGGCCCCGTGGCCCATCTCCCTCATCGTCGCCCACGCCTTGCTGCTCACCTTCGCCTACGCCGAGGCCGCGCGAACCGGCGTGTGGCACCAGATCGGGGCGTTCATCAGGTCGTACCCCGACATGCTGACGGCGACGATCGCACTCGTGGTGATGGTCGCGATCGCGGTCACGTCCGTCTACTCGATTCGCCGGCGGCTCCGCAGGGAGACGTGGTGGGCCGTCCACCTCTTCATGTACCTCGCGCTCGCTCTCGCGTTCGCCCACGAGATCGCGCTCGGACCATCGTTTGTAGGGCACCCGCTCACGAGGTTCGTCTGGTCTGTGCTCTGGGCTTCGACCGCGGGCCTTGTGCTCGTCTACCGATTCGGACTGCCCTTTTTCCGGACGTTCCGTCACCGCCTCGAGGTTGTAGAGGTCCACCCGGAAGGACCGGGTACGGTCTCGGTCGTCTGTCGTGGCAACCACCTCGACCGCCTCGCTGTCGCAGGTGGGCAGTTTCTCGAGTGGCGCTTCCTCACCAAGGGGATGTGGTGGCAGGCCCACCCGTTCTCGCTCTCGGCGCGGCCACGACCGCCCTTCCTGCGTATCACTGTGAAGGGCATCGGTGACTACTCGTCGGCCGTGGCCAGGCTGCGGCCCGGCACCCGCGTTGCCATCGAAGGGCCCTATGGAGCCTTCACAACTCATGCCCGTCGCCACTCCAAGGTCGCGCTCATCGCCGGGGGCATCGGCGTGACGGCCATCCGCTCGTTGCTCGAGGACCTTCCTCGAAACTGCGATCCAGTCGTGATCCTTCGCGCCTCGAGCACCGAGGAGCTGATCCTTGGATCCGAGGTTGCCGAGCTCGTCCGCCACAGGAAGGGCCGGGTTCACGAGCTCGTCGGTTCTCGCTCAGAGGTGCGGATCGATCGTCTTTCCGAGCTCGTGCCGGATCTACGGAATCGGGACGTCTACGTGTCAGGACCTGAGGGATTCGTCGATCAGATAGTCGCAACTGTGCTGCAGCTCGGGGTCCCGAAGGATTCCGTCCACTTCGAGGTCTATTCCCTGTGAGAGCGCAGGATCGATCGGCTCGAGGCCACGCAACTACTACCAAGGAGCTGCACAGGATGAGACGTGCTCCGGCTGTCGTCGTCGCCAGCGCCGCCGGACTTGCTGGCATCGTCGCGATGCACGCGGGCAGCGCGCCCTCGGTCCTAGGCGGCGCCGGTCCTGCGGCCCCGGCCAGCCCGTCTCCGACCGCGACAAATCCTCCCTCCACCACCGGGGCGGCCACGACAGCCGTCGGGACCAGCGAGCAGTACGGCTACGGGACGCTTGCCGTGAAGGTCACCGTTAGGGGGAGTCGCATCACAGACGTGTCCGTAGCGAGGCTTCAGACGGCCGAGCAGTACTCTCAGTCGCTTGCACAACAGGTCATACCCTTGTTGCGTAACGAGGTTCTCTCGGCTCAGAGCGCACACATCAACGGAATCTCGGGCGCCACCTACACAAGCGAGGCTTACGCCTACTCTGCCCAGTCGGCGCTGGACCTCCTCGGGGTGAAGTGATGTCGCCGGCGTGATCGTGCACGCTGAGCCCGTGATGGGGACGGTGGTTTCGTTCCACGTCGAACCGGGTGAATGCCCGGCCGTAGACGCCCGTGTCGCCGTAGCTTCGGCCTGCGCGAGGCTGCACGAACTGGACGACATCTTCAGTACTTGGAAGCCGGGAAGCCCGATTAGCCGCTTCCGCGCCGGGCTCCTCTGCCTCGAAGACGCTCCTCCCGAGATGTCTCTCGTCCTCGAGCTGTGCGAGGAGGCGCGGGCGCTTTCGCAGGGTTGGTTCGATCCCTGGGCGATGCCTGGGGGTTTCGACCCGACGGGCCTGGTCAAAGGCTGGGCTACCGAGCAGGCGGTCGCCATCCTGCGGCTCCCTCGCGTTGAGGCCGCGATCGTCAATGGCGGCGGCGATATCGCGGTCCTCGGATTGCCCAGGGACGCGCACGCGTGGCGGATAGGGGTCCGCCATCCGTGGAGGCCCGAGGCGCTTGCGTGCGTGCTCGAGACAGACCGCGCCGTTGCCACGTCCGGTTGTTACGAGCGTGGCCCGCACCTCATCAATCCGAGGGACGGGAGAATGCTCTTCCGTACCGCCTCGGCGACCGTTCTCGGTTCGAGCCTTCCATTGTGCGATGCCCTGGCCACTGCGCTCGTGGTCGCCGGCGACGACGGGCCTGAGATTGCTCGTTCGCTCAAGGGTTACGAGGCCTACATCATCGGGGTCGACGGCAAGGAGGACGCCACCGATGGGATCGTGTTCGCGACCGAACGTGCGTGGACGACCGGGTCGCGTCCGGGTCCTGTATGCGATCACTGGCCAGGCGCCCGCAGTCAGGCGCCCGTAGTCAGTCGCCCGCAGTGAGCCGTCCGCAGTGAGCCAGACCCGAGTCCACTTGTCGGCAAGATCGCCCTACGAGGCCGAGTCACTGCCACGCGCGCATCCGCCTGGGACCGGACGGAGCCGATGGCAGGGTTGCTGCGTACGACCCGGCCCTGCCAGTCGACGAAGAACGTGCTCGTCCTCGCAGCTCCGACGGCCGCAGGTTCCATGGCCCAACCCGGTGTCGTCGCTCGCAGCGTCGTGGCGTCTGTCCCAACTGACGATGTGGCTCAGGGGTCGCCCGCTCGGCCGTTGTCTCGTCCAGCATGCACGACGCAGGCTCGTGCCTGTGACGACTGGGGTTCTTCTTTCCCGGATCTTTGCCGAAGCTTCCTAATTGTGCCAACCCGGTGGAAAGGATGCAGGAACGAGGAGGTTGGCGGCACCGGCATCGCTGGGCACAACGATACGTAGGCAATTGACAGGTGGCTCTCGGTGTTCTCGAAGCCTCGACGTGCAAGCTCTTGGGTAGTGAGCCCAAAGGAGCAGACATGGACAACGAGAACGTCACTTGCCTTCCGCTTGCCAAGTCCAAACAGATCCAGCGGATTCCGGGGACGCGAGTTGCGTTCCGCCATGCCCCGCCGGTCGTGGGAGATCGCGGTCACGAACTGAGCGATATTCGCGCGGCGCCCCGAAACGCGGCTCTTGGCGATCATCTCGAAACGAGGCCGACGACGGTTCTGTCGGACAGGTCGAGCCGAGTACGACGAGGATGGCGGATGCGGTCGCCCCCGGTGAACCAAGCGCTACCCGGGGACCAGGCTTGAAGAGCACCTCAGGCCACCTCTCTGCCCGAACCTCGGTCTAGTGGTGGAAACAGATTCGCCAAAGGTTCGGCAAGGCAAGTCCTGTTGCGGGCAATAGCGGGCGACCGGGCGACTCTTTCATTGCGATGCCAACAGCACCCAGCGTGGAAAGACCCACGGATCTAGGTACCGGACCCGGTCAGCTCGCTGAGGAGGGCCCGAACCCTGGTGTCGATCTCGTCGACGATGGGTCGCACCTCCTCGAGCGGCCTGCCTGCCGGGTCTTCGAGGTCCCAGTCGAGGAAGCGCTTACCGGGGTAGACCGGACAGGTGTCCCCACAGCCCATGGTAACGATCACGTCGGCCGCCCGGGCGGTCTCGTCGGTGAGAGGCTTGGGGAACTCCTTGGCCGGGTCGAGGCGCCGCTCGGTGAGGACTGCAACGACTGCCGGGTTGAGCTGGTCGCCCGGTTCCGAACCGGCCGAGTGGACCTCGACCCGGCCTTGCGCGTAGTGGTCGAGCAGGACCTTGGCCGCCAGGCTCCGGCCTGCATTGTGGGTGCAGAGGAACAGCACGACGGGCTTGTCGGTCACCGGGGTTCCCCAGCTGCTGTCGTCGGTGGGTTCGGGTAGTAGCGGCGCCGAGCCCACAGGGCGACGTAGACGAGGCCGACGAGGACGGGGACTTCGATGAGCGGCCCAACGACGCCGGCGAGGGCTTCGCCGCTCGTGACGCCGAAGACGCCTATGGCGACCGCGATGGCCAGCTCGAAATTGTTGCTCGCCGCGGTGAACGCCAAGGTGGCGGTGCGCTCATAGGGCAGGCCGATGGCTCGGCCCAGGGCGAAGGATCCGAACCACATCATGGCGAAGTAAGCGAGCAGGGGCAGGGCTATGCGGGCGACGGCGACGGGCTTGGAGGTGATGGTGTGGCCTTGGAGGGCGAAGAGGATGACGATGGTGTAGAGCAGCCCGTAAAGGGCGAACGGCCCGAGCCGGGGCAGCAGCTTGGCCTCGTACCATTCCCGGCCCCGGGCCCGTTCGCCGATGGTCCGGGTGAGAAACCCGGCTACGAGCGGGACGCCCAGGAAGATGGCCACGGTCTCTGCGATCTTGGCGACCGACAGGCGCAGGCCCACGGTGGACAGGCCGAGCCATCCGGGAAGGACCTTCAGGTAGAAGTAGCCGAGAAACGCGAAGGCGACGATCTGGAACAGCGAGTTGATGGCAACCAGCACGGCTGCGGCTTCGCGGTCACCACCGGACAGCTCGTTCCAGATGAGGACCATTGCGATGCAGCGGGCAAGGCCGACGATGATCAACCCGGTCCGGTAAGCGGGCTGGTCAGGCAGTAGAAGCCAGGCCAAGGCGAACATGAGGGCAGGGCCGAGCACCCAGTTGAGGACCAGGGACGACACCAACATGCGCCGGTCACGTGTGACCGAACCGAGACGGCCGTAGCGGACCTTGGCCAGTACCGGGTACATCATCACCAAAAGCCCGACGAAGATCGGCAGCGACGTGCCGGAGGTGACCTGGATGGCGTTGAGGTGCTTGTTCAGGCTGGGGATGGCCCGACCGAGGACGATACCGACCGCCATGGCGGCGATGATCCACACCGGCAGGAAGCGGTCGAGGAACGACAGCCGGGCGATGACGGGCGCGTCCAAGGACACCCCGGGCACCGGACACTCGGACACGACGGCGCTCACCGCCCGGCGTCGTCGATGTCGCTGAGGTTCAGGGCGAGCTGGACTCTGGACACGACGCACCTCCCATAACATCAACGAGTGTCGATGCATCGAGTATGATTAATGCATTGAAGACTGTCAATAGGAGGGACCATGGCGAAGCGGGTCGCAACAGTTGAGCCGACGGACCAGTGCTGCCCTTCGTTGCTGGCCTCACCACTGGACTCCACCCAGGCTGCCGAATTGGCCGGTGGTTTCATGGCCTTGGCTGACCCGGTCCGGCTCCGAGTGTTGAGCATCCTCGCGGCCGCGCCAGACGGCGAGGTCTGCGTGTGCGAGTTCGTCGGGCCACTGTGCAAGAGCCAACCCACGATCTCCCATCACCTCAAGATCCTGAGCGAGGCGGGCCTCGTGGTCGGAGACAGGCGCGGCAAGTGGGTGTGGTACTCGCTCAACCGCGAACGGCTCGCCGACCTTCAGGGGGCCCTCCAACCCGTCGGGTAGGCGGCGCGCGGCCCTTTGCTTCGACGACCGGCGACATCGAAAGGAGCAAGACATGACCACAAGCGATTCTGAGCACATCTACGCAGCAGTACGCGATCGCTATGCCAAGGCGGCCCGAGCGACGTCGAACAGCACGTGCTGCAGGCCGAGCGGCACCGCAACAGGACTAGTCGGCCCCACGCTCTACGAAGAAGACGACACCGATGCCCTGCCAACCGACGCGTTGGCGGCGTCGCTCGGCTGCGGGAATCCCACCGTGCTCGCGGACTTGCGATCTGGGGAGGTCGTTCTCGACCTCGGCTCAGGCGGAGGGATCGACGTGTTGTTGTCGGCACGCCGGGTCGGCCCGACCGGCATGGCATATGGGCTGGACATGACGCCGGAGATGCTGGAGCTCGCCCGAAAGAATCAGGTCGAGGCCGGACTGACCAATATCGAGTTCCTCCAGGGCACCATCGAAGACATCCCTATGCCTGATGAGACCGTCGACGTCGTGATCTCCAACTGTGTCGTCAATCTGTCCCCGGACAAGGACGCCGTGGTGCGAGAGGCGTTTCGAGTGCTCAAGCCCGGTGGACGGCTGGCAATTTCCGACATCGTGCTCCGCCGGGCGCTGTCCGAGCCAACAAGAGCGCTGATCGGATTGTGGACCGGCTGCGTGGCCGGTGCCCTCGTCGTCAACGACTACCAGGCGAAGCTGCGGGCTGCTGGGTTCGAGGATGTGTCCATCGAACCCACGCGGATCTTCCAGGACGACGACATCGTCGCCATGGCGGCCGAACTATCACTCGATGCCGAAGTTCTCGAGGACATCGATCGCGACGAGATCTTGGCTGAGCTGGGGGGCTCGGTCATGAGCGCCTTCGTCCGGGGCCGAAAGCACCCCTAACTCGGCCGGCACCATCTGGGGGCTGGTGTGAGGACGGATCATGCGGATTATGGTGGGCGGGTGCTCACGGCCTGGGTGAAGTCGCGCACAGGACCAGATCCGTGGCGGAGGGTTCCTGGCGTCCTTGGCCTCCTCATCGTCTGGCTTGTCCTGATGCTGGCGGCGTGGCCTGGAGTCAGTGCAGTCGGGAGGCGAGTCTCTGCTCCGACAACACCGATGGCGAAAGCAACTCCAATCGAATGTGTCGCCAACTTCATCGCGTCCGCCACCTCCCCCGGGGAGTCCGTGCGATTCTCCACGCAGTCTGGGACCTTCGCGCTTCCGGGCAACCTGGTCATCGCTGAACAAGTGGAGGCACTCATCTAACCACGCGTGAACCTTGTGACAGACCCGCTTGCACCGACTGTCACCGTCCTAGTGGTGTCGCCGCACGACAAAGCCGCAGAATGCTACGGATACGTGGTCCGGGTGCAGGGTCCCGGGAATTCGCGTTGAATCTCGCAGTCGCGCTCCTCATCGTCTGCGCCGCAGAGATGCCGCCCGCATGGGCGTTGACCGGATCGGCGAAGTGCGGGGCGGCGGTCGCAGCACCAACAGCGATCTTGATCGGTGCTCTGGGCGCGATCCTCGGAGTCGGCCTCGGTGTCTCAGTCACCATTCCGACACTCGTGATCGCACTGGTCGCCGACGGGATCTCCGCGGTCGCCCTCGTACGGAAGTACCGGGTCCCATTCGATCCCCCTCCACTGCGTGAGATGGCGACGCGCTTGGGTCCGTTTGTACTGCTCACGGCGATCGCGCTCACGCTTCTTGTCGGCTTCGGTCCCTCTGCAGGGTGGGACCCCCGCACCATGTGGTGGTTCCACGCCAGGTGGCTTCTCGCCGGAGGTGGCGTGACCCAGCAGGCGATGAGCAACATCTACTTCTCCTGGGCTCACATCGACTATCCCGAAGGGGTACCCTCCCTCGTCGCGCTGGCCTGGTGGATCAAGGGGACGCATGATCCCGGGCTGGCGCAGGCGCTCACGTCAGTGCTAACGGCACTCTCCCTTGCTGGTCTCTCAGTTGTGCTGCTGAGCCGCCGGGTGACCGCACTGGGCATTGCTGCGGCGGCACTCATGATCGCGGGGCATGCGGTATCGGAGGGCAGTTCGGCTTGGCCGCTTACGGGTACCTCGACGTCCTCATGGCAGGGTGCGTTGTCATGGTTCTCGCCGCGCCCGTGTGTCTTCGAAGTCCTCGGGTCGCTCTTGCCGTGAGCGTCTTGGGCTTTGCAGGCGCGATCCAAGTGAAGAGCGAGGCCCTCGTGTTCGGCATCGTGGCCACCGTGATCGCCCTCATCGCATGCACGGACGATCGATTGCGGCGACTCCGGTGGTACCTCGTCGCGCTCCTTCCCGCCATTGCGTGGCTGGCTGTCCCCTGTGTGTCAGGCTGAACTGAGACACCCGCAGCAATAGTCCAACCCTGCAGGGCGAGATCGGATCTCTTTCGAAGTGACCCTCACCACCTTGACGATGAGTCGCGCCCATGATGAAGCAATGGGCGACGAACCCTCGATGCCAGATCGACCCAGGCGGCGAAGCTTCACCGCCGATTACAAGCTGGCGATCCTCGACGAGTATGACCGTTGCACCGGCGACGGCGACAAAGGCGCGCTGTTGCGCCAAGAAGGCCTGTACACGAGCCACATAGTCGAGTGGCGACGCGCCCGGGACTTCGGTGGGCTCGCCGGCCTCGGCAAGAAAGAGCGGCCAGCGAAGAACAACCCGCTCGCCGCCGAGCTCGCCCGGACGAAAAAGAGAGCCGAGCGAGCTGAGGCTGAGCTCGCTAAGACGAGACTGGTGGTGGAAATCCAGGGAAAAGCATCGGAGCTCTTGGGGCGGCTGCTCGCCGAGAGCGACGAGGAGAACAGGCAGCAGCGGTGATCGACCAGACATTTTCTGAGGTGAGGACCCTCGCAGGGACAAGAGCAGCCTGCGCGGCCGTGGGTCGTTCACGGGCCACGCACTACCAGGCATTGCATCCGCGAAGACTCGGACCACCAAGGCCGCGCCCAACCCCTGCCAACGCGTTGGCGGCCAGCGAGCAACAAAGCGTGCTCGAGGTGCTCCGGGGCCGCTTCGTCGACTCCGCACCAGCACAGGCCTGGGCCACCTTGTTGGACGAGGGGACCTATTTGGCCTCGCAGTCCACCATGTACCGGCTCTTGCGGGCCAACGGCGAGGTCTCTGAGCGCCGCCGCCAGGCGACCCATCCCCCGCGCACGATCCCAGAGCTCGTCGCGACCAGGCCGAATGAAGTCTGGTCTTATGACGTGACAAAGCTCAAGGGCC
>PLIM01000122.1 GCA_003139355.1 Acidimicrobiaceae bacterium | reverse complement strand
AAACTCGGTCCAGCTCGGGCCGACTCGTCGCGGCGCCGTTCCGAGCCCGTGGCGAGAAAGGATGTTGCGCACGCTCGTCGCTGAGACGGTGACGCCGAGCTTCTTCAGTTCCCCGACGATCCGGAGATATCCCCAACGGGGGTTCTCCCTCGCGAGACGCACGACGAGCTCGACGGTCTCGGCCGGCAGCGCTGGCCGACCAGGCTTGCAGCTCGGATAGGTCCAGCGCCTCCGAACGAGCCGGCGGTGCCAGTCGAGGATCGTCGCCGGCGTGACAAACAACGACGACCAACGCTCGCGCGGGACGAGACGAGCGAGCAACGCAATGAGGGCACGGTCGGACCAGGTGAGTCTCGGCTTCTTGACCTGGCGCCGGAGGACCGAGAGCTGGTGACGCAGGATCAGGATCTCCACGTCTTTGGCAATGGCCTCCATCCGGTGGACGCGGACCAACTCGAGCGCGCGACGCGCCAGACGGTAGAGGAACGACAGGGCCACGCCATCATCCTCGCTGGGGCGTCTTGGCCCGTCAAACCTGGTGGGAGAGTAATTGCACCCTTCAGTGTGTGAAACCGCGAGCCACAGGGCAACAATCTCTGCGCCTGTCACTATCACCTTGCCGGTGTTGGTGAGTCGCCAAAACCACTTAAACCATGCAACGAGGAATTTGGACATCCAGCGCGGAATCGCTCCGAGCACTCGCCTAAGGAGAGACCAGACCGCGTTCAGACCCATCGTGAGGCAACATATTTGACAATGTGTTCTTTGAAGGTATTCGCGTACGCGCCGTGGCATCGATGCGGCCCGCAGCTTTGCCCAGCCTTTGCGTTCTCGTACAGGTGGAATATGCCCGCAGCTCCGCAGAAACCTGGCGGCCCCATTTGCGCCGAAGGGCACGCCGAAGGCAACGACAACTTAACGACCCTTCCCCAGGTCATCCGGAACGAGATAACCGGTTGAGGATAGGGGACTAGCTATGTGCACAATACCCCCACTATCAGGTCGTCTTATTGAACAGAACCGGTTGGTGGCAACGCGAGCAATAGGCAGAAGCATCTTGTAAATCGAATTCCGTCGGCTCGCCACAACATTGGCTCGAGAAGAACCGCATCCTGCCGTACATCTGTCCGGCTTGCACTGCTAGATCGGCGTGCTTGGAGAGCTGGTTGACGAGCACCCAGGCAGCGCTCGGACTCTTCGAAACGAGGAATGCGGCCCGTTGAGCCGGACTTGCAGGCGGCGTCGATCGGACCAATCTCTGATATTCGTCTGGTGCGATCCGTAATTCGTTTAATAGGGCCTGTATTGTGCTATCAATCGTCTGCTGCAAGATGAAGGTGATGAGTTGCATGCGATTCTGACCGTCGTCTGGCGGCACTCTCGCGTCCCGCAGGATTGCGTCAAAGTACGAGTCGAACCAGGATGCATCGAGAGCAGGCAGCTCCGCAACTACGTCAATCGTGGAGTTCTTCTTCTTAAAAAAGGCCATCCTTAACAGTCAGCTCCTTCACTCGCAGCGCTTGGCGTGGTCGGCACTTCACATGCCTTGCTCAACTGCGTCCGGTACCGTTGCAAGTCGGGCAGACCTTTTTCCCGCGACAAGTAGGGCAAGGTCCTGCCAGAATGCCGCCTGTCTTTCCAGACCCATTGCATCGAGGGCATCTGCCTCGTCCTTTGCAAGTCGTACATATGGCCATATTGGCTCCTCCTTCTAGCCAGATCACTATCTGGAGCATGTGACTTCGGGAGTGGCAGATGTCCGGCTTAGCTGTCGGCCAGCGAGACAGACACCTAACGTTACGTCGCGTGTGGCCTTGCTGCCTCCGGGTTCGATGCTGCCGTCTAGGCAGCCCAGTGCCTCTCGTTTCGAGCGCGTCCGGTCCTTCCTCCACACAGCGGACGCCACGCGTCCCGTGGTCAGGGTGCGCGTGTGTTCTTGCTGCCGGCATTGTGTCGTGAATCGTTGCCCCGGGCCACAGATAGGTGATCCGATGATGAGGTCGATCGGGTCCTTCGCGATCACATCGAAGATGAAGGAACGCCGGATGTTGCCTTCGCCGCTCGGGCGCTCCACCGCATCGCGGAGGGCCGCCAGGGCAGCAAAGTGAGGGGGGCATCAGTCTTCCATTCGGCTTCCGACGGACTTCGCCGTGCTTGCATCGCCACATTCCTGGGGCGTCCCGATGCCGCGGAGCTGGGGACGTACGAGTCAGCGTACGGCAGCCAATCGGTCGCGGCGCGAAGGTCGTCCGCGTTCACGGTCGCCCGTCGTCTCGGCTACCAGACGTGTCTTGCGTCGCTGACCGGTTGACACCTGGCGTACGCGCGGGAAGCTGAGAATCTGATTTAGCAGTGAGCCTTCATCCCGCGAACATCCCGCGGACACCGCCGTTCGGGGTGGTTCGGCAACGTGCGGATAACGCGATTACCTGCCCTAATAGGTCGCCCTGATTCGCCCTCGTACGCCTGACCGCCCTTTTTTTCCCAAGCTGAGAACGCGAGTTCGATTCTCGTCGCCCGCTCCCCTTGATTCCGAAGGAAAGCCCTGGTAGGGCGGCTGCAGTAGCTATCAAGTGGCAGTCATCATGCCAACGTCGGGTGCCATTTGGTGCCATTCGCGAACGGTGCTGGAGGCTGGGGGCTGCCCCCACCAGGAGAAACTTGTCTGGATACGGGTGCCATTCTGGTGCCATTGGCGGTGGTGCATCGTTGACGATGAGCAAACCACGCATAGGCACGATGACCGATCGAGGCTCGGGGCGATGGAGGCTGCAGGTGGCCGTCGACCCGGATCCTGTCTCCGGGGAACGGCGGCGCTTGTCACGCACTGTTCACGGCACGAGATCGGAGGCCAAGGACGCGCTCCAGCGCATGGTCGTGGACGCGGGCGGCGGCCTTTATGGAGGTGGTCGCGTCACACTCGGGGACCTGCTGGACCAGTTCCTGGCCTCGGCGACACTCGGGCCTACCACGCGAGCCGACTGGCTGAGCGTCACCGAACGCCATCTGAAGCCCGCCCTCGGCGAGATGCCGCTCTGGAAGCTCACCCCGCGAGACTGCGATCAGCTCTATGCGCGCATGAAGGCCGCCGGACTCGGCCAATCGCGGGTCAGGTGCGCCCATGTGGTCCTTCACCGAGCTGTCGCCCAGGCAGTGCGCTGGGGATGGCTGGTCCGCAATCCGGTCTCCAACGCCACGCGGCCTCCCGTCGCCAGGGTCACGATCACCCCGCCCGGGGTGGACGACATCCGCGCCGCGCTGGCGGCTTCCCGCAAGGCCGACGTGGAGTTTTGGTGCTGGTTGTCTGTGGCGATCGCGAGCGGGGCCCGGCGGGGCGAGGTATGCGCGCTCAGATGGTGCGATGTCGACCTCGACAAACGCTTCGTGCGCATCGAGCGGTCGGTCTCGGCGACATCGAGCGCCGGCGTGGTCATCAAGTCCACCAAGACCGGCAAGCCTCGAGTCGTGTCGCTCACTACGCAGGCTGTCGATGCCCTCTTGGAGCGACGAGCATGTGTGACAAGAGGCGCCGCGGCGACCGGGCGGGAACTCGACGAGTCGGAGCTGATCTTCGCCACCGACCGGCTCGGCCGGCAACCTTGGCGACCCGACATGGTCACAGGGCGCTGGACTCGACTCCGAAAGGAGATCGGTCTCAGCCACGTCAGGCTCCACGACCTTCGCCACTTTGTCGTTATCTACGGTGGGTCTCTC
>PLIM01000195.1 GCA_003139355.1 Acidimicrobiaceae bacterium | reverse complement strand
AAGCCGTGAAGGTTCGACTGGACCGTCACCAGTGTGCCCGGACTGGGCTGCCAGAAGTTGGGCAGCTCGAGACGCACCTGGTCCTCATAGGCGTCGAGAGCCGCCTTGGCCCCGGCGGCCGGGGTCGTAGTGGTCGCCTTGATGAGCCTGTCCGTCGTCTTGTTGGAATAGTCCGAGACGTTGCCGAGGGCGCCCGTCTCGAAGATCTCCTCTCCGCTCGGGTAGTGGTCCGGCTCGAACACCCACCCGGCGCCGTACTGGCCCAGCTCCCAGTTGCAGCTCTTCTGGCAGCTGAGGATCGTTTCGGCGATGGTCGTCGTCGTCACCTGGTTGAGGGCGATCTCGATCCCCACCTGCTTGGCGACCGACTGCAGGTCGACCATCGAGCCGTCGGTGTAGGGAAGCCCGCTCGGGTATATGAGGTTGAAGTTGAGGCCCTCCCCCGCTCTTATCCCCTTGCCGCACTGGCGTGGCCCCGTGCCCGACCGGGCGCAGGTGGAAAGGCCGTTGGCGACGACCTTCCAGCCGTGGGCGGAAAGGAGCTTGGCCGCCGCAGGGACGCTGAACGGGTACCTGTTCACGGAGTCCTTGGCGTCGGCGTAGGGGTTGGGCGGGCTCGCCGGCACGGGGCCGTAGGTGGGCACGCCGAGGCCCCCGTAGTAGGCGTCGATCCAGCCCTGCTCGTCGACGAGGTGCTGGAAGGCCTGGCGGAAGTAGAGCTGGCGCAGGATCGGCCCCACTGTCGGGTTCTCGAGNNCGACGGCGAGCCGGGCCCGCCCACTGCCGAGCCGGCGCGCACAACGGAGAACTCGGCGGCGGCACTTGTGAACGGCAGCTCGACGAGTCGCGCGAGGTGTGCCTTGTTCGGGCCGGAGAAGTGCGGGTTCGGCACAAAGGTGGCTGTGCCGTCCGAGTCCAGGCCGACGAGCCTCCAGGCACCGTCGACGACGGACCAGATGGGGCTCGAGGCGTAGCTCGAGAGGTGGGTGGCTTGGGTGTTGAGGAAGTTGTAGACCGCCCTCGCCCCCGACAGCGTCGAGTCGGGAGGATCGCCCGCCCCCGGCTTCGGCGCGGGCTGTGCGAGCGAGGTGCGGTCCCAGGCAAGCGGCAAGGGTGTGATCTGGGAGAGCTCGTTGTAGGTGTACCAGGTCGGGTTGTAGGCGGCATTCAAGGTGAGGCACAGGGTTGTGGCGCTGAGCGCCGTGGCCTTCTTGACGTTGTCGGGAAATCCGCCCGGGACATAGGAGGCCCAGTCGTCGGGATCGGCCTTCAGCAAGTTGATCCAGAAGATCACATCCCGGGCGCTCACCGCCTCGCCGTCAGACCAGAGGTAGTGCTTGAGCGTGATCGTCACGACCCGGTTGCCGTCGCTGTACACAGGAGCGTTCCCGATCGACAACGAGTAGTCGATCGAGGTGCTCGCCTTGTCGCCGAACCAGTACAGCGGCTCGTAGAGAAGCGTCTGGAGATCGGCTGTGTTCTCGACGGTGAAGTACTCGCCGGAGACGAGCGGGAAGATGTAGTCGGGCGGCGTCTCGGGCTGCTCGGCGAAGTAGGCCGTCCCCCCGCGTACTGCTCTCGGCGCCTTCGCGGCCTTCTGGGTGCTCGCCCCGGTCCCACTTGCAGAAGAGCTGCACCCCGCTAGGCCCAGCGAGATGACGGCGAGAAGGGCCAGCGCCGGCGGCCGTCGGCAATGTCTATTTGGAAGCATCGCCGACCCTCTTTCGTGCCTCAACTTGGCGGACCGCCGATGCCAGGGAGGACGGAGAATGGAAAGGCCGGCGCGCCGAGGATCGTGGCGAGCACGATCACCAAGAGTCAGCCCTACTTCAGACAGACGACGTCCAAGGACCGTGCCGAACGTCTTCTGGTTTGAAGTTGCCACCCTGGCCACCTCCCTACGCCGGCATTACCCGGTCAGGTTCGTACGGTCGGTGGCACTTCGACCTGCAGGCCAGCCACCCTCTCAGCCCGGTACACCCGAGCTCCCGTGTGCTTCTACCCGTAAACCTATCGCTCTCGATCACTCCGCCCCAACGAGGTTGGTTCCGAGCCGGAGGAGGTGAGTACGTCTCGCATGGTCCGGTGTGAGCCAGCGGGCGTCCAGGACGGCTGTGTGGTCACGTCCTGGACCTCATGCTCGAAACGCGCCAAGGTTCTCGCTTTCAGCAAAGATGGTCACAAGCAGTTACCTTGATCCCGATGCCCGTGCCGGCCATCGCTCCTCGAACGTGCAGCACAGTGCTGGTCTGTAGATCGGCCATGAGCTTCATCTGGCCGGGCAGGCCCGCGACATGCCCCGGACCGACTACAGCGATCGCACCGTATACCTCCGCGTCTAGCGTGGCCCTCGCCGGGGCGATCAACACCGAAATCGTCGCCTGACGCGGACAGCTGGACGGGTTGAGCACCGACCGACTGCTGACGCCGCCTGGGTCGAGAATCACCATGAGAGGGAACCATTGATTCGCCCCCAACCGCGAGATGATCCGTTGGCGCGAGGATGGCGCGGGACCCTCCCGAACGCTGGTGTACGTCGACGATCGAATATGCACTTGAACTGCGCATTCATGGACACTGGTGGACGTCCAGGAACGCATTTTTGTGCCTGCAAAGCCCTCTACCCCAGTTCGATTCTGGGCGCCGCCTCCAGGGGATGTTCATGGAATTCGCGCCTTCATGTTCACAAAACTCCCCTGAGGGCCGACCGGCGGGCATTTTGAGGTCTCGATCCCGCCAAGTTCGGCTGCGTAGCCGCGGAATTCCAGGCTGATTTCGAAGCGCGGCGTATGCGCGCGGAAGTCCAGGCGCGCAAGAGCCCGGGCCGTCCGGAATCAGGGAGAAGAGGGACGCCTAGCCAGGCGGGCCGGCGGACAACGACGGCGCCTCTTCGAGGTAGCCGATCATGTCCTGCCAGGTGCCGACGCGGCGCTGCTTGCGGCGTGCCGGTTGATCCTGCCCTTCGGCGAGCTTTGCCTCATGTGAGCGGATCCGGTCCAGGTTGACCGCGGCGATCGTGAAGCCGAGAAGGGCGGTGATCTTCACGAGGCCGAAGACTCGGAAGAACCCTCTGATCACGTTCACGTAGCCACCCTTGAGGGCGGCGTTAACCGACTCGACGGCCATGCGGCGGTTCATCGAGATGCGCCAGGCCGTGGTCCCGAAAGGGATCTTCTGCACAAGGGGCAGGTCCGCCGGGGGTGCCGAGACCGTGCCGCAACAGCAGCGCTGTTGTGATGTAGGGAGGATCACCAACGGTGCTTTGACCGAGCGTCGCATCGTCCTCGGGAAGTTCCGACTCCGGAGAAGCCCCGCACAAAACGGACAGCGCCACCATGTCACACCGTCCTTGTCGGGACCGGCGTGGCGAACGAGTCTCCAGCGAGCTCTCCTGTTGAACGGTTCCTCGTAGGCGCGCCTGTACGCGCCCGTTGCCGTCATCGGAGCCGTGGCGAGGTCGCGCAGCTCGTTGGGGAGAAGGGTCGAGAAGAGCTGACCGTCCATCAAGATCGCCTCTTTGGAGAAAGGCCGGATCCCGCGCTGGGACATGACGAGCTGGAAGGTCTATTCTATGCCTGCCCGGGAAAGCGGGTAGGTCGTCGTCTCAGGCGGGCAGAGCGAGTAGCCCGGATCGCACACGACATCAGTGATCCCGTGACCTGCCTGCTTGGCGGCAATGAGCGGGGCAACGACCGACTTCGCCCGGTGTGCACCAGCCGGGGTCAGCACCACGGTCGTGATCAGGTTCGGGACCTCGGGCCCGAGCCTCGTCCGCTCGATGTAGTCGGTCCAGCGCACGTCTCGCACCTGGACCGCCAAGTGGAGCTCGTATCCGATATACGGGCCGGCGTTGTGCTGGCCGTTGGACGAGCGGTGCCCCGCACGCGCGTCGGGGTCCGGGGTGTACTGCTTGCGGCCGTCTTTGCCGATGGCGAGCACTTTGGCTCGTTTTGTGGTCCGGGCCGGTGCCGGAGTGCCGTCGGTCAGCTGGGTCTCTGCGGCCTCGCCGTCGAACTCGACCGTCGTGATCGAGCCCTGGAAGGCTCCCCAGGTCTCGACGTCGGTCCCATCGACAGCCACCGACCGGCTCTTCAGGTACCTCTTCGGCACAGCCGCTCGGGCGAGAGCGTTGGCAAACCACTCGGTGCTGAGGCCGTCAACGCCAGAATCGAGTACGCGGCAGAGCTTGGTGAACAGCCACGTGACGCGCGCATAGGCCTCGTCTTCGTCCCAGATTCTGATGCCGAGCTTCTCCCGCTCTTGGTCACTGAGCGCATTTAGAAGACGGGCGATGTCGATCAAGTGTGCCTGGTGGTTGCGCTGCAAGGCGTTGATCTGAAAAGCAACAAGCAGTGCCTCGAGTGGCAGGTGCCGCGGCCGGCCGACGGCCCCATCGATGTGAGGAGCGAGAGCCTCGATGAGGCCCGAACGGCGGACGATCTGTCGGGCGAGGCTGAACTCGTCGATCGTCGGTCGTCGACGGCCACAGAGGTCGAGTGGTGGGCGGCTCAGCGTGCACCACCGCGAAGCAGAGCATCTGCCTCCCGTCGTTCCAGCCGAGCGACGAGAGGCATCAGGTCGGAGAGAACTTCAAAGCCCTGCAGCCCCGCTGCACAGCACAGCTCAGGCAACCGGGTGCCGGCTTCCAAGTGCGCTAGGAGCCATGTCGAGCGGAGCCTCGCGGGACTGAGGCGCGGATGGCCCGCCGGCCGCGCGAGGCGTTTGGCCAGATCAGCTACACGGTTTCTCGCCTCAGAGCGTCCCCCGATCAGATAGTCCGAGCCCGCGGTCCTGGCGAGATCGATGACCTCGTCCTCCCACTCGGCGCGGACGACGACCAGACGCGCGGCTGGGTCGCCGACTCGAACCTCGACGACAAGGCCGCGACGGCTGACGCTCCGCGCTTCAACCCGGGCGACCCACCGGCCATCGAGGCCCGCTCCGAGGCCGAGCGCGAGAAGAGCGCGGGCACCGCGAAGCCGAGCAGGCGTCGGCTGGTTCGTCGCGTCCGATCGCAACAGCTCGACTTCGGAAGGGCTGTAGGGAAGGGCGACGTTGCGGGTGGCCATAACAACAGGGCGGGGTTCCCAGGGTGCCGACCGGGTGAGCAACGGGCCCATCCGGCGGAGGTCTGACCGAAACGTCGCCCTGGAGCGGTCGTTCGCGAGGGACAGTTGGCAGAAGCGCTCGACGGTGTCGGGGTCCAGCACGGCCTCTCGCTCGAGCGGCAGGCCTTCTGAGGTCGCCCAAGAGGTGAGCCGTAGGAGGATGCGGCGGCAGCGCACGTCCACGGGGCGCTGTCCCAGGTCCAGATCCTTCGCCATCTGGGCGACGAACCATTCGACGGAGGTCAGTTGCCCGTCGGGCTCGTCGGACTGTCGGGCTAAACCTACGGCGCTGCTCGGCAGGTCCGTACGCGCGACGGGGTTGCACGTCTCGATGATGCTGGTCACGGTCGCCTCGTGGGTAGCTATCTGACATCGGGCGACTGATCGCCGAGAACTTGCTGACTACTTGTACCTCGCGGCTGTATCACTCCAACCTCTTACAGATCAGTGGGGGCTCGTCATGCCCCACGACGAGCCAAGCTTGGGACGACGTTGTCGGAAGACCGCCAGGGGCACAGCGCGCCAACCGTCGTTCGGTCGCGACAAGCGATTCGAGGGATGCTGCTATTCGGTGCGGCGTTTCTGTCGCGCCTGCCCCGGCACGGCACTTCGGGGATTCTCCTAGCCGCGCACTCGAGCGGTGTCGTCGGTCACCCACCACGGGTCCGGGGGCCGTCAACTCAGCATCGGCGCGGTGATTGTCGCCGAGCGAATCCATTTCGCTCCGAGGGCAGCGTTTCCCTCCGACGCTGCCCAGAGGCCTCCCTGGACGTCGCGCGCGATACCCCAGGCAGCGATACGTTCCGCGGGCAGCTCGAGCCGCTCCGCGAGCCGGCGGATGCGCGGCAGGACGACGCGCGCCGCGTCGGGCAGTCGGAAGGGCCAGTCGAGCTGGGCGACCAGCGACCACGGATCGTAGGCTGGGTCGCCGACCATGGGCTTTGGGTCGATCGCGAGGAATGGGGCCCGACTCGCGGCGAGCACGTTGCCAGGATTGAAGTCACCATGCACCACAACCTGCCGATCCGCAGAGCGAGGGAGCAGGTGGAGCAGCTCGATGCCCAGGGTGAGGATGCCGGGGTCGGTCCCGAGCGCACGCAGCACAGCACCATGTCTCTCGACCCGGCGCTCCGCCCCCTGCGCCCACTCGTCGCAGACTTGCGCCATCGCGTCAAAGCGCGGGCCGTCGTCGGGCGGGACTCCTTTGCTCCACAGGGCATTCAACAGTTCGGCGCCGATCGCCAACCCGCGCTCGTTGGGCAGTCCGGCGTCGCGCAGCGGCGTGCCGGGGTCGCAGCGCTCGAGCAGCATCGTCCAGGTATCGCGAACGGCGAGCAGCCGGACCGTGCCGGCGCCGTCCCACCAACGCAGCGCCAAGGCCTCGGTCGCCGCTTCGGCATGCGGCCAGCTGACCTTGAGCACGGCGTCACCGCTGGCGCCGCGTACCGGTGCCACCCAGCCACACACCCCCCCTTCGTACGGCGCCCCGGCGATCTCGACGTTCCAGCCGCGGCACGCCTCCTCGATGTGGCCGGGCAGCCGATCGAGCCAGGTCAGGCCTTCGATCGACGTCTCTCGTGCCTTCCGAAGGTATTCATGGATGACGACCGGCTCGCTCACGAGCCGAGGCTAGGAGATGTCGTGCAGGTGTGAGTGATCTCCTGACGGGAGGCCAGCTGATGGCCTCCTCATTGGCACCCAGGACGCCGGGATGGTGACGCGCCAGAACGTTCAGCCGGTTGCCCGCGGCGAGCATCGCGGACCCGCTCCGAGTCGGCAGGTCTGGCGGTCTTTCGTGTGACCGGCGGACCACAGGAAGGTCGTGGTCTTGGCTACTACCCCGTGGTCCGCATCTCCGGGTACATGTCGAGCCGCGCCTCCAGCGCTCTCAAGTAGGCCCGGTCAGCCTCGGTGAGGCTCGCATCCTCGCGTTCCTCGAGCGCTCCAAGGAACTCCACCCCGCCCTCAAGTTGCGCGCCCTGTCCGCGGCGCGCTCAGGCGGCACCCACATGGTGAGCCGCCGCGTGAGATCGCTAGGCTCCGCCGGGCAGCGGACAGTGGGCGAACACGCGGAGGGCAGATGGAACAGCGGCGACTGGGCGCATCGGGACTCACCGTCTCTCTCGCAGGGCTCGGATGCAACAACTTTGGGGGGCGCCTCGACCAGGCTCAGACCACCGAGGTCGTGAGCGCGGCACTCGATGTCGGTGTCACCTTTTTCGACACGGCCCGTTCCTACGGCGAGGGACGCTCCGAGGAGTACNNGGCTCCGGGGTCATCGAGGACCGGGGATCGCGGGCCGAGCTGGTGCGCTCGCTCGAGACGAGCCTGCGGGCGCTTCGCACCGACTACGTCGATCTTCTCCAACTCCACTTCCCCGATCCCAAGACCCCTATCGCCGAGACGCTGGATGCCCTCGACACCTTGGTCCGCGCCGGGAAGGCCCGATACGTGGGCTGCTCGAACTTCACTGGTTGGATGCTCGCCGACGCCCACTGGACGAGCGCTACCCGCCACGTCCAGCCCTTTGTCTCGGTACAGAACCAGTGGAGCCTGCTCCAACGGGAGATCGAGGTCGAGGTCACGACCGCCGCCGAGCGGTTCGGGCTCGGCGTGCTGCCCTTCTTTCCCCTGGCCTCAGGCCTGCTCACCGGCAAGGCCACTCGGGACGGGGGGCCACCCGCCGGCAGCCGGCTGAGCGAGGCGCGATTCCAGTCGGCGCTCACGCCGGCCACCTTCGACAAGTTGGACCGCCTCCAGCACTTCGCGAACGAGCGTAGCTGGAGCCTGACGCGCCTCGCCCTGTCCTGGCTGGCCAGTCATCCGGTCGTCTCGTCCGTCATCGCGGGCGCTACGTCGCCGGCGCAGGTCCGGGAGAACGCCGCCTCGACGCTGGCGGACCTCTCCGCCGAGGAGGTCGCCGAAGTGGCCCGGCTCGTCGAGTCCTGACAGGCCACGCCGAGGATGCGAGTCGGATGCCCATCGTGGATGCCCGTCGTGGCGAGTTCCCCCGTGGATGCGCCGATATCCCCACCTCGGGTTCCTCTTCGCTTATCCGGCCAGTCGAACCACCAGATGAACCGTTCCCGCCGGCAGTGCCGGTCTGGATTGACTCTGATTCACGATAGATCGCCATTATCCATCACGACGGGGGAAACGTGCTCCGGGCACATCGGCAGCGCGCAGTAGTGCGGAACGACGCGATCCGACAGCGGCAGCGAGTGCACGACCCCTGGGTCGCCTTGCGAGGGAAGCCTGAGGGCCGTGCACCCCGTCATCCCGTTAGAGACCCTCCGGGAGACGCCTGCCGATGGAGTCCAGGCAGCCAAGGAGAGTGTCTTCGCGCTGGCATCAGCCCGCCGGGTGAAATAGCCCTCGATAGGTACGCCCGCCCGGCCACACGAAGTGCGGCTCATACGAAGCTATTCGGTAGCGACGTTCTGTTCTTCAGGGTGACTCCAACCGGCGGTGACAATGACAAGGTGTCGTGCTGGCCTCCGGCTTTGGCGCGCAACGCCCCCCCCCGGCCAGGACCGGGGGACGTTCGCAACTCAGGGTCTCAGGAGCGGCGCCCTGGGACCCGTTTCCCTCCGACCCTCCACTGACACCTAGTGACTGGGCGTCGCTTCGAACCCGTTCGTTGACCCGTCGCTCGCAACGTAGTAGCCGACGACCGTTCCGAGGTTGTTGGAGCTGTAAGCAGTCGTGCCCCCTGTGATGGCGAACGGGTCGTCGATCGTCGTGTACCTGCCATCACTGAGAACGAACCCGTGGGCGTTCCCGTTGGCGTCGACGTAGGTGCCGACGATCAGTCCGAAATCACTCACAGAGCCGATGTACGTCATGCTCGGCGCGGCTGCTGGATCGTTGATCGTGGTGAAAGGACGTCAGGTGGCCGTCT
>PLIM01000182.1 GCA_003139355.1 Acidimicrobiaceae bacterium | reverse complement strand
CCGGGTCGTGCAGGACCTGGTAAGCCAGAGCGTTCTCAGCCCTGACTTGCGCAGTGACGTCGCGGGATATCCCGAACGTGCCGATGATCCGGCCGCTCTCATCACGAAGCGGCATCTTCGTGGTCGAGACCCAGGGACTGGTTCCGTCGCTGAAAGTCTCCTGCTCCAACTTCCCCACGACCGGCTCGCCGCTGCGGATGATCTGCTGCTCGTCCTCAAAGGCAGCTGCGGCGTGCTCCTCGCCGAAGAAGTCGAAGTCCGTCTTCCCGATTATCTCCTCCGCTCTACGGCCTGGAGTGACCGTGGCGATCCAGCCTGCGCTGACCAGGAGGAACCGGCTCCGCAGGTCCTTGAAGTACACGCGCTCCTCGGTGGTGGCCAGCAAGCTGCGCATGCATGTGAGCTGGAGCTCGCGCAGCGGTTCGCTCTCCTGCGACCCCTTTGGATGCAGCTTCGCCTTGACCGCCGCTCGTCCCTCTCTCATCGATGAGTACTATCGACCGGTTCGCCGAGAATGCTTAGCGCGAGGTCACTGGCTCGTCCGCAAATGGGGCGGGGTTGTCGCTCCGAGGAAGACTGACGGGTTCTTGCGCCGCCGTGACCTTACCCGAGCGTCAGCGCCTGCAGAGAAGTCCGCAGTGTGCATGAAGGGGCGGAAGCAGAAGTCATGATGATCGCCGATAGGAGATCTGCCAGCCGGCACTGGTGCTCCAGATCGCGTCCACGTGGCTACTCGCCAGTCGGCAACTGTGCTGGACGGTCCTCCGACACGACATCCCACGTCGCGTTTTCGCTACGTTGAACCACACCGGACCAGCCACGGCAGGAGTGACATAGGGTCTCGTCCGGACACCCATGACCGCTGTTCGACGCGGGGCCCACCCCGGACTCCGGCCTCATTTCCAGCGGAAGTGGACGAATACCCGCCCGAAGTTGCGCGAGTCTTTCTGCACGCGGTGGTACTGGGCTTTGATTTCTTCTTGCTCTAGGAAACGCAGGACCCGTTTCTTCAGTTGACCTGATCCCTTCCCCGGGGTGATCTCCACCACAGTCGCCTTCGTCCGCACTGCCTCTTCGATGACGTCAAGCAAAGCGCGGTCGATGTCGTCTCCGCGGTTGTAGATGTCGTGGAGGTCAAGTTTGAGTTTCACAAGATCCGCCTCGAGGCTGCATCCTGGGCAGCAACCGCGTTGCCCTAGGAGAAACTTAGGGCTTGCCGAGCAACAACCCGCGTACACGCGAGCCACCGGTTTGCCGGCTCGGCGTTCACGAGGTGACTCTCACGCGAGCACTGCCGGCTCGCGTGAACTGGATGACGATCGTGCTTCTCGCCGCCGACGCCGGCAGGTGGCCGAACGCCGAGGATCGCATCGGTGCGAAGAAGCGCGGTCGGAAAGCCCTGGGGACCGCATGAATGGGCCGCCACTGGCGGATATGGCTGAACCGAGCGCCAAAGGCGGGACTCAATAGGTCTCGTGAATGGTGAGAGTCAGTGAGACTACGGGGCTCAGCGGTGTGACGGTCCGGACCTTTCACGACTACGTGTGCAGTCCCTGGGCCCACCGTCTGAAACTGGCCCGTCCCACCACCACGTTGGACGTCCTGCGAGTTGGAGCGCGCTACGACGTGGCGGAGTTGGTCTCGGGGAATAGCATTCTCTTGTGGTTCGTCGAGTCCCGGCGGATCAGACGGGAGCGATCAAACGTGAACCTGCCCGTGGACCTCATCGCTTTGCTGCATGAGCCGAGCCCCTGCTACGTCACCACCTTGATGCCCGATGGCTCACCCCAGATGACCCAGACGTGGGTCGACACGGACGGCGAGCACATCGTTATCAACACCGTCCAAGGCTTCCAGAAGGTGAAGAACGTCGAGCGCGACCCACGTGTGGCCGTGACCGTCTCCGACCCGTCCAACCCCTTCCGCTACTACGCGGTCCGCGGGCGGGTCGTGGGCATCACCACCGAAGGCGGTGCGGAACACATCGAGGCCCTCGCCCAGCGCTACCTGGGCGGTCCTTATCCGTGGTACGGAGGCCGTAACCAAACTCGTGTCATCCTCACTATCAGTGCGGACAAGATCCACGGTATGGGCTAGGCCAGGCGCTTCAAACCATCTCGACCCGAGACGCTCGGGAACCATGCAGTCGGGTGTCAGCTCGTCGGAGCGCACGCCGGCACTCGTCCTGTCACCGCCCTTCGTCGAGGGAGCATTCCGATGTGCAGTTCAACCCTGGGGTCGTGATGGCTCGAATTGGCGTAGTTTGCCAGACAACAAACGGTCCAACGCATCCACCTCCCGGATCGTGACCTGCGGGTCCGCAAGCCCAGATTTGGCCATCAAGCCGACAAGACCTCGCCGAAGGCCTTCAATGTTGGACTCTCCTCTGGTGACGACAGAGACATCTGCTCCCCGAGGTGTCTGTATGACCTGGTACTCGACAACTCCGGAGGCTCTCAAGAACACAGTGTCCATGCCCAACCGGTGGACCACAACCCCTTGGTCGTAAGTGAAGACGCCATTGGTCCGCCCGGCCAAGTCGGTGATTCGCCGGTGGGCGCATCCGCACTCGCAGGTTCCGGCGACGACGGTCATGGCATCCGTGATCTCATAGCGAATGAGCGGCTGGGTCCGATTGTAGAGATTGGTCAGGAGGACCTTGTCCGCTGGTTGGCCGGGCGCGACGACGTTGCCATACCGGTCGACCGGCTCGATGATGGCGAGGTCATCGGGCAGGTGCATGGCGGCGCCAGCCTCACAGGGGAAGGCGTATACCCCTTCCGAGCACCCCCAGTAGTCGTAGATCTCGATTCCCCAGGCGTCGGCGACAGCCGTCCGTGCCTGGTCGCTGCATTGCTCACCGCACGTCGAGACCCGCTTGGGGCTGATCTTGAGGCGACCGGCTTCAGCCTCGCGGGCTAGGAGATGCACCGCACTGGG
>PLIM01000106.1:231-5005 GCA_003139355.1 Acidimicrobiaceae bacterium | reverse complement strand
CTCTGGATGAGCCGATTCCCGGCATCGTTCGCCTTCAGCGGCGGCGCGCCGGATTCTCAGCTTTGCCGGTCGGCGAGGAGTGGTCAGCCCAGGTGGTGCGCGAAGGACGGCGACCGGATGATTATGAGAGGGCCTACGGCGAGCTGGCGGAGCTCGTCATTGCGTTCGGGTACCGCCTCGACGACATGGATGCCTCGGAGATCACACTGAGCTCGGTCGAGACCACCGAAGGTCCAGGCTTCATGCTCAGCGTGAAGCACCGGATCGAAGACGAAGGGGTTGGGAAGCTGCCGCCCTCCTGAGCCTCAGGTTCCTCACAAGCTGGGGCCCGGTGGCGGCTCGGGTCGCTTCGGGCGTGCTCAGGGGTGAGTCGACGCTTCCAGCGCGTGAGGCTCGATCTCGACCGGGGCACCGAAGGCGGCACGGTGGCTGGCTCGGCGCAACGCGGCCAGCACAGGGTGCCCGGCTACCAGGATGAGTCCGGCGTTGAGCGCGGCCCGGGGCAGGTCGAAGCCGAGCGATGTCGAGGAATGGAACAGCAGGAAACGGACCAGGTTGTGCGCCACCGACGCCCCCGGCTCGAACGAGAGAGTCGACGACGTACCAGCGGCAAAGGGCCAGAACCACAGATCGAGCAGCAGCCCGTAGGCAAGGCAGGCAATCACCGCGTAGGTCGCCAACAGGACTAGTTCGCGGCGGCCCTTTAGGTGCGGGAGACAGCCGGCGCCATAGCCCATCCAGGCTGCCGCCATCATCTGGAACGGCAGCCACGGACCCACGCCGCCAGTGACGAGCGCCGAGGCGAAAAGCGTGAGCGCGCCCAGCAAGAAGCCAAAGTGGCGCCCGAGCACATAGCCCGCCGGGAACAGCAGGAAGAAGACGGGCTCGAAACCTGCCGCACCGCCCGAGGGGAGTCGCAGCGCAGCGCCGCAGGCGCCCAGCACGCCGAGCATGGCGACGCCCTTCGCGTCCATGCCGCCGGAGCTGAACTCGCCGAGCACTGCGACGAGCAAGACAGGCAGGAGCGCCGCGATGACCCAGGGCGCATCGCCGGCGTGAGCCTGGCTCAACGACGCGCGCGCGGGGATGAACAGCGGCCAGAGGAACGAGACGGCTCCGAGAACCGACGCGACACCGATGGCGAGACCCCCGAGCCGGTCGAGACCGACAGGGCGCTGGCCGTGCGCTGCGGTCACGGGGTCGTCCGATGCCCCGGCCGCTCGGCGAGCGCTGTAGCGACTTCCTCGACCGTCAGCCATTCCGCCGGGGCGAGGATCCGGGCTACTTGGGAGGCGAGGCTGGTCGAATGGCAGACGACCGAACGGGCCGGACCGTCGGTGATCGCCTCACCGTCCGCGAGCACGACAACCCGGTCGGCGACCTCGGCCACCAATTCAACATCATGAGTCGCCACGACGACGCAGTGGCCCCGCGCTGCGAGCTGACGGAGCTGGCGGGACAACCGCTCCTTGGCACCGTAGTCGAGACCGCGCGTCGGCTCGTCGAGCAGCAGGAGCGGTGGCTCGGGAGCCAGCACGACCGCCAGCGCCAGCGCGAGCCGCTGACCTTCGGAGAGGTCCTTTGGGTGTGCGCCCCCGGAGATGCCACCTACAAGCGACTCGAGCACCGCTCGCGTCGTCCCCGCGGCAAGCCCGCCATCCCGGTCGCCGTCTCGACATTCGGCCGCCACAGTTTCGGCGCATAGCAGCGCCCCGGGGTCCTGGGGCACGAGACCGACGAGACGGATCGCCTCCGACGCGCTGAGCGCGGCGGGCGCGCGGCCGAGGACTTCCACAGAGCCTCGTTGGGCGCGGCGAAGCCCGACGAGGTGGTGGAGGAGAGTGGACTTCCCGGCTCCGTTTCTTCCCATGACCGCCACCACCTCGCCCTCATGGAAGTCAAGGGTGACGTCCGCGAGTGCCGGGACCGGCCCGTAAGCGGCGGTGAGGCCCTTCACCCTGGCGACACGATCACCTCGAGATGCCGGGGCGGCCAGACGCGTGCTTGCCTCGAGGCGGTGCCGGAGNNCGGACGACAGGTGGCGCCAGCTCCGCCGTCGCGAAGATCGCCGCCGGCGTGCCGCTGCGGACATCGCCCGGGCCGGTACCGATCTCGACGACGATGTCCGCGAACTGCACGATGCGCTCGAGGCGGTGCTCGGCTACCAGGATGGTGGTGCCCTGGTCGTGTACGAGGCGCGCGAGTGACGCCAGCACCTCCTCGGCTGAGACCGGGTCGAGCGATGACGTCGGCTCATCGAGGACCAGCGCGCGTGGCGCTGCAGTGAACGCGGCGCCGATGGCGACGCGCTGGCGCTGACCACCCGACAGTGTCGCGATGGCCCGCTGGCGCAGCGCGTGCAGGTTCAAGGTGTCCAAGACGTCCTCGACCCGCCGGCGCATTGCCGCCAAGTCCACGCCGAGGTTCTCCATGGCATAAGCGAGCTCGTCCTCGACCGTGTCCGCGACGAAGGTCGCATCGGGGTCCTGCCCCACGTAGCCGACGGCATCGGCGAGGTCGCGGGGACGGTACTGCTCGGTGCTGCGCCCGTCGACGGTCACTGTTCCGTTGAGCCGGCCCCCGGAGAAGTGTGGGACGAGACCGTTCACACAGCGGAGCAGCGTCGACTTCCCAGCGCCGGTCGCGCCGATGACGAGGGCGAGAACACCTTCTTCGATCGCCAGGCTCAAGTTCTCGAGAGCCGGTGCGGGAGCACCGGGGTAGGTGACCGTGACGCGGTCGAAGGCGATCACGCCACGGCCTCTTGGAGCTTGGCACGCACCGGCGCCNNACGACACCGGCAACGGCCGCGAGTCCTGCCACTACGACGAGCCATTCGGCAACGTGCCAGCGGTCGGGGCGGTAACGGCTCCGCAAGCCGTGCGGTGCGGAGACGAGCCCGCCGATCACCAGCGCACCGCCGACGAGGATGACGGCGAGTCCGATTCCCGTAGCCGAGCCGGAGTCGAGCAGCCCGAACAGGCCGATGCCGAGCCCGACGAGGCCTCCGAGTGTGGCCGCGGCGGTGACCCGGCGGCGCCTGGGCGAGGTGGAGCGACGCCCGAACCCGCGGGCGTCCATCGAGGCCGCCAGCGCGACCGAGCGCTCGAGCGCGCCGTCGAGAACCGGCACCGCCAGGCCGCGCCATCCCTTCAGCCCGCTCGTCGCTCGGCCCCTGAGGCGTCGGGCGTCTCGGACCCGTTCAATCGAAAGCACGACTTGTGGGGTGAACGAGATAGCCACGCTCACCGCGACCGCCACTTCGTAGAGACCAGCCGGCACGCAACGCAAGAGCCGGAACGAGCTTGCGAGGGAGTTGGCAGCACCAAAACACGCCAGAATCACGGCGATCTGCAGGCCTTCGCAGAGCGCCCCGATCGCGGCCTGGGCTGTCACAGGCCCGCCAATTGTTACTCCAGCAGCCCACGACGGGAGTGGGATCGAAGGAAGGGTGAACCATGTGGCGCCGGGCACCCGGTCACCGAAGAGGACTTGGACGACAACGCGAATGACGACGACGACTAGCCCGAGGCGCATCAGCGCGCCGAACGAGCGGCCCCAGGGACCATCGCTGCGCCTTGTGGTCACGACCCAGGCGACGACGGCCAAGATGAGGCCGAGCAGAAGCGGGTTCGTCGTGCGGCCGGCAGCGACGGCCAGCGCTCCGGCCCAGCACCACCATGCGATCGGGTGCAGCGGCTGGAGGCGGGTGCGCAGCATCTAGGCGACGCGGTCACTGGCGCGCCGGGCGCGAAGCAGCGCCGCGATGCCGATGAGAACGACGAGGGCGGTGCCGACGATGAACAGGGTCAGGTTCGTGCCTCTGCCGTTGCCGGAGTGACCCGTCGGGCCGGCCGGTTGGCCTGTCGACGGTGGCGACGAGGTCGTCGTCTGCGCGGCCTTGGCCGGCATCTCGAGTGCGGCTGAGCTGGACGGAACCCGGGGCGGCGGGTCTGCTGGGGTCGCGCTCCCGTCGGACTCGAAACGCCACCCCTCGACGTCACCTGTCGAGACCTTCCACTCCCCAGCTCCGCCGCTCGCGTACTGCCATCGCTTGCCGCCATGCCAGTAGGCCCAGTAGGCATAGTGGTCTCCCAACTGTGTCCCGCATCCGCTCGTCGGGTACCCGTCGATCGCGCACAACAAACCGGAGCCGGACTCGTCGTAGCGGGGCGCTGGGTATCCGAGGAGCGCCGCCTGCTCCGCGAGCACCTGCGCACCGCTGTCACCGGGCCTTGTCACGACACAGGTGACGATGATCTTGCCGTTCGCCCCGCCGAAGTCGGCGACGACCGCGACGACGCTCTGACCGCTGGCGAGATGCGATGGAACTGTGCATGTCGGCGAGGGGTCCTGCGATTGCCGGGCTGTGCTCGCTGCCGCACGGTCTATGGTCCCTGGAGTCATGGCTGCGACAACGGCTGTGGCGACCGCCGCGACCGCGGTGACTGCGACCGTCCTCATGAGTGGTCCGGTGCGACGGGTGGCCACCGCCGGCGTCGTGTCCGCGGCAAGGCCTTGTGCCGAACTTGGTCGATGTCCGGTCATGTCGCCCTCGGGATCTGCGGCGCGGTCAGGTCGGCTCAGCCCGCACCGCAGCTGAACCGGGGCTCGGCGGCAGACAGCTTGCGGGGGCTGATGGGCAGCGCCTCACCCGCGATCGCCGGGACTGCCTGCAGCGTGGCGTACTGACTGGGGGCTCCGTCGTAGGAGAACTCGCCACGCTCGCTCACGGGCGCGCCGCAGCGGTACTGGAAGTTCTCGAGGGCCCGCT
>PLIM01000106.1:0-221 GCA_003139355.1 Acidimicrobiaceae bacterium | reverse complement strand
CGCCGGCCGCGACGATTGCCATGACGGCAAGAGCCGTCGAGTTCGTGTCGGGACCGGAATGGGTCTTCGGGTCCGCCTTGGCGCAAGGTGTGCTCAGCGTGGCCCGGACGTACTCCCATCCACCGTCAGTGCACTGCAAGCGCGCCAGGTAGGCCTCGCTGAGGCTCGTCGCTTTGCCGGAGTCCTTCACTGAGTCCAGCGCGAGCAGTGCGAGCGACTGG
>PLIM01000140.1 GCA_003139355.1 Acidimicrobiaceae bacterium | reverse complement strand
GCCAGGAAACTCACGCTAGACGACCTGAAGGTGTCCGCGACCGAGGTCACCTACGGACACGAGCAGATCCAGCACCTGTCGGCCGCCGTCTCGCCGCAGTACTCCGGCGCACGCCGACGCGGACGGTGAGGCAGGCCACGACCACGCTGTGCAAGATCAAGCTCTCGTCGGGCAAGGGACCGTGCACGCCCTCGGCCAAGAAGCTCACGGCGGGCACCTACCGTTGCGCCGCCGCCCACAGGGGAAGCACGAACCTCGGGGGCTCGACCTCGGCCAGGGAGACCATCACCGTCGTCAAGTAACGACGAGTTGTTCGTCGAACGACGCTGCCAGGGGCACCGAAAGATCCGCGCGCTCTGTCACATTGGCGGGCGCACGCGAACAGCAAGGGAGGGCTCATCCTGTTCTCGGAGCTGTCGGCTTCGATACCGTCAGTTTCTCTTGTCAAGAGGGCGTTTCCGGCTTCGCGTCTTTCGACCCCTCGACACACTCGGTCGCGTGAATGATCGAGGTCGAACAATCATGCGGCGGCCCGGCTACTGTAAGTGACCGAGCCGCAGTTCTTCTGAGCTGAGGTGTGTGAGTTTGTTCACGTGAAAGGGCCCGTTCCAATGAGCACCGCTACCAGGGTCATCCCGACCCAGTTAACGGTGCGCGAAATTGCGGCGCTCATCGATCACTCGCTTCTGCGCCCTGAACTCACCGATGACGACGTCCGCAGAGGTTGCGCGCTCGCCGACCGATACAACACGTGGTCGGTGTGCGTGAGACCGGCCGACGTCGCATTGGCCGCGCGCTTGCTCGCGAGCACGAGTGTGGCCGTCGGGACGGTCGTGGGCTTCCCGCACGGGCACTCCACGACGGAGAGCAAGCTCTTCGAGACCCGCCGAGCGCTCGATGACGGCGCACGCGAGATCGACATGGTTATCAACATCGGGGCACTCCGCGGTGGGAAGCACGACTACGTTGAGGACGAGATCGCCCAGATCGTCCAGGCCGCCCACTCGGCGCACGGCCTGGCCAAGGTGATCCTCGAGAACGCCTATCTCAGCGACGAGCAGATCGTCGAGGGCAGCCGGCTCGGCGAACGTGCCGGCGCCGAGTTCATCAAGACCTCGACCGGCTTTGCCCCCGGAGGTGCGACGGTTCACGACCTGCTGCTCATGGTCGGGGCCACGTCTCCGAAAGTACAGATCAAAGCCGCAGGCGGAGTTCGCACGCTGGACCGGTTGCTCGAGTTCGTCGCCATCGGAGTCACGAGATTCGGCGCCACCGCGACAGCTGCCATCCTGGACGAGGCGACACAGCGCAGTGCCGACGGCGCAGCCCTCCCCGTTCCGGCCACATACCACGACGAAGGCGCTGCCGACGCTGCGACCCACTGAGCTCACAGACCTGAAGCGCTCTGAGCCCAGTGGGGCGCTAGAAGTTCGATCGCGCCGCTAGGACATGCATGGACAGGCGTCTGGCACGGTGACCCGGGACCGTCGGTCCTGGAACCGGGCCCAGGGTGAGCGGCGGTCGCTGCGTTGCTGTCGTCACGAAGTCACGCTGGCGACGGCGCTTCTTGCCGAGCCGTCACGTCACGCACCGGTAGGGCGGTGCTTGCCGACTAGCCCTGGCAAGTAACCCCGCCCCGATTCACGAGCCGGCGGGGACCACCTGGCGCCAGTTTGCCACCGACGGAATGACGCGGCCGGCCGGGCCCTGGCCGAAAAGCCAGAGCAGGTTGTCCGTGATCTTCTGCATGACTCCTGCCGAGCACGTGACCGCGCTCGCCGGACACTGGCTCAGGGAGTCGATCCAGTTGTTGTTGCCGCTATCAAAGACCCCGGCCTTGCTGGAAACAGTCGTGTAGTACGTCGCGTCCGAGTACGTGTGCGTCCCCCACTCCCCAAGGTCCGTCTGCACCTCGGACAATGGGATCGGCGAGTGACCGAGCACCTGAAGATCAGATGGCATAGGCCATGACGGGGCCAGGTGGTCGAAGTCGGCATTGATAACACCGGGAACGTCGGAGCCGTCGTGCAGTCCTGTCCCCTTGAAAATCCAGGCGTTCGCGTCCTCGACGACGAACGGGGCTCCTGGAGAGCCGGGTTCAAGGAAGCCGGCGTACATCTCGCCGGTGAAGCCGCTCTCTGGCCAATTCGTCGGCGGGGTGAACCAGGTGTTGCCGGTGACCTCGAGTGGGTTCCCCTTGCCGTTGAGCGGGTCCTCGCTGGGGTCGCGGTAGTCGACCAGCTCGCGGTCGGGCCCGAACGGCGACGCCTGTAGGCGCACGTGGCGAAGCACGGCGCTTGCCCCGAAGAAGATCATGTTCACGCCGTGGTCCTGCGCCCGGTCGGCGGCGAGGCGCTCGGCGAGGGACCAGCACTCGTCGTGGCCGAGCGAAAGCAGCGCCCGGTGCTGCAGGAGAATCGAAGGGTGCTGCTCCACGGTGATGTCGTCGGCGTAAGTGACGTCGAGGCCATGTGCTTCCATGAGGCGCAGCAGCGGGTACTCATTGCTGAGGAAGTCGGAGGCACCGTCTCCGGTGGCTGTGGGCCGGTCGAACGAGACGACTCGCGCCCGGTTGCACACCGGGTATGTGGGCGCGCAGTTGCCGAGCCCCTGGTAGTAGTCGTAGCCGCCGTAGGTGTTCCAGGCCTCCTCGGTGTACACGTCCCCTTTGAACAGGTAGGCCGCGTGGCTCGAGGGGTCCCACACCGTCAACAGGACGTAGCTTTGAGCGCTGCCGCTGCCGACGAGCTTCAAGAGGTACTCGCCGGGGAGGAAGGCCGAGGTAATCCGAAACGTGAGCGATGGCTTCCAGTTGTCGCATGCCACCATGTTGACCGCCGGCGTCAGCGGGCAGTTCGGCTGGTCGCGCCCTGTCACCTCAGCCGACCTCCAGACGAGGAGGCCTCCCTTTCCCCCGTAGTAGCCCATCCGGTAGGCCTCTACGCGAAAGCGCGGAGCCGTGCTGCTCACATACAGGGTCACGTGGTTGCCTGCCGCCGCGTACGTCTTATTCGAGAAACCCGCGATCGAGCCACTCGTCGGCTCGTCTTCGATCTGCCAGTCCGTCGTGCCCGGCAGCTTGTTCTCGGCGACCACCCACGACGCCTCGACCCCGTAGGGACCGAGAAACGTGTGGCTGTCCGCCGGGTTGGCCTGGGCCACTGTGGGCCTCTTCTTCGTCGAGCCGGACGTCGTGGTGCTCGTCGACTTGCCGCTCTGCGGCGTCGAGCTCTTGGTGCCGATGCCCAGGGACACGAGGGTCACAACGAGCACCACGACGAGGGCGACAGCGCCGACGAGGAAGGATAATCGCCGGGCGCGCACAGCGATGATCATAGCGACTGCCGCGTTCGGCCGGCAGTGCACCGGGGCAGACAGCGGGTCGTTCACCGGGCGGTGTACATTGCGCCAGATGCCCGACACCGACCCAGACGGGTTCAGTCGCCGCGTCGACGATATAGCCGGTACCACTCGAAGGATCTTGGCAACGGTATCGTCACCCGGGGAACGGTACCGGTCGATTTCCTCTCCGACGACCTGTGCGCAGCACGGTGACTCCATTCCGTTTGCCGATGGGTGATTGGAGCCACCGTCCCAGCATTCGGGGCGATCGCGAGGATCCTCCAAGAACAGATGCACTCATCAAGGCTTGCTCTTGGCTCTCCTACTTCCGGGCGAAGTGGCTGGGCGCCCTGAGCACGGCAGGTTTGGTTGAGGTCCAAACCACGGCAGCGGGCTCGGACCGGCCTGACAGTCATGACGCCGCCTGGGTGCTGAACCCGCAACCGGCCGCCGGACCATCGTGAGACGGTGTCGTGGAGTCAACCGATATGGACGGTTGGTCTTCGGTGCTGATCGAGTCTCGTCACTGTCGTCACTATCTCCACGCACTTCGCCTTGGTCGCGACCTTCGTGGTACCAGCGTTCTTCGGCGCCTACACCGACGCGGACGGCATCCAGGGGCAGGAGGTCTTCTCAGGTGACGTGCTCGTCGAGCGCATCGACCGTCGCAACTGAATGAGCGTCGGTGGGCCCCGCTCGAGCTGCACTCCTCACGGAGTTGTTCAGCCAGGCGGTTGCGGGACCTTGCTTTCGCGTGCCTTCGCCAGCTGCCGGGCGGGGCCCGGTCTCGTGCTCGGCTCCACGTCCGACCGGGGCGGCAACTCCACTCAGGTCGCTCGACTGGCCAGAAGGCCGGCGGGCGAGGTTGATCGCGGCATTGTCGTCGCGCTGGTGAGCGACGCCACAGCCATCGCGAACCCAGAGCCCGGCCCAGCCAGTGTCTTGGAGGTTGCCACAGGGGTGACAACTCTTCGAGGAGGGAAAGAACCCGGCCGCATCCGGTTCTTCGACCATCACCGTGGCGTGGGTCCTGGCAATGTCGGTGGTGAAGGTATTGACGGCGTGCTTGCGGGTGTTCGCCAAGTCGGCGTGCAGGCGGCGCGACGGCGTCGTGAGACGACGGATTGGAGGTCTGTCGTGCTCGATCCCATGGCGCTGGTCGTGAAAGTGCAACGGTCTCGGTCCTTGCCACGCTCTTTCCATCTCGGGGAGCCGACTCTCTTCCCGGTGGAAGGGCCACCCGTTGCCTCGGGCGCGACACAGTGTTCCTTGCCGGCAGGCACCCAGATCGAGGCGGCTCCGCGGGCTGGAGGATTGACGAAGAGGTTTGCTCCAGCTATCCGACTAGGAGTAGTATGAAAGTATGAGGGTTGGCGTAAGTCTTCCCGGCGAGGACGTCGACTTCCTGGACGCCTACGCCGACTCGCAGGGCTTCGTCTCGCGTTCGGCTGTGGTGCACAAGGCCGTCCCGCTGCTTCGAGCGTCGGAGCTAGGCCCTGCGTACGAGGCTGCGTGGGACGAGTGGTCGCGCGGCGAAGCAGATGCTTGGGAGTCCACTGCCAGTGAAGGACTGAGCTGATGCGACGGGGCGAGATCCGCCTGGTTGACCTCGACCCCGCGCGCGGCGCCCACGTCAACAAGCGGCGACCCGCGATAATCGTGAGCAACGACGGTGCGAATAGCACCGCCGAGAGTCTCGGCGGTGGAGTGGTCACCATCGTCCCAGCGGCATCGAACACCGAACGTGTCTTCCCGTTCCAGGTGCTCCTGCCGGCGTCAGAGACAGGACTTGGACGGGACTCGAAGGCGCAGGCGGAGCAAGTGCGGTCGGTGGCCGTCGAGCGCATCGGAGCACGAATTGGTGTAGTTCCACCAGAGCTTCTCGTCATGCTCGACGAAGCGCTACGACTACATCTCGCCCTGTAGACGGCCGTGCCCAGGTAGCGGCGGAGGCCCCCCGGGGCCCGGATCTTCGTGCTCCGCACAGATCGACGCCCCGAGTATCCGCAGAGCCTGGCCAGGCGACCGCGACAAATCGAGGCCTCTTGTCATCCCTGGCCCGCTCCGAGCCCTGTCGAATCGCTGCGTTTTTCAGTTGCCTCAGTTCGGTCCGTCATCAGGGGCTGGTCAACAGCCGTCACGACGGCTTCTTCGCCTGCAACCGTCACCCAACCGACGCGCGTAGCTCGTGTGCGCCTTCGGTGCGCCCCACGAGCGGACCTTCGGTTCTGCTTGCAGAACAGCCTCACGTTCGTATTCTGAGAGCAGGGCACGATGCCGTCGCTGCTCCAGGTCGGTCGCCGAGATGTGCCGGCCCATGCGGTCAAGCGGCAGGCCCAAGAACGGAGACGACAATGACCGCTTCTAATGAAACCGTGACCGCAGGAAAGACAGTAAGCGGCGCCTTCGTGGCGCCCGGACAGCCCGGCAGCGTGGTGGGCGTGAAGCCCCGCTACGAGAACTTCATCGGCGGGCGCTGGGTGGCCCCGGTCAAGGGCCAGTACATGAAGAACATCAGCCCGATCACCGGTCGGCCCTTTACCGAGGTGGCCAAGTCCACGCCCGAGGACGTGGAGCTCGCACTCGACGCCGCCCACGCCGCCAAGGATGCCTGGGGGGAGGCCTCGCTGGCCGAGCGTGCCGCCGTGCTCAACGCCATCGCCGATGTCATCGAGGCCAACCTGACCATGCTCGCCGTGGCCGAGACCTGGGACAACGGCAAGCCGGTGCGGGAGACGCTGGGGGCGGACATCCCCCTGGCCGTGGACCACTTCCGGTATTTCGCCGGTGCCACCCGGTCGCTCGAGGGCCGTTCCACCGAGATCGACAAGGACACCGTCGCCTACCACTTCCACGAGCCTCTGGGCGTCGTGGGACAGATCATCCCGTTCAACTTCCCGCTCCTCATGGCGGCTTGGAAGATTGCGCCCGCCCTGGCTGCCGGCAACTGCACCGTGGTCAAGCCGGCGTCGCCCACCCCATGGTCGATCCTGAAGCTGGCCGAGGTGATTCAGGACATCGTGCCCCCTGGCGTGATCAACATCGTGACCGGCCCGGGCGGCGAGATAGGCAAGGCCTTGGCCTCCAGCCCGCGCATCGCCAAGATCGGCTTCACAGGTGAGACCACAACGGGACGGCTGATCATGCAGTACGCGGCGGAGAACCTCATCCCCTCCACGGTGGAGCTCGGCGGCAAGTCGCCCAACGTCTTCTTCGCCGACGTGATGGACCAGGACGACGAGTTTTTGGACAAGGCCATCGAAGGCCTGGTGCTCTACGCCTTCAACAAGGGCGAGGTGTGCACCTGCCCGTCACGGGCGCTCATCCAGGAGTCGATCTACGACAAGTTCATGGCACGCTGCCTCGACCGTATCCGCAAGATCACTCAGGGCAACCCGCTCGACCCGACGACCATGATGGGCGCCCAGAACTCGGCCCAACAGCTGGAGAAGATCACAGGCTACGTCGACATCGGCCGCCAGGAGGGCGCCGAGGTGCTGATCGGCGGCGAGCGGACAGACGTCGGCGGGGAACTCAAGGACGGGTACTACTACGAGCCGACCGTGCTGAAGGGCCACAACGACATGCGGGTCTTCCAGGAGGAGATCTTCGGCCCGGTTCTGGCCGTCACGACCTTCACCGACGAGGCTGACGCGGTGCGGATCGCCAACGACACCCTCTACGGTCTCGGGGCTGGCGTGTGGACCCGCAACGGGAACCTCGCCTACCGCATGGGTCGCGCCATAAAGGCCGGACGGGTGTGGACCAACTGCTACCACCTGTACCCCGCCGGGGCGGCTTTCGGTGGCTACAAGATCTCGGGCGTCGGCCGGGAGAACCACCAGATGATGTTGGAGCACTACTCCCAGACCAAGAACCTC
>PLIM01000086.1 GCA_003139355.1 Acidimicrobiaceae bacterium | reverse complement strand
AATGCTGAGGTCGCTGGTTCGATTCCAGCTAGCCCCACTGGGTCAAAGGCGTAGGAACTCTGCTTCCGTGCTGGAGCCACACCCGAGCGGTTGCCAGACGGACGAGACGCGGTAAGGGTGCTCAGCTGGCGAGACGTCGACCTTGTGCGGATGAGGTTTGCGACGCTGGACGTGCTCCTCAACTTGACAAGTGAGAATTTCGTCGACCGCTCCCGTCGCGAGCTGCAGGCGATCGCCGTCGCCGGCTCTCGGGTGATCCTGTACCGGGAATTCCCTGGTGGGGGGCGCGAGATCGTGAAGCGATCGGAGGTCGCGCTCGGTGACTTGCGCAGCCCGCTCGGCCCGGGAACCTCGGGGCAGTTCATCGACGAGACGGCTTCGTGGATGCTCGATTTCGTCCTTGACGGCGCGGCCGAGCCGAGGAGCTAGTTCGGGCAGCAAGCGGCAACGGACCTCCCGATGGGCACGCCCGGCAAGGTGGAATCGCTCGGCGAGAACGGCTCGCCCTTCCGGTTCGCCACGAGCGCGCGCCGCGCTCGGCGCCGTGACTCGGTGTTCGGGGGCGACCCGGTCCGACTGATAGCTCCCGTCGGTTCGGACCCGGGTGGCGCGCAGTGGGTCGAAGTGCCGACCGGGCTCCCGGTCGCAGACGACGAGGTCAGGGTCGCCACCTATGGCGAGGAGCTCGTCCGGCTCGTGCTGCACCCGGAGTCGAAGATGCTCGGTCCGGATGGCAAGGTCTGCCGGTACACGACGAGGGGGCTGCTCCGTCCGCGACCGGTCCTTGGCGCGGCGGTCCACGTGGTCGGCAAGGAAGGAAACCGGATCGACGAGGTGGCAACAGGAGAGGTCACCGATCCCGAGGAGGCTCTTAACTACTACGGCGACGATGCCTGGGAGCACCTCGTGCTTCCCGTCAGTCGCCTTATGGGAATCCGGCGATTGGCCCGCGAAACCGGCCTTGACCGTAGCCAGTTCATCAACGTCATCCTGAGACGCTCGTCGGCGCGATTGGCCACTCGAACCCTCGTCATCCGCACCGTCGCTGCCTGGGCGGCCAATGAGATCGGTATCGACAAGACCGTCTCGGAACCAAACGTGATAATCGTTTCGTACCTGTCTGCGAGTTGCGGTCACCAGCCTGCCGGAAACATAGCGGTCACAGCCGGTGCAAGCGTGGCGTATCCGCGGGGGAGTAGATGCAGATGACGTCATCGAGATATTTCAGTCGAAGGGCAGTCTGAAGCATTGCCGCTGCAGCACCCACGACCGGAAGATGAGATGTCAGGACGATGAAGGGGCAACGCATCGGCTCACCGGCGAGGAGTGCCCCGTTCGCTATCGCCTTCTTGAGAGTGTCGGTCCTTAGAAGGCCCGGCCGCGCACCTTGAACACTGCCCTTGAATTCGAACCAGATGGCGTTTCCGCCTGGGCTGGTGGCAACGCAATCAACTTCGACGCCCGCATTCGCGATCAGGGCCCGGCCGTGCAGCACGTATTCATAGTGCGTCAGCAGCTCGCTGCACTGTTCGGCGAACTGTCGACCCTGGATTACAGCTGAGGCCTGGAAGTCAGTCAAGGTTGGTTCTCGTGGAATATCCGGGCCATGCGAATCTCGAAGAGCGCCACGTCAATCCCTAGACTCTCGTCCGACCACACATCCTCGTCAGGATAAGCGCCGAGAACTTCTCCAGTCGCGCGCATCCAATCAGTAACGGCATCGCCCCACCTCTCATCGAGCAGGGTCGTTCGGACGCTCAGCAGGAGGTCAGTCGGCAATCTCCTCGGATCGGTCGTCGCGACTACCTTGAGGGCGACCAAACGACTGAGCACCTCGGCGTCGGTCGCCACAAACACCTGAGGCGGTGAGCGGATCCGTTCGCACGACTGCCAAAGCGACACGTCCGGGCCATCCGGATGCGTTCCGGTCAGGCACCTCTACAGCGCCGGTGACTTTCGTTGGCCGCGGGCGTAACTCCGGAGCGTCAGGAGATCGTCAGGGGAACTCAGCACGATCGTGTCGCGGATCGGTTTTCCGCGTCCGACTAGGACCGACAGTGCCGCGTGCCCCGCGCTACCGCGCGATGGGGCGTCTGTGGTGAGGAGAACCAAACGTGACGCGGGATAAGCTTGGTGGAGTACAGCCGCCTTTCCGAGCGCCTTCCACAGAGTGTCAGTACGTCGAAGGCCCGGCCGGTTTGACGTGAACCCGCCAGAGACATCGAAGAGCCACTGCCCTCCGGTCTGATCCAAAGCTGCAAAGTTGATCTCAACGCCCTGTGGAAGTTTGACATTTGGCTGAATGTGAGAGAAGCCACACTCCTCGAGAGCTTCACGCGCCAGATCTCGTGCTGCACGACCTTCTCGCACGGCTCGTGCTTGAAAGTCTTCCTCTTTGTTCGCGGGTGGTGGGCCACTTGACAGCACCACTCGACGCGGCTCGTTGTCAGATTCTCGGAGTCGCTGGAGCGTCTCTTTCTCTCGCCTGACGCGTGCTCGGGCCAGCTCGACGTAGCTAGGCTCGAGGTCGTAGCCGAGATAATGCCGCCGTGTTCGAAGGGCAGCGATAGCGGTGGTGCCCGATCCGATGAACGGATCGAGCACAAGATCGCCGCTGTACGTGTACAAGTAGATGAGTCTTTCGGGAAGCTCCACGGGGAACGGCGCCGGATGGCCCACGCGGCTCGCGCTCTCGGGTGGGATCTCCCAGATGTCAGTGGTGGCCTCCATGAATTCGTCCCGGAAGATCGACGCCTCAGAGGGCAGTCCCCTGCGGAACCGCTCACGACGACTCAGCGCACGATCGAAGCGCCCTTTGCTGGCGATGATGACTCGCTCGCTCAGGTCGCGAAGAACAGGGTTCGCCGGGCTCTGAAAGGAGCCCCAAGCGCAGGACCCTGCTGCTCCCCGAGCTTTGATCCAGATGACTTCGCCTCGAAGCAAGAGACGGAGCCGATCTTGCAAGATCCCAGTAACGTCCCCCGATAGCGACCGGTATGGTTTACGGCCGAGATTGGCCACGTTGACCGCAATCCTGCCGCCGGGCTCGAGTTTTCGGACGCACTCAGCGAAGACGGCCTCAATCATGTCGAGATACGCCGCATATGTCGCAGGGACGTGACCTTCCCCCAGCGCAGTCTCGTATTCCTTGCCAGCAAAGTAAGGAGGTGACGTCACAACGAGTGCGACGGAGTTGTCGGCAATGTGGTGCATGTCGCGGGCGTCGTGCTCAAAGATCTCGTCGACGACGCAGTTTGTGCCGAGCTCGTTGTCTTCGGACACGTCTGGCAGGGCGAATCGTCTGTAGAAGGCCGTTGAATCGTGTGCTTCGCGCCTCGATGACCCGAACAGAGACGTTTCGGTCGGTGCACGTCTGCGCGCCGGACGGGTCGAGTGAAGCGGCGACGGGAGAGCGGCGCTCATGCGACCGGCGCGTTGTTTGACGCTTGCTCTGTCCGCTCGCTCCGCCATAACTGCAGCTGAGTCGGCTCGGCCTCGTGCCCCGCTAGCCACTCTTGAACGGCCTTGATAACGAGATGGTTTACCGAGACGTCCCGTTCGTAAGCGACTCGCCTCAGCTGGCTGTGCAAGGGCTCGGGCAAGCGAACGGCGGTTGCCTTGCGAGGCTCGGTGAACGTCTTCGGTCTGGCCATGGTCTGATTGTAGCAGTAGCGCGCGTTATCGCGCGACGAAAATATGTTCGCTCTGCCCTCGGTGTGGCGCTAGCGAGGTCTGCGGTTGGCACGGAGCCGCCGTTGCAGCTTGCAAGAGGGCGCTGTCAGAATGGAACAAGGCCAATCCCGGAGCGGTCTACGACGGCGTTTCGGTCATGACGACATTCACGCGAGTGCTGCGGCCGCTCGTCGTCGCTGGCATCGCGACTACCGTCCTCTACGCCTTCTTGTTCTCCTGGACCGAGTTTCTCGGCGCTCTCACCTTCACGACGAACGACTGGATCTATACGTTGCCTGTGGCGCTCGTGAACATCGAGTCGAGCGATGCCTACGGCCAGATCAACTACGGGGTCCTCATCGCGGGGGCGGTGATCGCTATGATCACCCGTATCATTATGTACGTCGCATTCCAGCGCTTTTACGTGCGAAGCCCGGTCTCCGGCGCCGTCAAGGGCTGAAGTACCACACATGCGCACGGTCGATGGAACACAGCGAAGGGCCACACCAAGCGATCCTGCCTACCAGCGGTCGGCCTGCGGCGATCCGGGCCCGATGGCCGCCAATGACCTATCTAGAAGGACATCACGTGCGAGAGACCAATGAAACGCTCGAATGCTGGTTCTTGACCGGGAGCCAGGCACTCTACGGAGACGAGACGCTGCGCCAGGTGGCTCAGCAGTCCAGCGAGATCGTCGCGCTCTTGAACGCCGGGCCGGAGATCGGTGTCCGCCTGGTCTGGAAGCCTGTGCTCATCGGATCCGCGGAGATACGCCGAGCGTGCATCGAGGCGAGCTCCACCGATGACTGCATCGGTGTCATCGCGTGGATGCACAACTTCTCGCCTGCAAAGGCGTGGATCGCCGGGCTCGATGCCTTGCGAAAGCCCTTGTTGCACTTTCACACGCAGGTGAACCTCTCGTTGCCCTGGGACGAGATCGACATGGACTTCATGAACCTCAACCAGGCAGCGCACGGCGATCGTGAGTTCGGCTACATCGAGACACGGATGGCGCTGCGGCGGAAGACGGTAGCCGGCCATGCCAGTGACCCGGTGGTCCGCCAGCGAATCGGCTCCTGGGCACGCGCCGCGACCGGCTGGCACGCGGCAGGCCAGCTCCGACTCGCCCGCTTCGGCGACAACATGCGCGATGTGGCCGTGACCGAGGGCGACAAGGTCGAGGCACAGCTCCGACTCGGGATCTCCGTCAACACCTACGGCGTGAACGACCTGGTCGCCGCGGTGGAGGCCGCTTCCCCCGCGACCGTCGACGCGATCGCTGCCGACTACGAGGCCAGCTACTCGGTCGTGCCCGAGCTCGCGACGGGCGGTGCCCGTCACGACTCACTGGTCTACGCGGCCCGCATCGAGGCAGGCCTGCGATCTTTTCTCGAGGGAGGCAGGTTCACCGCCTTCACGACGAACTTCGAAGACCTCGGCGGACTGAGGCAGCTCCCCGGCATCGCCGTGCAGCGCCTGATGGCCGAGGGCTATGGATTTGGCGCCGAGGGCGACTGGAAGACTTCAGCGCTCGTCCGGATCCTCAAGGTCATGGGTGCCGCACAGCCGGGCGGCACCTCGTTCATGGAGGACTACACCTACCATCTAGGTCCCGGAGAGCCGAAGATCCTCGGTGCGCACATGCTCGAGGTCTGCCCGAGCATCGCCACCGGGACACCGAGCTGCGAGATCCACCCGCTCGGCATCGGCAATCGCGAAGATCCAGTCCGGCTCGTGTTCGACGCCTTGCCGGGCAAGGGTTTCGTGGTCGGACTTTTGGACCTCGGCGACCGGTTCCGGCTCGTCGCGAACGAGATCGAGATCGTGCCCCCCGACGCGCCGCTGCCTAAGCTCCCCGTCGCCCGGGCGGTCTGGAAGCCCGCGCCGAGCTTTTCCACCGCGACAGAGTCGTGGCTCATGGCCGGTGGTCCGCACCACAGCGCGTTGAGCACTGCGGTGGCCATAGAGACTCTCGAGGACTTCGCAGTGATCGCCGGCGTCGAGCTGGTCCGTATCGACGACACCACGACCACCGAGAGCTTCAAGCGCGAGCTTCGCTGGAACCAGGCGTACTACCGGCTCGCTCAGGGCCTGGCGCGCTGATGCGGGACACGGTGCGCCGGGTCATCCGAAGCTCGGCCTGGACCTCACGACCCGCACCTCAAGAGGTGGGGGCGTAGAACCACGCGCAGCCCGCGTCGAGCCCGCTTTCGATGACACCCCGCGGGAGCATCGCAAGAAAGAAGGGAGGGTTGTTTGACTCGACGCGGGGACTTCGTTCCGCCCGACTCCGATCGTCCTACGTCGGCAGTTGCTGTGCTCGGATGCTGGTCGGTCGTCATCTGACTGCTGCGAGGTGGACAGCTTCGAGCCATGCGTCAAGGTCAGCGGGCATGAACCGGCTCTTGGTCCCCCCAACCCTCAGAAAGGGGATGTGTCGTTCGAACAGGAGGCGCCGGAGGTAACCTTTCGCGCAGCCGATGTACGCGCCAACCGCGCGAACATCAACGGACGGGCGGCGCTTCTGTGAAGCGGGGCCATGAGCGCACCTCCAAGTGCCGCTTCGGTGCTCCGCGCACGGGGCTCGGAAGGCGGTCACCGCCCGCATTGTGTTCGGCTGATGTTTGAGGTGCTCGTGGGATCTTCGCGCCCTCGCCGACCACTCGCACCGCCCGCGCACCTGCTCGCGTCAGATGCCGCTCCATGTGGAGTTGCGGCAACAAGCGGCGCTCCTCTCCACGGTTGCATGCACGACGCCCATCGTCTGCGTGTCTCCAGCGCCTCCCTATCGCCCGACTTCCTGGAGCGGCTTGCCTCAGGACTTGACGGCCCGCTGTAGCTGAGAGCGATAGTTGCTTACCATCAATTCAGTTAGCTGTTCGAGCGAGGTATCCCGGGTGAGCTGATCGATGGTGATGCGACCGTCTTGCATGACGTTAACCCGGTCGCAGAGCTCGAAGAGGTGAGCGAAGTTGTGGTCGATGATGATCATCGAGACGCTGGAGCTCGAGGCGAGCCCCCTCACGAGGTCGATGATGAGCCGTGACTCGCGTGCACCCATAGCGGCCAGCGGCTCGTCGAGCAGGAGGATGTCGGCATTTGACCTCGTCGCGCGCGCTACGGCAACCGCCTGCCGCTGGCCTCCCGAGAGCTGGCCCGCCTCGGTATTGATGTTTGGCACGTGGACGTTGATATCGTCGAGGTAGCGCCTGGTGAGCTCCCGCATCTTGCGCTTGTTGAGCAGCCGCAGAAACCCGAACTGGGTGAGCTCGTGGTTGAGGAACAGGTTCTCGAAGACGGGCAGCTGGGGAATGAGCGCAAGATCCTGGTAGACGGTCTCGATCCCGTGCGAGCTGGCGTCCTCGACTGATCGGAAATGCACCTCGCGCCCCTTGACCAAGAGGCGACCCTCATCGGGTGAAAAGAACCCGCTCAAGATCTTGACAAGAGTGCTCTTGCCCGCTCCGTTGTCTCCGACCAGGCCGAGCACCTCGCCCGAATGCAGGTTAAGGTCGATACCGCGCAGTACTGAGAGCGGGCCGAAGCTCTTCGTCACGCCTTGGGTTTCGAGCACCACTTCGGGGACGCTGGGAGTGCCCTCTCGGGGTCCAGCCGCTTCGGGGGTGTCGTTCATCATCTCGTCCCCTCCGTCAGCTCGTCCGCGTGCGCGCGGCCAAGCGGTCGAGCCACCCGTTCAGGGCCATTGCGACGATCATTACGAGGCCGATGTAGACGTAGAAGTCGTTGGAACTGATCCCGATGATCGTGAGACCGGCCTCGAGCACCCCGATAAGAATGGCGCCGATGAACGCACCGATCACGGTGCCCCGGCCGCCGGTGAGGGCGGTCCCGCCGATGACACAGGCGCCCACCGCGTAGAGGATGTAGTTGACGCCGGGATTACCCGGGTCCATGCTGCCGTACTTGACCGCGTCGAGGATCCCGACGATCGCGGCCAGGAACGAGCACAACATGAAGGCCATGATCTTCACGCGGCGGACCGGCACGCCGGCCTCGGCGGCGCCCAGCAGGTTGCCGCCCGTCGCGATGACCCGCACACCGAAGCGGGTCCGTTTGAGCACGAACTGGATGATTAACGCGAGAGCGGCCACCCAGAGGATCTCCGACCATTGCCAGACGCCGACCACCTGGCCGAACAAGCCCACATGCGGGAGCGCGCTTGACGTCTGTGGCGGGAGCGATCCGGGGATCGGCGACGCCTCAGCGTCGTTCGAGAAGATGAGAACCATGCCGTACAGGACGAAGTTCGTCGCCAAGGTCCCGACGAACGACGGCACATTCAACAACACCGTGATCAGGCCGTTGATCGCCCCGATCCCGACGGCGACGAGGAGAGCGGCGATGATGGCCCACCCCACGGGAAGCCCGAGCTGCCACAGCCAGTACATGACCCAGGGCGTAAACAGGAAGACCTGCCCCGCGGAGAGATCGATCTCCCCCAGCACAAGCACAAGCACCTCGCCGACGGCGATCGCTGCGATCGGCCCTGCGAAGCCGGCGGCAGCATTCAGGCTGAGGGAGGTGACGAACTCCGGCGAGTCGATAGAGAAGAAGATGAACAGCGCGACCATGATGATGAACGGCGTGATCTCGCGCTGAGCGACGAAGAAACGCCAGATGTAGCGGCGCACGCCATCTGATGGTAGCCCGGCCGAGCTCTGGGGCTCGGCCGGGCTCATTACGATATCGGCCACCTTGGAAGTGACCTCCGATTACTTTTCTTACCGCCGATTAGTACGGGATTTTCGCGGGAGGCTTGGCCACCGTTTCCTTTGCGGACGTGCCTTCCCACCGATTGGCCGTCAGGTACGGCCCAACGGTCCCCTTGACGACGACGGCGATGCCAGTGTCGGTGTCCGTCGGCTTCATCAGCCCACCCGAGATGTTGTAGAGGAACAGCTGCATGAGCGTGTCGAAGCCTTGCAGGTAGGCCTGCTGGTCGACCGTCTGGAGGAGGGATCCGCTATGAACGGCGTCCACCACCGGGACGCCGGTATCCCAGCCGGAGCCGCCCACTTTGCCCTTCAGCTTGTTGTTGACGATGAACTGCGCCACCGCGTTGCTGTCGCCGCTGTCGACGGCCATCATGAACTTCACGTTCCTGTGGCCGGAGTACCACGACACGATCTTGTCGTACTCGGGCGAGCCTTCCGTGGGCGAAGTCGCGACTTCGATGAAGTCGATCCCCGCCTTCTTGAAGACTGGTTTGGCACCGTCGATCCGCGTCTGGATGTTGAGAGTACCGGGAGTCGCGATGACCCCAGCGACGATGCTGCCCTTGCTCAGGTGCGGCACGCCGTGCTCCAGGATGTGCGTCGCAACCGCCGCTCCGGCTAACACGTTCGACTGGCCAACGTAGGCCATCCTGTTGTTGACAAAACCCGTCTCCACATCCGCGTTGTAGGCAATCACAGGAATGCCGTGATCGAGCGCGTTGTTCGTCGGCACGTTGAAAGCCGTGTTGTCGATGAGTGGCACGCCGATGCCGTTGCACTTCGAGGCGATCGCGCTGTTCATGGCCGCGACCATCTCGGAGGTGACCGAGGTCTGCGATCCGACCCAGGCGAAGGTGGAGCCTGTGAGGGCACAGAAGTCCTGGCAGCCGTAGACCGTCGCAGTGAAGAACGAGTTTGTGGTGACGTGGTTGTCCATCACGAAGTGGTACTTCGGGTGCTTCGCGAAGAACGGATGGTCGCTGTGGCGCGCATAGGTCTGCGCACCGGCTCCCTCCGTACCCAGGATCTCGGCAACGCCTCCGAGCAGCGGCAACGAAGCCACGGCCCCCGCGTTGCGCAGGAAGCGCCGTCTGGACAGCTCACGCTTTGCACTGCTGATTTCGTCATGTCCTTCTGTTGTCATGGTGCTCTCCTGTTTTGACATTGAAATCATCCGTGCCTTCGCGCGGAGGGACCTGTGTCGAACTCCTGGTCCAGATTAGAAACCTAACAGCAACATCTGCTGAGGGCAAGCGTCATGATCCCCCTCCACCGTTGACGCTCAGGGTGAGCTCCGCGGTGGCCGAGCGATTCCAACCGTGCCTCGTGCGGTCCGCAACGCGCGGCCGAGTCGTCGAGGGTGTTCCCCCGACGGCTTGACGTCGAGAATCCGGTGAAGGCCCAGTTCAGGGCTGTGAACCGCGGGCACGCAAACTCGTGTTCCCGCGGCCGACACCTCTGAGGCATCGACCCCATCACATGACCAGCACGGCGCGCGCCCGAAGGTTGTCGGCTTTGAGGCGAGCGAGCGCGGCTGGCGCGTCCTCGAGGGCGAAGGCCTCGTAGTGAACCCGAAGCTTGCCACCTTCGGCGAGGCGCAGGACCTCGTGCATCTGATGGCGCGGGCCGAGGGCGGTGCTGACAAGGCGCTTTTCGTCGAAGGACCACTCGCCGACCTGAGCGCTGACGCCGAGCACCGCGACGCCGCCAGGTTTGAGCACTCTCACGGCCTGTTGGACGACGGCGTCAGACGGAGCGAAGACGATTGCGGCGTCGACGCCGCCTCGTGCCGCGAAGACCTCCTCGAGGTTCTCTCTGGAAGCGTCGATGACATGCTGCGCACCGAGTTGCTCCGCGAGCTCAAGGTGTTGGCCCGCTCGATCGATGGCGGTGACCTCCGCGCCGGTAAGCAAGGCGAGCTGAACGACGAGGTGCCCGACGCCACCGACACCGAAAACGGCGACCTCCGCTCCGGGTGAGAGCCCGGCCTTGGCGACGGCGCCGTAGGCGGCGAGGCCAGGACAGAACAGCGGCGCCGCCTCGGCGTCGCCGAGGCTTTCTGGCACCGGGTAGACGTGCTCGGCTGTCGCGAGCATGTACTCGGCAAATCCACCGTCGATCGTCTCGCCGGCCATCTCCTTGTTGGCGCAGAGGTTCTCGCGCGCGGTGAGGCAGTAGGCGCAGTGCCCGCAACATGACCACAGTGGCTGCACTCCGACGCGCTGGCCGAGTGCCAGTCCCTGGACACCCGGGCCGAGCTCGACGATCGAGCCGACGATCTCGTGGCCGGGGACGATGGGGAGTATGGCAGGCACGCCGCGGGCCGCCCACTCGCCCTCGATCATGTGCAGCTGCGAACGACAGACGCCACAGGCATGGACCCGGATCACGATCTGGCCGAAGCCCGGGGTCGGCTCGGCGCGCTCACGCAGCTGGAGGGGCGAACGCTCGAGTGGTGCCAACGACTCCAGGACCATCGCCTTCATTTCGGTCTCGCCCTCATGTGGTCCTCCTGATCGAAGTGCGCCTCATCGTCGCACTTTGGTGTTGACTCTGCCACCCGGGCCGGGATGTTGTCAGACGGCATTCAGGCGACTCGCGACGCCCCGTCGCAGGCGACGATTTCGGTTATCTCCGGAGTGCCGAAGCCCCGGGTGGCGAAGGCCTTTGCCACGGCCATCGTGACTGCTTGAACAGCAGCGAGCTCGAGGAGCACGACTGCGGAGCCTCCAAAGCCGCCCCCCGTCATCCGAGCGCCGCATGCGCCGCTGGCAACGGCGACCTCGACGATGGTGTCCAGCTCGGCGCAGGAGACCTCGAAGTCGTCGCGCAGTGACCAGTGCCCCGCACTGAGCACGGGACCGACCTCGGCGAGCCGCCCGGACTCAAGGAGCCCCACCACCTCGAGCACGCGGCTTTGCTCGCTGATCACATGACGAGCCCGGCGCCTCACGACGACATCGGCGATCTGGGCGAGGAAGGCATCCATCTTCTCCGGCGCGATGTCGCGCAGCGCGGCCACACCGAGCTCCTTGGCGGCTCGCTGGCAGTCGCGGCGGCGATTTGCGTACGCCGAGTCGCCGAGGGCGTGCTTGACTCCGGTGTTCACCACGAGCAGCGTCAAACCGGCGGGCTCGAGGTCAAGGGGCACCTGGCGGACCTCGAGGGTGCGCGTGTCGAGGAACAGGGCATGGCCAGCCCGGCAACGCAACGAGGCGGTCTGGTCCATGATGCCGGTCGGCACGCCCACGTACTCGTTCTCGGCCCGCTGGGCGACTCGCGCCAGCTCTTGCAGTGACAGCTTCAGTCCGTAGAGGTCGTGAAGCGCCAGAGCGACGGAACACTCGAGCGCCGCGGACGAGGAGAGACCAGCCCCGATCGGCACATCACTGTCGATGTGGATCTCGACGCCGCCAATGTTCTCACCGGCTTCGCGCAACGCCCAGACGACGCCGAGGACATATGACACCCACCCGCTCGTCGTCGCCGGTCTCAGCTGGTCAAGCGCGGCGTCGACGACCGAGAACCTGCCACCCTCCAAGCGCTGGGCGGAGGCGACTCTCACCAGGTTGTCGTCGCGCCGGGCGACGCACGCCTGAGTGGCAAAGGGTAAAGCGAGCGGCAGCACGAAGCCGTCGTTGTAGTCCGTGAACTCGCCGATCAGGTTCACTCGTCCGGGAGCTGACCAGATCCCCTCCGGTGGCCGGCCAAAGGCGCGGTGAAAGCCCTCGCCGGACGCCTCAGGAGTGCTCATTGTTGCTGTCTTTGGACAAGGTGCCAGCTGTCAGCGACCATCTCGTCGAGCTCCGGCTTCCTCGGGACCCAGCCGAGCTCCCGGCGGGCGCGCTCTGATGAGGCGACGAGCACTGCGGGATCGCCCGCGCGTCGGGTGCTGACGTGCTCGGCCAGCATCATCCCGGTCACCCGGCGGGCAGCAGCGATCACCTGGCGGACCGAGAAGCCCTCGCCGTTACCGAGGTTGTAGACCCTCCAGGTGCCTGGTGACGCCACGCCGAGCGCCAACAGGTGGGCATCCGCGATGTCGACGACGTGAATGTAGTCGCGTATGCAGGTCCCGTCGGGCGTCGGGTAGTCATCGCCGAAGACGGCAATAGGCTTGCCTTCGAGGGCAGCCCGCAGGGTCAGCGGGATGAGGTGGGTCTCGGGATCGTGGCGCTCACCAAGGGTCCCGTACGAACCGGCGACGTTGAAGTACCGCAGGCTTACGGCAGCGATACCGTGCCGGGCGGCCTCCTCGCCGAGCATTTGATCGACGGTGGCCTTCGAGGCGCCGTAGGGATTGAGTGGATCGGTCGGAGCGTCCTCCTCGATCGGCACCCGAGCCGGCTCGCCGTAGACGGCCGCCGAGGAGGAAAAGACGATCTTCCAGATCCCGGCCGCCAGCAGGGCCTCGAGAAGATGGCGTGTCCCGGCGACATTGTTCGTCTCGTACTTCTGCGGATCAGCGATCGACTCGGCGACCAACGATGAGGCCGCCAGGTGAACGACGCCGTCGAAAGTCTGCCGAACGAGAGTGCTCGAAACCTGCTGCACCCTGCCGAGCACGAATTGGGCGCCGTCGGGGACGGCGTCACGATGCCCCGTCGAGAGGTCGTCGATTACCGTGACGTCGTGGCCCGCCTCGAGGAGCCTGGCTACGACGACGCTGCCGATATAGCCGGCACCGCCAGTGACGAGCACGTTCATCTGGACAACTCGAAGTAGACGAGGCGCCGCCCGTCGACGAGACGGGTCGTGGTCCTTCTCAATGGCGGCGCGCTGGCGAGGAGGCGCCGGTTCGCGTTGCCCGCACAGCGTCGATACTAGACTGACTACTCCCGTGACTGCACGCCGCAAGCACGTCCGTGTACCGCCCGCGTTTCTCCTTCCCGACGATGAGGATGCACATCTCATCGGTCCATGGGCTAACCGTGGTCGCGTCGATGCCTGGCGTGTCGCGAGGGAAGAAAGTGGTTACCCACAGCTTCTCCCCACGTCGTGTCCGGCGAGCCGTGGCGAAGGTCGCAAGGCCCTGCTCCTTCGGACCTGTTCCGCGACTGTGCGCTCGCAGGCTCGGCGCCGTCCGAAGAGCTCACAGACAGGAGGAGCCGCGGTGACGCGAGAGGTGTTCGGTCGTCTTCTCATCGGGATGATTGCAGTCGCAGCGATCGCGTGCCCGGCTGTCGCCGAGGCGCAGAACCCGGTTGCGACTGCGTCGGTCTCTGGCGCTGCGGCCCCTTGGTCATGGGGGGGAGCGATTGACCGCTTCGCAGTAGCGCCGACCGCCATCTCGTGCCCCACGGCGAGTTTCTGCGCTGTTGTGGACTTGGACGGCACCGCTCTTGGCTACAACGGCAGGGCGTGGTCGTTCCCCTACGGCATCGACCCGGAAGGAGGCGGGCTCACCTCCGTATCCTGTCCGAAGGCGACATTCTGCGTCGCGGTGGACGAGAACGACAGCGCTCTCACCTATGACGGGAACTCGTGGTCGAAGCCGGTCAAGATCGATTCGAGCGGATTCCGCTTGGTCTCCGTATCCTGCGCGTCAGCGACATTCTGCGTCGCGGTGGACTCGGGAGGTTTCGCCGTCACCTACAACGGTACGTCTTGGAGTCCCCGCTACATCGACGGCGAACAAGCCGAACAGGGCCTGGACACCGTGTCGTGCCCCACGGTGAACTTCTGTGCCGCGGTGGACGTGAGTGGCAACGTTCTCACCTACAAGAACCGCTCCTGGTCGTCGTCGCCCGGGCCCATCGATCCGAACGGGTACTACGTGAGCTCAATTTCCTGCCCGACATCGAGGTTCTGCGCCGCGGTGGACGAAGGCGGGAGTGCCTTCATCTACCACTCCGGATCGTGGACGTCGTCGACCAGGCCCATCGACCCGAGCGGCGGCGGGCTTGCGTCCCTGTCCTGCCCGACATCGAAGTTCTGCGCCGCAGCGGACAAGAGCGGCAACGTCCTCACCTACAACGGTACGAGGTGGTCGTCCCCCCACAGCATCGACCCGGACGGAGGCGGCCTCACCTCCGTAGCCTGCCTTGCCGCGAGCCTCTGCGTAGCAGCGGACAAGAGCGGCAACGTCCTCACCTACAACGGTACGAGGTGGTCGGCCCCCCACAGCATCGACCCGAGTGGCGGCGGGCTCGCCTCCGTGTCCTGCCTTACCGCGAGCCTCTGCGTAGCGGTGGACAAGAGGGGCAACGTCCTCACCTACAACGGCACGAGGTGGTCGTCCCCGCACAGCATCGACCCGAGTGGCGGCGGGCTCGCGTCCGTTTCCTGCCCTACGGCGAGCTTGTGCGTAGCGGTGGACAACAAGGGCAACGCCCTGACCTACAACGGCACGAGGTGGTCGTCCCCGCACAGCATCGACCCAAGGAGCGGCGGGCTCGCGTCCGTCTCCTGCCCCACGGCGAGCTTCTGCGCCGCAGTGGACCTCGAGGGCAACGCCCTCACCTACGACAACAGCTCGTGGTCGTCCCCTGACAGTATCGACCCGGGTTTCTCCCTCGAATCGGTCTCGTGTCCGTCGGCGAGCACGTGTACCGCGGTGGACGGCACCTCTACGTTCCGTTGGATGCCGCCCTCGGCGACCACCATCACCTCGGTTACCCCCAACCTGGTCCTCGGTCAGCCGGTCACCGTCCGAGTGCAGGTCAGCGGGCTGACCACCACAGTGGGGTCACCGACTCCGACCGGGAAGGTCACCGTCACCGACGGAAGGAGAGACTGTCTTGCGGCGCTCAGCGGCTCTCATGGAGTAGCGAGAGGCAGCTGCTCGATCACCGAGAAGACGGCCGGCAGGTATTCGTTGAAGGCGAGCTATCCGGGCGACACGATCTTCAGGTCCAGCTCAACGCCCCGGTCCACCCCGCTCACGATTGGAAGGGCCACCTCCAAGACTTCGCTGGGACTGTCGTCGACGACGGTGACCTACGGACAGGAACAGACCGAACGCCTGTCTGTCACCGTTTCCCCTCAGTTTCCCGGCTCGTCGCCGACCGGGGTGGTCGCGATCAAGGAGTCCACGACCGCCGTGTGCGCGATCACGCTGTCGTTGGGCAAGGGATCATGCAGGCTGTCTGCCAACAAGCTCAAGGCAGGCCTGTATCACGTCGTCGCCACCTACGACGGCAGCGGCAACTTCCGCGGTTCGGCTTCCGTCAAGAAGATTCTCAATGTGGTCATATAGCGGCACCTTCCCGGACCGCCTCCGTGAGGTCGGGTGATTCTCGCCTTCTCGCCGTCCGCGTGTTCTGGCGATCATCGCAGCGCCATCGTCAGCTCTCAGTTGAGCCGGCTGAACTCACGAACGTCCCGAGCTCCCGAACCGCAGGTCTAACGGGCCAGAGCTACGCTGCACTCGTGACGCCCGAGAAGTGTCGCCACCGTTGCGTGCCTGAGCCTGAAGGTGGGGTCGACGCCGCGTGAAGGTCGGCGTCGTCTTCCCGCAGACCGAGATTGGGGCGGACCCCGGGGCGATTCGCAGCTACGCCGAGGCCGTCTCGGAGCTCGGTTACCAGCACGTCCTTGTGTACGACCACGTGCTTGGCGCCGACACGGCGGTGCACACCGGCTGGCGTGGTCCGTACAACTTGCAGAGCACGTTTCACGAGCCGTTCGTCCTCTACGGCTATCTGGCGGCCATCTCGCGTCTCGAGCTCGTCACCGGGATCGTGATCCTCCCCCAGCGCCAGACCGTGCTCGTCGCGAAGCAGGCGGCAGAGGTTGACCTCCTCTCGCAGGGTCGTTTCCGCCTCGGCGTCGGGCTCGGGTGGAACGCCGTGGAGTACGAGGCGCTCGGCAAGGACTTCTCGAACCGAGGTCAGCGGATCGTGGAGCAGGTCAAGCTCATGCGCCGGCTGTGGACGGAGGAGTCGGTGACCTTCGAGGGCCAATTCGAGACCGTGACCGGTGCCGGCCTTGCACCTTTGCCCGTGCAGCGGCCAATCCCCATCTGGTTCGGGGCCATGTCCATCCCGGCGCTGCGACGCGCTGGTCAGTTGGCAGATGGCTGGTTTCCCCAAGTGGTCCCCGGACCGCAGCTCGACGGGGCACTCGCCGTCGTGAAAGGGGCAGCCCTCGATGCCGGGCGCGACCCCGCGACGATCGGGATGGAGGGGCGCGTCAGCGTGAGCAGTCGCGAGCTCGTTCACCTAGTGCAGCAGGCTGAGTCGTGGCGCAACGTTCGCGCGAGCCACCTTTCGCTCAACACGATGGGCGCCGGCCTGGGGGGTGTGGACGACCACATTGCGGTTCTCACCGAGGCCGCCGAGGTGCTGCTCCACACGTGAACGCCGGTGACGGGCGAGCCGGGTCAACAGCACGGCGCGCCCAAGACGCGCTCCGCGGGACACCGAGCACGCTCAATTTGCGGTATTGCCGTGGTCACGGGTTAAGCTGAGCAATCTCATCGGAGTTGTAGGATTATGGCGATCAACCCGTCCAACATGGACCGAGCACAGCGACGAAGGAAGTGGGACGTGACAGACCGGGAGGACGTAGGTGACCGAGCGACCATGAACGGGTATCGGCGCCGCTACACCCGGCGCGAGATGCTCCGCTTCAGTGTCATCGGTGCAGGCGTGCTCGGCGCGGGCCCGCTGCTGGCCGCGTGCAGCTCGACTACGTCCTCGCCGACCACGTCCGGCGCGGTGGGCATCGGCAAGCACAGGCGCGGCGGTACGTTGAACTTTGGCCGTGACACAGGCCCGACTCAACTGGACCCGGCGAACTCCATCGTCGCTGGTGACGTCTACACGCTCGACAAGATCTTCGAGCCACTGTACGTGACGAGCCCCTCGGGGATGCTCACGCCGTGGCTCGCTCGGGGCCACACGATGAGCTCGGATGGGAAGACCTGGACCTTCGCGCTCCGGCCGGGCGTGAGGTTCTCCGACGGCAGGCCCGTGACCGCAGAGGACGTCGTCTTCTCGATCCACCGCGCCGCCACGGATGCAGCTGGGCCACTCAGCTTCTTGGACTCTGCGGTCAAGTCACTCACAGCCACCGACTCGAGTACCGTCAGATTCCAGCTGTCCCAGTCGTGGGCCCCCTTCTTGTCGGACATCTCGGTCTTTGCCAACTCGATCTTGCCGAAGGACTTCGGTGGCAAGAGCGAATCCGCCTTCTTTGCCAACCCGATCGGCACTGGGCCCTTCGTGCTCAAGTCATTCGAGAAGGGCGCCGGCGTCGTGCTGGCGAGAAACAAGAACTACTGGCAACCCGGCAAGCCGTACCTCGACGGGGTCAGCTTCAGCTACATCCCCGAGGACAACCAGCGCGTCGCTCAGCTCAAGGGGGGCGAGGTCGAGGTGATCTCGGCGGTCCCGCCCGCCATGGTTTCCGGGTTGAAGACGGACCCGTCGGTGGTTCTCAAGGAGTTCGGCTCCTGGGCCGTCGACCTGCTCTTGTTCAACGAGAGCGTGCCGCAGTACAAGGACCGCCACGTTCGCCGGGCGATCAACCACGCCATCAACATCCCGCTGCTCGCCAAGGTGACAACCTTTGGGACCGCCGAGCCCGGGAACTCCTTCTTCCCGCCGAGCCTGCAGTACTACAAGAAGGTCCCGACGCTCGGCCACGACCTCGCCACAGCGAAGGCCGAGCTGGCAAGGTCGGCCTACCCGCACGGCTTTTCAACTTCGATCCTCGTGCGGAGCGGCAACACCCATGATGTCGACGCGGCGACTGTCGTCCAGTCGGAGCTTGAGCCGCTCAACATCGACGTCTCGATCCGGTCGCTCGACGACACCGCCTACACCAAGGCGTTCACGAGCTTCAACTACGAGGCGATGATCAACTTCGCCGTCAACGACATCAGCGACCCCGCTGAGATGGCGTCATTTCAGGTCGATGTCGAGAACGGTGGCTCGCACTCGTTTTGGACCTACTACGACGACTCGACGGCGATCGCGCTTGTTCGCGAGGCCGAGGCCGAGCTCGACAGCGCGAGACGCGCCGCGCTCTACGCCCAGATCCAGGCGATCGTCGCGCAGGACGCTCCGTATATCGCGCTCGACTACCCACCTAACATCTATGCCTGGTTGCCGACGTTGCACGGATTCGCCGTGAACCCAGGTGGTGCATACCGTTTGGAGGATGTCTGGTTGAGCTGAGGGGCCCAGCCGAGCAAGACGACCGATCAGTGAGGTTGTCCGACAGGTTCTTGCATGAGTACTGACTTTGCTTCAGCAAGGTGCGATGGAGCCGAGCACGCAAGAATGTGAGCACGACCACCCGCGATGAGATGCTCGCGCCAACCTTGTCGCCATGAGAGGTCCCACCCGAGTCTGCTCTCTGCGTTTGACATCCCGCCTCGTTCCCCGTGGCGTTGCCAAGATGATTCGTCGAGCTCTACATGCACTTCGATCGTCTTGTTCTCCGTCCGTTCTTCGGCTCAGGCCAGGGCGACGGCTGTGGTGAATTACGATCGGCACCGGACGACGAAGAGCGCCAACGCCAAGGGGAGACTGATGAACCGATCGAGACTTCGTGGCACCGCAGTGATCCTTGCCATCGCGGCCGCCATCTTGGGCGGAACAGCTGCGATCGCGATCGGGGCGGCCAGCAACTCGGCAGGGAGGACTGCCATGGCCGTCGGTACGGCCGCCCAAGCTCTCTCCATCTCGCCGAACGCCGTCATCGTCCACCCTGGAGCAGTTCACGTTGGTGTGGCCTTGTCGAGCCCGCCCAGCACCTCCACGTGTGAGAAGAGTCTGCGGATCGCTTGCTACGAGCCTGCTCAGATACAACAGGCCTACAACCTATGGCCGTTGTTCAAGGAGGGTATTGACGGCGCTGGACAGACGATCGTCATCGTCGACTCCTTCGGCTCACCTACGATCGGCCACGACCTGACCGTCTTCGACAGGGCTTTCAAGCTGGCTGCCCCCCCTTCCTTGAAGGTGATCCAGCCTGCCGGGATGGTCCCGCCGTACAGGAAGTCCGATGACCGCGAGGGCTGGGCCGGTGAGACAACCCTCGACGTCGAGTACGCACACACCATGGCACCGGGCGCGAATATTCTCCTGGTTGAGACTCCGACTTCGGAAGACGAAGGAACGAGCGGGTTCCCCCAGATTGTCGCGGCGGAGCTGTACGTCATCAACCACCATCTGGGCGGTGTCATCAGCCAGAGCTTCAGCGCTACCGAACAGACTTTCCCCACTGCGCAAGCACTGCTGGCGCTGCGGAATGCGTACATCGACGCCGCCGAGTCCACCAACAACGTGACCGTGCTCGCCGCTTCGGGTGACTCCGGCGCGGCCGATGTCGGACCTGACGGATCGACGTACTACGACTTCCCGGTCACTTCCTGGCCGGACAGCGACCCTCTCGTGACGGCAGTCGGCGGCACACAGCTCCATCTCGACGCCAAGGGCGGTCGCACAGGTCCCGACAACGTCTGGAACGACACCTACGACGTCGCCGCCAACGAGTACATCGGCGGAAGCGCCGGCCCGAGTCCCCTAGCCGGGGGCGGTGGCAAGTCGATCATCTTCGAGCGGCCTGCCTATCAGAACGGGGTGGCGTCAGTAGTGGGCCAGCATCGAGGCGTGCCCGACATCTCCATGAGCGCAGCCTGCAACGGAGCGGTCGACATCTACCAGAGCTTCGCCGGACAGAGCCCGGGCTGGTACCCGACTTGCGGCACGAGCGAAGCCACGCCGCTGTTCGCGGGTGTCGTCGCACTGGCCGACCAGGAGGCCGGCTACCCACTCGGGCTCATCAACCCGGCCCTGTATGCCATGTCGGCAGAGCGGGCACCAGGCATCATGGACATCACCAGGGGCACTACCACGGTCTCGTTCACGCAGGACCGCAAGCTGCAGATGGTGAAGGGCTTCCCGACCTTGCGAGGCTACGACCTCGCATCGGGAGTTGGCACGGTCGATGCGGCCAAGTTCGTCCCCGAGCTAGTGGCGACACTGGCTAGTTCATAGCGCCGCCGCCGGTGCTCAGCGGTTTGGGTTTGGTTCCTCGCACGACCGCTGCTTCGTTGACGACCGGCAGGGCCTCGATGTCGGTGAGGCCCGCCCTGTTGAATATCGCGACCCACGCGGACATCGAGACCGGCCGTTCCTGGAACCGGATCACGTAACGGCCACTGTTCTTGATGATCCGCCACCAACCGCCGGGACCCTTGCGAAGGAGCAGGGCCAGCTTCGAACCGATGATCTCACGGTCCCGGGCATCGCCGCCGCGCCCGAACATCATGTCGCCGACCACAAGCTTGCCGCCGGGGCGCAGCCACTTGAACGCCTCGTTGACAGCGACTTGCTTGTCCCTGTCGCGCAGGTGGTGCAGGGCGTAGTTCGAGACCACTAGATCCACGGAGTTGTCCAACAGCTTCAGGCGCTCGATCGGCACGGCGCGTCCTTCGATATTCGATATGCCTTCCCGCGCGGCGTTCTCGAGCAGAAGGGCGATCATCTCCGCGCTTACGTCGACCCCAATCACGGTCCTGCAGAGCTTGGCAAGTGCGAGAGTCACCTGCCCCGATCCGCAGCCGAGATCGACGGCGGACGCTTCAGTACTCGGGTTGGCTTCGCCGAGCACGCGTTCCACGACCTTGACAAGGCCTGGATTGTTGCCCGCACCATGGTCCCAGCTCGCCGCGCGGCGAGTCCAGAAACGCCGCTGGCGCGCGATGTTCCGGTCGGCGCCCGACGCCACTTGGTGGCTGCCGTTCACGAGCTTGACGGGTTGAAGTTGTAACTGACGGCGTAGCGGAGCACACCGATGGTGCCGACTTGCTTATCGTGGAAACTGACCGACAGGGATGCTCCTCCGGCGTAAGCCTCCAAAGCGGTCGAACCGCTTGGCACCAAGACCGACTGTGTCACGTCGGCACTGATCGTCGAGGCGAACAAGTCCAGCTGGTTCGTGAGTGACTTCACCACGACGTAGCACCGTCGCGTCGTCTTGATCTCCAGCACGTACGGGATACCGGGGACGGAGTAGGTGACCGAGTTCGCGGTGTGCGACGTCTCTTTCATCTCGTTGGAGCCCGATGCCGGGCGCGTGGTACCGGTGCCGTCGGTGCCGGCAGGCTGGCCTGGTGTGCCCACTATGTGACGGACCGGGTCCATCCAGGACTGGTGGTAGTGCTCGACGATGAGCCCCGCGCCACCTACCGCAACGAGGAAGGCGAGCGTCCAGACGGTCACCCGGAGAAAGGGCGGTGCCGGGAGCTTGCGTTTCGAGCCCGGGTACCAGATCGAACCGTCCGGCAACAACACGCCGTAGGCCGGGGCGACCGGGACAGCAGGGATTTCAGCGGTGACAGCCGTGCCGCCGCGGGCGTCGATCGCAGCGCCACCAGGCCACTCGGTGCTTGGCTCGAAAGGGGTGACCGCCGCCCGGCTCGTCGCCGACACAGCGTCTGGGCGCCCTGCCACCACGTGCCTTGTCCTCCAGTCGCGTCTTTCCAAAACGCTACCGCGTCGCTCCCCAGTCCACCGACCAGCCAAGTGCTTCCGCCGGCGATCACAATTGCCGTCACCCACCTGGCCAGGAGGTTCGACTCTGAGGAACGAGGGAGGCGAGCGATCAAGAGAAGCCGGGTCGCCTCGGCTTCGCCTTCGTGTTCTTGCTGGTGAGAGAGCTGGAACCACCTTCAGAGGGCCGGGCCAACGGGTGCGACGCTCGCGCGACGCCACCACCGTTGGTGTCTCGCGCAACCCAAGTCGTCTGTGATGGACCATCGAGCGCCTGTCGCACGA
>PLIM01000049.1 GCA_003139355.1 Acidimicrobiaceae bacterium | reverse complement strand
ACGACGTCACGTCCTTGGGCGAAGCGATCAAGGGGTACGTCGAAGGACTCTCTGATCAGTCGGGGCTCGAGCAAGGTCGGACCGAAGCAGAGCGCGCCGCGCTGGAAGTTCTGAAGGCGATCGTTGGCGGCTCACCGGTCGTCGTGGATCTCGATATAGCCCTCCCAATCGTTGGGAATCGCAAGGCGCTCGTACCCGCACGTGAAGATTGGACGGCCAAGGAGTCGAAGCTGACCCTGGCCCACGCGACCGTCTCGAGCACCGAGGAGGAAGTCGCCGAGGTCACCGCGTCGCTCGCCGAACTTCCCGTTGCAGTCGACGTAAAGCCACTCAAGAGCGCGTTTGATGTGATTTCTCGACGCGGAAACCTCGACGCGACGCTCACGACGTCGCAGACGGCCCACGCGAAAGCTCGAGCCGCGGTTCTTGAGACCGCGGGGGAACTCGGTCTCGCCGAAAATGAGGTTTCGGGCTTTCTTTCTAGGCCTCTCCCGAGCGATACCGAAGTTGAAGGCATACTCGAACAAGTCGATGGTCATCTCGCCGACACGAAGGCTGCCGATGACCGTGTCGCTGACGCCGACACTCGTATCGGTGAACTGGAGCGAAGCCTCTCTTCATTGGCCCTCGAGAGTGACCTTCCCAGCGAAGAAGAATTGGCAGGGTGTCGCGACCGTCGAAACGGCTTGTGGAACGTTATTAGGTCGTCGTGGCTCGAGGATCATACCGTCGAGCCCGAAGACGACTATGTCGACGAACCCACCCTTGCTGTTGCCTTCGAGCACTCGATGGAAAACGCGGACGAAACGGCTGACCGGCTTTGGCGCGATGCTGACCGTACCGCGGCGAGAAGCAACCTCTTGGCCAACTTGGAGCGCGAGCAGGGTGTACGGGCCGCGGCTCAGACCGCAGCTGCTGAGTCGCGTGACGGGGCAATTGCTGCTTATCGGGATTGGACTGCCGCCTGGCCGGACCAACCTCTGCCCACAGTTCACACCTCGCTCCGAACATGGTCACGCAGCGTCGTAGAGCTGAAGAAGCGCAACGCGACTTGGACCGAGGCAAAACTGACACACCGGGAGGCTTTCCGGGCGGTCCGCGACGCCCGTGGCCAGTTGGTCAGGCTTCTTGCCGCGTGCGGAGTGCCGGCTGGTCTAGTCGGTCGGGACCTCGCCTCGGTCATCGACGAGGCGAAGGCCTACCTCGACTCCATCGAACTCATGGAGTCAGATCGCAGCAAGCTTGAGCACTCCAAGGCGACACTACTGCGTCGACTGCCAAAGCAGACGAAGGCAGTCCAGGTCGCCGAGGATGCCGAGAAGGCAGCGGCTGCGGCGTTCCAGTCACTCAGCGCTCCGTATGGAATAGGAATCACAGCATCAATCGAGGCAGGAGTCCTGCTTGGACAGCTCGAGGATCTCGATCAACACCTGACCTTCCGGGCCGAGCGCCAAGGACGCATCGACGGGATCGACCGCCGCTCGGCCAGGTTCGAATCGGAGTCCGAGAGGTTGGTGAAAGCGGTCGGTGGCCCTGCAGTCGAGGACCACACTGCCGCCGCAAGGAGTCTCGTTCAAAGGGTCAGTCTCGCAGCCGAGATGGAAGCAGCTCGCCAGCCGTTGTTGGCCAGTGAAGCCCTAGCGAGGTCTGAGGTCGAAGCCGCGGACGCAACGCTCTCGGGCATCGAAGACGAGCTTCAACTCCTTGCGACGGAGCAGAATGTCATCGACCTCGACGCGCTGGGAGGACTAGCGGAGCGCGCAAGCCGAATTGCTCAGCTCGATGAGGACATCGCTGCGTGCGAGGAACTGTTGATTCAACAGGGTGGCGGACGCTCCATCGACACGCTCGAGCAAGATGCTCAAGGGCTCGACTTCTCGCAGATCGATGCCGAGATCACCCGGTGTCAAGAGGCCCGTAGCGCTCTAACCACCGCTGAAAGCAAGGCTGAAAGCGAGGAACGAGAGCTCGATCGTCAGCTTCGAGAGATGGATGGCTCAGACAAAGCGGCCCTTAGGTTCGCGGATGCTCAACTCGAGATGAGCAAGGCCCAGGAGGGCGCGGCTCGCTTCGTCCGACTCATCTTGGCGCGGTACCTCGCGAACGAGGCGGTTTGGCGATACGCGGAGGCCCACCAGGATCCGGTGCTCAAGTGTGCAAGCGCATATCTCACGACACTGACCGATGGCGCCTACGTGAAGGCTGGTGTTACTGAAGACTCGAAGAAGACGACGCTGTTGAGTGCCATCACAGCCGAGTTCGAGGAGCGACAGGTTCACGAGCTGTCCGGGGGCGAACGTGATGCGCTGTATCTATCGTTGCGCCTGGCGGCGCTCGAGGCAGCGATCGAACGAACAGGGCCATTGCCGATCATCCTCGACGATGTCCTGGTCAACCTTGACGAGGACCACTCGAGCGCGGCACTTCGTTGCTTTGCTGGTATTGCGTCGAACTCCCAGGTGCTGTTGTTCACGCACCACGCTCACATCGTCGCCCTCGCAGAGCAGGTGCTCGCCAGCGACGAACTCACGGTGCATCGGCTCGCTCCCGCATCGTTTCGATAGGAGCGCGGGCAACCTCGGCGTGGACTCTTGTTCAGCTTTGGAGACCGCCTACTGTCGCAGGCGAGCGTCACCTACGTGCTGTGCTCACTGGCTACGAAACTCATTACAACGGCCACCGTCCACACCAGAGTCGGGAACAGCGGCCGCCCATCCACGATCCGGGTCAAGTGATCGACTTGACCACCACGATCCGCCGACGACAGGTATTCGGCGGTTTGATCAACGAGTATTGCCGAGCCGCATGAGGCTCGTGTCCAACCGACCCATGCGAAGTGTTCTGGCACGGCACAAGGGCGACTCGTCGCCGACCCTCAGCTCCGGGAGACCGGAAATGCCAAGCACGTCACAACCGTCCGGATCGCGACGAACACAGTGCGGCCGCACTTGCGGCCGGCCCAGGCCACTAATTTAA
>PLIM01000062.1 GCA_003139355.1 Acidimicrobiaceae bacterium | reverse complement strand
GGTGATCAAGACGCCAGCTGCGTTCTCAGCCTGGGCATTGAGCGGGAACGTCCCGGGCACCGTGCCGATTGTCATCGTGAAGTCATAGACGCCATCGGCGTTGGTCATGACGTCAACAGGCGTTGCCAAGGGGCTCACGAGACTGCCTGTCGGCCAGATCCTGCTTCCCGTGGAACCGCAGATGGTGACTCGCGCGCCGCTCGTGACGGCAGCTTCGCCCGTTGCGCTGGGCTTCGGCCGCAGCGTGACGGTGACGCCCCCGTCCGGCTTGCCGTACTCGGTCGTCTCTATCTCTCCCTTGACCACCGATAAACCGTCGGCGCTGACGCTTGTCTGGGAGAACGTCAGCGTCACCTTCAAGCCGCCGTTGAGCGTGAAGTCGGCGTGCGCCGTAGCTCCCGCCTTTACGGATAGATGCAGGCTCTTCGGGTCGAACCTGGGAGGCTTTATGCTGCTTGGGCCGCCAGAGGGGGCGACGCTGTAGTCCCCAGCCTTTACGTTGATCGCGTAGAAACCTGACGTAGCGTCCACCGGGCTGCTGCCCCCGCCGGGGCCTTGGGCACTGACCGTCGCACCCTGGACAGCCTGCTGGGTCTTGTCAAGGACATAGCCGCTTATGATCGCCCCGGGCTTGCCGGAGTTCCAAAGCAGGTACAGGATTGCCGGATTGTTGTTCTGCCTCACAAAGACGGGCGTCCAGGACTGGAGACCCGGTGGGACACGGACGTTGCAGACAGTCGTGTTCGACTGGCAGGTGCCGTTGACGGCGTCGGAAACGCCGCCGCCGTAGGAGCTGGCCCAGTCGAGATGGTTGTAGACACAGCCCGCGTCCCCACACGCGACGGAGATCTTGGTCTGGAGCGGTGCCGGGCCGGTCAACTTGAAGATCCCGTCCTTGTCCGGGTGCGTGAGCAGCAGGACCGTACCCGGCATCGGGATGACATAGCCCTCGCACGTCCCGTATCCCGAGCCGGTGTAGTAGCAATGCGGGACCGGCGGCGGCTTGCCGGGCGTCTGGTTCACAGTTGTGGACGTTGTGGTCGAGCTGACGAATGTTGGCGTCGTACTCGACGGAGGCAACGTCAGAGTGGTGTTGGAGCAGGCCGTCGCCAAGACTGCCAGTCCTATTACGATGACGTGTCTCGCCTTCATCGACCCCTCCTCGCACTGAAACTTCGTAGCCAGATGGAGCCTGCTCACTCAGCAGGGGCCGTCCTGGGCGGCCTGCGCCCGGTTCGTGCTTCGTAGCCTTCTCCGGTGGAGTGCCGGAGTTCCGGTCAGCTGGAACCTCCAAGGGCGTTTGGCCACCTCGAAATCATCGCACGTACCAAGTCGTCCGCGCCGGTTTCGCAGTCACGCTGAGTGACAACCAGGCGGAGAGGTGGCGCCGACCTTGAAGAGCCACTGAGAAGTTGGCCAGTGGAGCCTCCACCGGCACAGAACCGCCGATCGGGAGCAGCCAACGTGGCTGGCGGCCATCGCCGGAAGCCGCCCCTCGGGTGAGACCCGCTACTGGCTCGGTGAGCCACTGACTCATGCAGGCCTGGGCAAAGGCCGCCCTATCGGCGATGATGATCCGGTGGAAGGGATGGGGTCGCGTCGCTCGCTTCTCGGGACGCAGGAACAGCAACGCCGGCACCTGGCCCGTGCGTTCTTTCCGTCTCTGCGCGGCTACAGGTTGTCGTTTGCCGGGGCCGACGCACTTGCCGCCGTGACGCTGCTCGCCATCGTGGTGCCGGAGCAACTGGCGACGTCCAGGCTCGCCGGAATGCCCCCGATTTCCGCCTTCTACGCGTTCATCGCCGGCACGGTTCTCTTCGCCATACTCGGGTCAAACCCACAGATGTCGGTGGGGGCGGACTCCACGATCGCCCCGCTCTTCGCGGTCGGGATCGCACACCTCGCTCCGATCGACTCGTCCCGCTACGTCGACCTGGTCGGGATCCTCGCCGTGATGGTCGGAGTGATCGTGGCCCTCGTCGGTCTCCTGCGGCTCGGGTGGATCGCCAATTTTCTTTCCGCGCCGATCATCACCGGCTTTCTCGCCGGCGTGGCGGTCATCATCGTGGTGCACCAGCTCCCCGACCTCTTGGGCTTGTCCTCGATCAGCGGCTCCACACTTCATCGAATCGGGGCGGTGGCGGGAGAGCTCGATCAGACGAACGGCTGGGCTCTCGGCATCGGCGTGGTCACCTTCATGGTCGTCGCTGCCGCCCAACGTGTGGACCGCAAGCTCCCCGGTGCGCTCGTGGCTCTGGTCGGCTCCACGATCCTTGTCGGCCTTCTCGGCCTTCACACCCACGGTGTTGCCGTGCTCGGGAGCTTTGCGCACGGAGCGCCGCGCTTCGGACTGGTGGGCCTGTCTTGGTCGACGTTAGGAAGCGTCGCCCCTATCGCGGCTGTGGTCGCGCTCGTCGTCCTCAGCCAGTCGGCAGCCACGACTCGTGCCTTTGCCGACCAGGGCGGATACGCGGTGGACGTGGGGCGAGACTTTCTCGGGGTGGGAGCGGGAAGCATCCTCGCGGGCCTCTGCGGCTCCTTTCCCGTGAACGCGAGCCCTCCCCGGACCGCCATCGTGGCCTCTGCGGGCGGCCGCACCCAGGCTGCCTGTCTCGGCACTGCAACCGCGCTAGCGCTGCTGGTGCCGGCTGCGAGCTTGTTGAAGGACGTCCCCTTAGCGACCCTCGCGGGGGTGCTGATCTTCGTGGCGACACGGATCTTCCATCTCCGCGAGCTCGTCGCCATCGCGCGCTTCGACCGGTTCGAGCTCGGGCTGACGGTGATCACGTTGCTCACGGTCGCTCTCGTCGGTGTCGAGCAGGGCATCGGCGTGGCGGTCGGCCTCGCCGTCCTCGACCGCACTCGACTCAGCGCTCGCCCACAGCTGCACGTCCTCGGCCACATCCCCGGCACGACGAGCTGGGCACCATTGAGCAGCGCCGCCAGCGCCGCCCAGGTGCCCGGGGTCTTGGTCGTGCTCTTCGCTACGCCGCTGTGGTACGCGAACGCTGTCCACTTCCGAGCCGAGGTGGATCGCGCATTGGCGCGCGCCGAAGGGACACCTGCGCTTCTTGTACTCGACGCGCTGGGCATGAGCGACATCGACTACACCGGGTCGCGTGCGCTTCGCGAAGTGCTCGACGAACTCGATCGGGACCACATCGAAGTCGCGGTGGCTCGGGCAGGAACGCACCTGCGCCAAGGTCTGGCCCGAAGTGGCCTGCTCGAACGCATTGGCGCCGAGCGCTTCTTTCCTTCTGTCGGCGAGGCTGTCACGGCTCTCGGCTCGAAGAGTGCAGATTGCTGAGCGTCGATCTCGCAGGCCGACAAGCCACGACCGAAGCCAGCGTCGACGCGACCGCCTTGGTAGGCATCGCAGACCTCTGCGGTCGTCTTCCGATCCCCCGATGGGTACGGCCCCAGCGCTCGGAGGACTGATCGCCGGATGCATCGGACTGGCCGTACCAGAAGTGCTCGGGACTGGCAAGCGACACTGATGGTCATGTGAAAGCCGCGGGACCAGGCAGGTCGGACCCTGCTCACAACTCGGCGAAGTTTCAGCCGTGTGAGCTCGGTCCTTCGGAAACGTCATGGCTCTCGACGAGGGTGAGGAAATCAGCGATCCCCAATAGCCGTAGGATCTGCCGCTCGACCGAGCGAGTGCCGTGGTGCATCGGGTCGTGTACCACCTGTGGTCTCGTCAGCGACAACTTCTGGCCTCGGGTCCGCAAGCAGCAGCCGCCGGCTACGAGGACGTTCTTGACCCAGTCGCTGTTTACGCCGTACGTCAGAGCGATGCGCACTCCATCTGGGGTCGAGAACACGTTGACAGGGGTCTCGTAGGCTCGCCCAGAACGCCGACCCTGGTGCACGACTACTCCGAGCCCTGGGGCCCAAGGAGCGATGTGCCGGGTGACCCGGTTGAGCCCCGCCCGGTTCAGACGTGCAACAGCCCTGGGAAATGGCACCGTTCCCCCCAATCGATCGTCCGAGGGATTCTCACCGACCCCGGCAGCGCGACTCAGCGAGACTAGTTCGTCAAGCTCGCCGTCGACAGCTTGCCCATGTCGGAGGCTCGGGGAAGGTCCCCGGGACGAAAGTCGCGCCAGACTCCGGCCTGACTTCCTGCGCTGCTCCTGGCCCTCCCGTGTCCCACAATCCTGCTTGCAACGCGTCGGTGACAAGGGCCGCCAGCACGTCCTCGCCCAACCGACAAGTCGTCGGCTTTCCAGGTCGAGCAGACTTGCGACGACCAGCCTGCGGGAATGTCACCTGACGTGCAGAGGGAGTCAGACCTCGAACACGTACGCCCGACCGGCGAAGCTGGCGTGGGCATATGCACCCACAACAACGGTAGTGCCCGAGGTGGCCACCGAGTAGCCGAAGAAGTCGGCGGCGACAGTATCGGAACCCTTCAGCTCGGCGGCCTGCTTCCAGCCGCCCCCTTGTTTGGTGAACACGTACGCTCGGCCGGCGAAGCTGGCGTGGCCCGGTGCACCCACGACGGCCATCGTGCCCGAAGTGGCCACGGAGTAGCCGAAGTTGTCGTTGGTGACCGTGTCGGAACCCTTCAGCTCGGCCACCTGCTTCCAGCCGGCCGCCGTCTTGGTGAACACATAGGCCCGGCCGGCGAAGCTGGCGTGGCCCGGTGCACCACGACGGTCATCGTGCCCGAAGTGGCCACCGAGACGCCGAAGTTATCGTTGGTGACCGTGTCGGAACCCTTCAGCTCGGCAACCTGCGTCCAGCCGGCCGCCGTCTTGGTGAACACATAGGCCCGACCAGGAGATCCCACCGTGGCGGGAAGTCCATTCCCTGCCGGAGCTGCCACCACTCCGGGAGCTCCCACTACGACGGTTGTGCCCGAGGTGGCCACGGAGTAGCCGAAGTAATTACGGCCGACGGTATCGGAGCCCTTCAGCTCGGCAACCTGCGTCCAGCCGGCCGCCGTGTTGGTGAACACGTACGCCCGGCCGACATCCTTGGCGTGGTTCGGTGCGCCCACGACGACGGTCGTGTCCGAGGTGGCCACCGAGATGCCGAAGTAATCGAGGGTGACCGTGTCGGAGCCCATTAGTTCGGCTATTTGTTGCTTCCCGATCGTCGGCCTGGTCCGCGGACTCGCTGCGACCGAAGTAGTGCCCGCTAGGAGTGGCAGGCAGGTTACTGCTATCGCGAGCAGGCCTCCTACAGGTGACCTACGCATGTGACGCCTCCGATCACGGCCATCGCCCTTGTCTGCGACACGTGGCTCATCACGGGCTAGCGCTGTCCCTCGCAAGTGCGCAAACAATAGGTCTCGCGCCTGCATGCAGAGTGCGCAACTGAACGATCCTCCGGCCTCTCGCCTTCCGGTGGTGTGCGTCACCCAACGCGGCAGGACCTTCCAAGTCAGCGAGCCGGACATAGCCTCGCTATGCACGGCTCGTTTGGTCTCGGATCGCCGAGCCCCATCCCGCCCGAAGGATCGCTCTGTGCGCGCCCGCGGCGAGCCTGGTCGAGGCTGCTCGAGCCGGACGGTATGAACCGAACGCTCCAGCGCCCCCGTCTTCACTCAGCCGAGACTACGACTCGATGGCTCCTGGTCTCCGCCTCGAGCCAACCACTCCCGGTGGACTCGCGTCAGTGGCGATGCATTTCTCCAGCCAGAGTGAACCACTCGACACGCGTCGGCTGAGGCACGTTCGCCTCCTGGAACGCGGGGCCCAAACGGGACCGCATGAACTCTTCCTGAACCGTCCTTGACTCCCAAACCTCCACGACAATCAGCTTGTCACCCGACTCGCCCGCGACATGGCTGGTCAAGGGAGCTGGCCAGTCGCCCGAACCGGACGACGGATCTACGCCAAGAAGACGATTTACCGCGTTGTAGATCGCCAATGCTTCCGGCGCGTCGAACTCGATGACGACAACCTCAGACATACCGTTTCCCCCCTCACTTGAGCACATCAACTTGAGCACATCAACTTGAGCACATCAACTTGAGCACATCAACTTGAACACGGTCACGCTACAGGAAGGACGTCACGCCTCGAGCACCAGACTGACCTTTCGGCTAGGTGGCCTTGAATCCGTACGTGCGCGCCCTCCTGAGAGCCGGCCCGTGGACCGAGCCCAAGCACCCCTGATCTGGCGCAGGCGTGAGAGGCGCTCGACGCCCTGCGCAGCGTGGGGAGCGACAGCTCCTGCCATTTCCCCACCACCCTGGGGCCATCGAGCACAATGCTATTGATCGTCTCGTGCCTCAACGCCTTGGCACCTCGGAGAGAGGCGGGATGCGAGAGGATCCCTTCGGCGCCATGCTGACCTCTGCCCCCTAAGTCCCCTCCTGCAGTTCGCCCGCTCTGCCGCCTTCCAGGAGGCCGTTCGCCACCTACCAGAGCGCCAAGGCACCCGTCGAGAGGACATGCGGCGGCGCCTCCTCGTCGGCGTGGCGTCATCACCACGCCGGAGCAGCGGCGAGCCAACCGAGGACGACTGGCGCCGCCTCCTTGCCGACCACTACCTCACTCTTCAACGGTGACCCCGGAATCGGGGTCGTGAAGGACCGCCGGACCACCCTGAACTCGGATCACAGAAGCCCTCCTCGCCCACGTCAGCGCGGACACCCGAGCCGACACAGACGTTACGGCCTCCTGACCTCTGTCGCGGGCCGAGCCAGCCCTCATGATCGCGAGCTGGTCGCAGGTGATACAGGAGATGCGGCGCCCAAAATTAATTGGTCCCTAGACTTTTCTCGTGTTATAAGTTATTGTTCGAGAGAAGGTTGGGTTTCAACGCCGTCGCAGGCGTCGGTTGCGACACGAAAGCGAGTTCCCGCAAGACAGCTGAAATGGAAGGGACAGCGACAAGATGAAACTGCACAGAAGAGAAAAGTGGCTCGGGGTGGTCGTGGCCGCCGCCGGGCTTTCGTTGATGCTGGTTTGCCTGCCCTCCGCAGTGGCCGGCACTAGAACGATCACCACTGGCGGGAGGCTCTACGCCGCGCAACCGTGGGGAACGCTTCCTCACAACTTCAACCCCTACGCGCCCTCAGGCGCGAATGCACCCGGCACGAAAAGCTGCATCTACCAGTCGCTCTACTATTTCAATGGGGCGACCGGCGCAGAGACCCCGCTGCTCGCGACTGGTTACAAATGGACTGACAACAACTTGCGACTGGTCGTCACAACCCGCTCCGGAGTGACGTGGAGTGACGGGAAGCCGTTCACCGCCGCGGACGTGGCGTTCACCTTCAACTACTTCAAGGCGAACCCGTCCATCGACCTCAACGGCATCTGGACGAGCCCCCTCAAGGCCGTCGTGGCGACGGGGAAGAATAGTGTGGTGTTCACCTTCTCCAAGCCGGACACGCCGGAAGCCGTGTTCATCTTGTACGGCACGGACGGAACTCCGACGGTCATCCTGCCCAAGCACATCTGGTCGAGCATTAAGAGCCCTTCGACCTACACGAACACCAAGCCCAAGCCAGTCGGCACGGGCCCGTTCACGCTCTTGTCCTTCTCGGCGAGTTCGGTCGTCTACGGCAAGAACGCGCACTACTGGCAGGCTGGGCGTCCGTACATCCATGAGGTGATATTCAGCTCGGTCGATTCGGACACGACCGCTGAGCTCGGGCTGGAAAATGGCAGCATCGATATGTCGTACGACTACATCAGCGAAGCCGGTCCGACCTTCCTCAGCAAGAGCCCCAATAACCACATCTTCTGGCCGGTCTCCGATATGAACTACCTCTACTTGAACACCACGGCGGGGGCGCCGTTCGGCGACGTGAGCTTCCGCAAGGCGGTCGCCTACGCCATGGACACCCCGTTCCTTGCTCTCCGTGCGTACTTCGGGATGCTTTCGGGAGCGACTGGTGGAGAGGAGGCGGCGGTCACAGGGCCTCAGGTGAGCGCGTGGTTCAACCCCAAGCTTTCGAGTCTGGAATGGACCTACAACGTGACCAAGGCAAAGGCAATTTTGAAGGCTGCGGGGTACAAGTGGTCGTCGGGCGGTCAGCTCGAATCGCCGACGGGAGTGGTCTACCCGAGCTACAACGTCCTTATCGGAGGGCCGGGTTGGACGGACTACATCTCGCAGGCTGACAACGTCTCCCTCGAGCTGGCGGCGATCGGCATTCGCTCGACAGTGGAGCAGGAGCCGTACTCGACGTATGCCAACGACCTCGACCTGGGCAAGTTCACCTTCGCCATTTCGTGGGGTAACGGGAACGGGCCGACCCCGTACTACCAGTACTTCTACATGTTCTCGAAGGGACAGATCGGTACCACCAACTGGGAGCGATTCACCTCTCCGACGATCACGAACGCGCTGTCGAGCTACGCCTCGAGCAGCGTCGCGTCAGTGCAACTGAAAGACATGTACGCGATCGAAAACCAGGTGCTGACCGACGTGCCGGTGGTGGCGCTCAGCGGCCGGGCGAACTGGCTCGACTACCAGACCGGGACGTTCACCGGGTTCCCGAGCGCTTCTGACCCCTACAACGACGGGAGCGCGTCGGACGCTGAAGGTTCGATGCTGACGTACGTGAACGTGCACGAGAAGTAAGAGGGTAAGAAGACCCGCTCCCGATGTTCCGCATCGGGACGCAGGCAAGAAAGCCGATAGGGAGCGGCTCGCCGCCACGGTGGGTCGCTCCCTGGCTGTCCGGGGCGGCACGATTCGAGAGGTGGGCCTGTGCGGTACGTGATTCGGCGCTTTAGGGCCCTGTTGATAACCTGCTGGGTGGCGCTGACGGTGAACTTCGCCCTGCCCCGGCTCATGCCCGGCAACCCGGTGGAAACGATGTTCGCCCGCTACCAGGGCAAGGTCAGCCCGTCGGCGATCAGCGCCATGGAGCTCGATTTCGGCCTGAACACCAAGACGGGCGAGCTCGGCCAGTACTTCGACTACCTCGGGCACACCCTCACCGGCAACCTCGGCATCTCCTTCTCGTACTTCCCGTCGCACGTGGGCACGCTGATTGGTGAGGCCCTCCCCTGGACTCTCGGGCTGGTCGGCTTCGCCACCATCCTCGCTTTCCTCCTCGGGACGACACTCGGGATGGTGGCGGCCTGGCGGCGGGGCACGGCGGGGTGGCGCCGAGCGTCGCTCGTCGACACCGTCCTCGTCCCCTTCGGCCTGATGCTCGGCGCCTTGCCGTCCTTTTGGATCGCCCTCATCCTGCTCTACTTCATCGCCTTCAAATTCGGCTGGTTTCCGATCGGCGGTGGCCTAAACCCCGGCGCGGGGATCGCCTCGTGGTCCGGGTTCGTCTCCCTCATCCATCACGCCGCCCTTCCCGCGATCACCTTGACGCTCATATCGATGGGCCTGTGGATCCTCCTCATGCGCAACAACATGCTCACCGTGCTCGGCGACGACTACGTCAAGTTCGCACGGGCCAAGGGTCTCCGCGATCACACCATCGCCTACCGCTATGCCGCCCGCAACGCCATCCTGCCGGTCTTCTCCCAGCTCGCCTTGGCCCTTGGCATCGTCGTCGGCGGCCAAGTCTTCATCGAGATTGTCTTTTCCTACCCGGGGATCGGGTACCTGCTGCTCCAAGCGGTGTACAACGAGGACTATCCCCTCATGCAGGGGATCTTCCTCATCTTCACGATCACCCTGCTGGTGGCGAGCTTCCTCGCCGACGTCCTCTACGTGTTCCTCGACCCCCGTGTCCGCATGGAGTCGGCCAAGTGAGCTGGACAGGCCTGTTGCACAACCGCCGCGCCATCGCTGGCGCGCTCATCTTCGCCTTGTTCTGCCTCGTCGCCCTGCTGGCGCCGGTCGTCGTTCCCTATTCGCCGACCAACATCAACTTCACCCCGTTGCTCCACCCGAGCGCGAAGCACCTCCTTGGGACCACGGTCAACGGCCAGGACATCCTCTCCCAGCTAATCTGGGGGGCGCGGGCGAGCCTGTTCGTCGGGCTGATCACCGGTGCCCTGATCAGCTTGGTGCAGCTCGTTTTGGGGGTGTTCGCCGGCTACGTGGGCGGCGTGTTCGACACGGTGGCGTCGGCGGTGACCAACGTCTTCCTCGTGCTCCCCCCGCTCCCGCTGCTCATCATCTTGGCCGCCTACTTGCGGGGAGGGAGCCTCCTCGAACTCATCGGGGTGATCACGATCACCGGCTGGGCATGGGGGGCGAAAGTGCTCCGGTCACAGGCGATCGCCCTCCGGGACCGACCCTTCGTCCAGGCAGCTCGGATCACCGGTGAGAGCCGCTGGCACATCGTCTTCGCCCACGTCGTGCCCAACATGCTCGGTATCATCGTCTCGAACTTCTTCGGGGCAGCGCTGTTCGCCGTGCTGGCAGAGGCCGGTCTCGAGTTCATCGGCCTCGGCAACATCAACGACGTCACCTGGGGGACCATGCTCTACTGGGCCCAGGAGGGCGACGCCATACTCCTCGGGGCGTGGGTGTGGCTTCTCGTACCGGGGTTGTGCCTCGCGCTCTTGGGCACGTCCTTGGGGCTGCTCAACTTCGCCGTGGACGAGATCGCCAACCCCCGCTTGAGGAGGGACTGATATGCCGCCCCTCCTCGAGATCTCCGACCTCACCATCGGCTATGGGTGGCACCTGCCGCCCTCAGTCGTCGTCGTCCGAGGGGTGAGCCTGACCGTCGCCGCCGGCGAGATCGTCGGGATCGCCGGCGAGTCGGGATGCGGCAAGACGACCCTCGCCCTCGCCGCCACCGGGCTCCTCGACCCGCCCGGGCGGGTGCTCTCGGGTTCGGTGAGCTACCAGGGGACCGACCTCACCTCGCTCTCGGCAGATGAGCTGCGGCACCTGCGCCTGGCGGAGATCTCGATGGTCNNTTCCAGGCCTCGATGAACGTCCTCAACCCGATCATGCGAATCCGGGACCAGTTCCACGACGCCATGGCGGCACATGGGGTCCACTCGTCGGACGGGGCGCGCCAGCAGGCCGAAGAGACCTTCGACCTCGTCAAGATCCCCCGCCGGTTCTTCGACGCCTATCCCCACCAGCTGAGCGGCGGAATGCGTCAGCGCGCCGTTATCGCTCTCGCGATCGTGCTGCGGCCGAAGCTGCTCTTCCTCGACGAGCCCACGACAGCCTTGGACGTCGTCGTGCAGCGCTCGATCCTGCAGACCCTCGACGACCTGCGCCACGAGTTGGGCTTCGGGGTCGTGTTCATCACCCATGACCTCTCGCTCCTCGTCGAGATCGCCGACCGCATCGCGATCATGTACGCCGGCGCCTTGGTGGAAGAAGCGCCCGGCCGGGAGCTCCACGAGAAGCCGTGCCATCCCTACACGACCGCTCTGATGAGCTGTTTCCCTCCGCTCGGCGGGCCACGCCAGCGGCTCGAGGGCATATCAGGCCAGCCACCCGACCTGCGAAGCCTGCCCAAAGGGTGCTCCTTCGCACCCCGTTGTCCCAAGGTGATCGCCGGCACCTGCGAGACGGTCGATCCGCCGACCGTGTGGCGTGACGGGGACCACCGAGTGCTCTGCCACCTCTACGGCGAGAAGGCGGCCGACGTTGGTTAGCACCCTCGGTCTGCCGGCGGAGACGAGCGAGGGCCCCAGCCCCGAGTTCGAGGTGCGCGGACTCACCAAGAACTACTCCATCGGTCGGATCGGACGCCACAAGGTGGTGCGTGCGCTCAGCGAGGTGGACCTGTCCGTGGAGAACGGGGAGGTGCTCGGACTGGTGGGAGAGTCCGGCTCGGGCAAGACCACCTTCGCGCGGATGGTCGCCTTCCTCGAGCGGCCGACCGCGGGAGAGATCCTCCTTGGGGGGCGGGCGTTGCCACGGCGCCCCAGCACCCATCGGTTGCGCGAGCACCGACGACAGGTCCAGATGATCTTCCAGGACCCCTACACGTCCCTCGACCCGCGCAATTCGGTCCGCTACAGCGTGGCGCGTCCCCTTCGCTCGTTCGGGCTCGTTCCGCGTAGCGCCGAGCGCGAGACCGTGATAGCGCTGCTCGACCAGGTCGGCCTGGTGCCGGCTGTCGATTTCCTGCGCCGCTACCCCCATGAGCTCTCCGGCGGCCAGCGCCAGCGGGTCGGCATCGCCCGGGCGCTGGCGGCCCAGCCCAGCCTCATCCTCGCCGACGAGCCCACGTCCATGCTCGACGTGTCGATCCGCCTCACGATCATGAACCTGCTCTTGGACCTCCAGCGCAGCCGGTCGCTTTCGCTCGTCTTCATCACCCACGACCTCGGCGCTGCCAACTACATGAGCGATCGCATCGCCATCATGTACGCCGGTCGCATCCAGGAGATCGGCCCCGGCGCCGAGGTCATGAGCGAGCCCAAGCATCCCTACACCCAGCTCCTGCGCGAAGCCGCTCCAGGCGCCGATAACGAGGGCCGACAGGGAACCCACTTCGAGGGCAAAGGTGACCCCCCGGACCTCACCTCGCTTCCGCCGGGCTGTCCCTTCGCCCCGCGCTGTCCTTTCGTCCAGAGCCGGTGCCTAGAAACGCTCCCCGACTTGCGCCAGGTGGGAGCCGCCCACCATGTCCGCTGCGTCCTTTACGACTGAGACGGCGATGAACGACCACACCCCATTCCCCTCCACGACTAGCCGCGGCGGCGGCGCCCGAAGGTATGACAACGAGGAGGTTCACTTGACGCTTTCCGACACAGAGCCCGGCAGCAACTTCTACTGGGGCGCCGCCACCGCCGCCTACCAGATCGAGGGCTCACCAATGGCCGACGGTGCCGGACGGTGCATCTGGCAAGAGTTCTCGCACACTCCAGGCACCATCTACGACGGCCAGACAGGCGACCTCGCCTGCGACCACTACCACCGCTGGGCGGAAGACATCGAGCTCATGCGGCACCTCGGCCTCGGCGCGTACCGCTTCTCCATCCGATGGCCCCGGGTCCTGCCCGACGGGGTCGGCGAGCTGAATCCGGCCGGGCTCGCCTTCTACGACCGCCTCCTCGACGGGGTGTTGGCCGCCGGCCTCGAGCCCTTCGTGACGCTTTTCCATTGGGACTTCCCGTCTGCCCTGCAGCGGCGCGGAGGATGGTCCAATCGCGACGCGGCGGATTGGTTCGGTGAGTACGCCTCGGTGGTAGCAGCCACCCTCGGCGACCGGGTGAGGTGGTGGACCACCCTGAACGAGCCGTTCGTCGTCGCGGAGCAAGGGCACTTGGTCGGAGCGCACGCGCCGGGCATCCGCAACATCTACGCCGCTGGCCATGCGGTTCACAATCAGCTACGAGCCCATGCTGCCGCCTGGGCCGCCCTCAAGGCCGCCAACCCCAAAGCGTCGGTGGGAATCGCACTGCACAACGCTGCGGTGTGGCCGGCCAGCGAATCAGAAGCGGATATCGCCGCCACCGAGCTGGCACACGCTTGGCACAACTTCCCTCTGTTCTTGGAACCCCTCGTGTACGGGAGATACCCCCGTGAGCTGGAGCACCGTCTGCGGCCCTACCTGCCGAGCGGTTACGAGGAGGACATGGAGGCGCTCATCCTGCCGCCGGACTTTGCCGGGATCAACTACTACTCCGGCTACCGGGTCTGCCACGACGCCACCAAGTGGACGGGCTTCGCCGCGTCCAAAGAGCCCGGGGTGCCCCGGACCACGATGGATTGGCTAATCCGTCCCGAGGGGCTCGGCTTCATCCTTGAGCAGGCGCACCAGCAGTACAAGCTGCCCAACCTCTTCGTCACCGAGAACGGGGCCTCGTTCGACGACCGCCGCGACGGCCAGGCTGTGCACGATCCCGAGCGGATCGCCTACCTCGAGGCCCATGTCGGCGAAGTACTGCGGGTGAGAAAGGAAGGTGTGCCGGTGCAGGGCT
>PLIM01000047.1 GCA_003139355.1 Acidimicrobiaceae bacterium | reverse complement strand
CGGTCACTGCGAGCTACTCCGGTGACCTGAACTACACCTCGGCAACCGGCAAGACGACCGAGACAGTCGCCAAGGCCACGCCGACCGTGTCGGTGAGCGGCCAGAGCGGAGCGGTAACCGGTCCGGTCTCCTACAAAGTGACGGTGAGCGGAGCCGGCGCCACCCCGACCGGGTCTGTCAGCGTCTCGGACGGGACCAACACCTGCTNNCTGCGAGCTACTCCGGTGACCTGAACTACACCTCGGCAACCGGCAAGACGACCGAGACAGTCGCCAAGGCCACGCCGACCGTGTCGGTGAGCGGCCCCAGCAGCGCGGTAACCGGAGTGATCGACTATGTCGTGACCATCAGCGGACAAGGCGCGTCGCCCAGTGGCAGCGTGACTATCTCCGACGGCACCAAGATGAGCTCGGGCGCCCTCAATACGTGCACGATTGCGCTCAACGCCGAGGGCATTGGCGCCTGCGCGCTGCAAGAGGGTACGGGGACCTATCAGGTCACGGCGAAGTACACCGGTGACTACAACTACGGAGCGGCGTCCACGACTACGACCGAGGTCGTCAACGAGACCACGACCTCGCTCGATGTGTCGACGAGCACTCTCGTTTACGGCCTCGAGCAGAGCGCTACCTTCTCTGTCACCGTCTACCCACCCGTCGGCGACGATACAGCACCGTCCGGCACCACCGTCCATCTCATGGCCGGAAAACAGAAATTGTGCGTCACCTCGCCGCTCGTGCTCACTATCGTCACCGTGATCAACCCGGTGAGCGGGCTGCCCGTGCAGATCACGGAGGCGACGGCGGCCTGCCATCTCGCTCCCGCCGCGATCGCCGCGGGGAAGTACTCGGTCACCGCCGACTTCCCTGGCGAGGCGGGCTCGTTCGTCGGTTCGACCTCGCCGCCGGCTCCGTTGACCGTGATAAGTGCGCCCACATCGACGACGCTTTCAGTCTCGAACAGCACGACGACCTACGGAAGGGAAAGCAGTGAGGCGCTGACGACAAGAGTCAAAGGGCCGGCTGGCCCGTCGTACGTCACAGGCAGCGTGACGGTCAAGACCGCTTCGAAGACTTTGTGTACCACCACCCTCAAGGAAGGTACCGGTACTTGCAAGCTGACTCGTTTCCAGCTCTCTGTCGGGCGTTATTCGCTCGTGGCTGATTACCGAGGGACGAAAAGCCTCGTTTCTTCGTCTTCGAAGCCTCTGACGCTGTCTGTGGTAGGGGCACTGACGTCAACTGCGTTGTCGTTGTCGCGCACGACCGTGGCGTTTCGCACCGAACAGAGCGAGAGGTTCACAGCTCAGGTGGCGGTTCCCGCCGGCATGGCATACGCCTCGGGCGCCGTGGCGGTGACGAGGGGATCGAGAAAGCTCTGCACGATCACTCTGACTCGTGGCAAAGGCACTTGTTCCCTCACCGCTACCGAGCTCCCGGTCGGCAGCTATCAGATCTCCGCCCGCTACGAAGGGTCGAACGAGCTGAAGGCATCCACTTCGCCCGGGAAGAAGTTGGTTGTCACAAAGGCGTCTTAGCTTTCATCTAAATCCTTGATGCCTGCTCAGGCTGCCTTTCTGGCTGCCGGATAGCGGGTTCTCGGCGGTTTTCGGGTCCCTTTCGGGCGCCCGGGGCCAGGCGTCTGGGATTTCGGTGGACTGGCTGGTGTCCCGATCCTCGGACGAAGTCGCCGAAACCCGCGCCGCACCCGCGCCGGGGTGAGCATGGACGGGTCGCGGGGCCGTTCCCAAGGGAGCCGGAGATCGGCGACGAGGCCTCGCGCGAGGCGGAGCTGGGTCAGGGCACCAACCACGAGCCAGGTCCAACGATCCGCCTGCTCAGGCGTGCAGAGCGACGGCGTGGTCCAGCCGAGGGTGCCCTTCACGAACCCTGAACCCGTGCTCGTAATGCGGAATTCCGCATTATGAGCACAATGCGGCGTCGTCGATAATGCGGCGCGGCGGCCAAACGCCCTTGTCCGGGCGGTGAGCGGGACGAAGTTGTCCGCATAATCACACGCTGGTGACCTTTTCCCGACAGCAATCGAGAGAAGGGATCAGAAATGACGAAGCAGAACGGTGTTCCGATTGGAGCGGCAGGGACGACCACGCTCGTCGACCACCTGATGGGGTTCCGGGAGGAGCTCGCGCGCTCCGGCTACGACCCTCTACGCACTGGCGCGCACCTCGAGTTGTTCGCGGACCTCTGCGCCTGGATGGTGCGCGAGGACTTCGCACCATCAAAGCTCACAAGGGACCGGGTCGCGGCGTTCCTGTCCGACCGACGGATGCGTGGTCACCGGGACCTCGTCTCGATCGTCGGTGCGGCGCCGCTCCTCGACTATCTCATGGGGATCGGGGCAATCCCCGCTCAGGTGTTCGCCGTCCCCGACGGACCTGGGCGGCCGCTCCTCGAGGGCTACCGGCGCTACCTCGTCACCGAACGCGGGCTCGCTGCGTGCACGGTCGAGCGCTACGTAAAGCTGGCGAGCTGCTTTGTAGCGTCACTCGTGCGCGACGGGGCGATCGACTGGTCTCGCGTCTCGGCGCGCGACGTGACAAGCTTCGTCGCGCTGACGAGCCCTGGCGAACGGGCGCGTCACGCTCCCGACGTCGTGCCTGTCCTCCGCTCCTTCTTGCGCTTCGCGCTGCTCGAGGGCCTCATCACCCTTCCGCTGCACCGCGCCGTGCCGCCGGTCGCGGGGTGGCGGATGAGCCCGCTGCCGCAGGGGATCGCTCCCGACGCGCTGCGGGGCCTACTCAAGAGCTGTGACCGAAGAAACGCGCGGGGGAGGCGAGACTACGCGATCCTGCTCCTTCTTTCCCGCCTCGGGCTGCGCGCTGGCGAGGTCGTGGCGATGGTGCTCGACGACCTTGACTGGCGAGCGGGCGAACTCACCGTGCACGGCAAGGCCCGTCGTGACGAGGCGGTGCCGTTGCCAGGCGATGTTGGCGAGGCGATCGCTGAGTATCTCCATGACGGGCGACCAAAGACCGAGAACCAAAGAGTCTTCCTCCGCTGTTACGCACCGCGCCGCGGCCTGTCGGTCCCGGCGGTGAGCGGGATTGTCTACGAGGCCTGCGAGCGCGCGGGCGTCACCAGGATCAGTGCGCACCGTCTGCGTCACACCGCGGCGAGCATGATGCTCGCCGCGGGAGCAAGCCTCCCCGAGATCGGCGAGGCGCTCCGACAACGTTCGGTGACCTCGACGGCGATCTACGCGAAAGTCGACCGCACCCGCCTCGCCGCACTGGCACGCCCTTGGCCGGGAAGCGAGCGATGACCGACCTGCGAGAGACCCTCTCCGAGTACCTCAGCGTGCGCCGCTCGCTCGGCTACCACCTCGTCGTCGCCGAGCACCTGCTCGAACAGTTCCTCGACTACCTCGAGGCCAACGGCGCCATCGCGCCCACGACCGCGCTCGCGCTGTCGTGGGCGACACTCCCTGTCGGCGCGAGCCCCGGTTGGCTCACCCAACGCCTCTCAACAGTGCGCCTCTTCGCTTCCTTCGTCGCGAGCGTCGATCCCGAGACGGAGGTTCCACCGGCGGGCTGCCTGCCGGGAGGGCCCGCTCGCGCCACGCCTTACCTCTATTCCGACGACGAGGTCGAAGCGATCATGGCCGCCGCCCGCCAACTCCGGTCCCCGCTCCTCGCGCACACCTACGAGGCCTTGATCGGCTTGCTTGCGGTGAGCGGGATTCGCATCGGGGAGGCGATCGCGCTTCGTCGCGACGACGTCCTCCTCGACGAGGCGCGGATCCAGGTGATCGAAGGGAAGTTCGGGAAGTCCCGGGAGGTCCCGCTCGCCACAAGCAGCGTCTCGGCGCTCCGTCGCTTCGCCGAGGTTCGCGACGAGCTCTGCCCGACGCCGCGCGATGATGCCTTCTTCTGCTCGACGGTAGGAACAAGGCTTGTCTACGCGAGGGTGCAGCAGACCTTCCGGCGTCTGTGCGACCAAGCCGGCGTCGTGACGACCTCTTCGCGCTGCCGGCCGAGGCTGCACGACTTCCGCCACCGTTTCGCGGTTGCGACCCTCGTCTCTTGGCAACAGGCCGGTGCCGACGTGGGCGCGCTTCTGCCACTGCTCTCGACGGTGATGGGGCACGTGAATCCGGCTTCGACGTACTGGTACTTGACCGCGACGCCCGAGCTCATGGCCCCGGTCGTGGCGCGGCTCGAGGAGAACTTCGAGGTGGAGCGATGAGCTTCGTCGCGCCAACACTCGAGGCGTTCTTCACCGAACGACTCGTCACCCAGAAGAACGCGAGCCCACACACGATCGCCTCCTACCGCGACTGCTTGAAGCTGCTGCTCGTCTACGTGCAGGAGACCACCGGGGTCGCTCCTGCGAAGCTGGACTTCACCGACCTCGATGCGAAGGTGATCGGGGGTTTTCTCGATCACCTGGAGCGCGACCGGGGACTCTCGATCAGAAGCCGCAACGTCCGGCTCGCCGCGATCCGGTCGCTCTACTCCTTCGCGGCACTGCGCCACCCTGAGCACGCGGCGACGATCGGGCGTGTCCTCGCCATCCCGCCGAAGCGAGCTGAGTGCACGCTCGTCAGTTTCCTCCTCCCCGCCGAGGTGGACGCTTTGCTAGCGAGCCCTGACCGCTCGCATCGGATAGGTGGGCGCGACTACGCGCTCCTCGTCCTCGCGTTGCAGACGGGACTGCGCGTCGCTGAGCTAAGTGGGCTGTGCATCGAGGACATCCAACTCGGAACGGGCGCCTTCGTCCACTGCATCGGGAAGGGAAGGAAGGAGCGCACCACTCCGCTCACCACGAGGACTGTCAAGGTGATGATGGAGTACCTCGCCGAGTGCGGAGGCACCGGCGTCGACCCAGTCTTCCCCGGGCCTGGTGGCGGGCCGCTCGGTCGTGACGCGATCCGACGCCTTGTCGAACGGCATGCCGCTCACGCAACACAAGAGTGCCCCTCGCTCGCCGCGAAGAAACCGACCTCACACACGCTGAGACACACCTGCGCAATGCGGCTCCTCGAGAGTGGGACGGACATCGCCACCATCGCGTTATGGCTCGGTCACGCCACCTCCCGGACGACCGAGGTGTATCTCCACGCGTACCTCGCGCTGAAAGAGCAGGCGATCGCCCGGACCGCACCGCTCGGACTCATTCCCGGTCGCTACCGACCCCCGGACACGCTGCTCGCGTTCCTCGAAGCGCTGTGATTATGCGGACAACTTCGTCCCGCTCACCGCCCGGACAAGGGCGTTTGGCCGCCGCGCCGCATTATCGACGGCGCCGCATTGTGCTCGATGTCGAAGCGACGGAGATAGGCACGCCAGCACAGCTCGAGGTCCGGCTCCCCCTCGCCCGACCACCACAGCCAGAGCGTCTTCTTCGTGCGACCGGTCGGTCTCGGCAGGTGCTCGACTTCGACTCGGATCGCGCTGCCTTTGACGATCGGCGGTGCTTGGTAGGCCGACCAGTGCCCGCGACACAACAGCCGCGGGTGCACGCCGTGCCAGGCAGTGACCGTGACGGTGCCGTAGCGGGGATCGGTGGCAACGAGGCTGTCCGACGGCGTCGTCCAGGTCGCAGGCTCGGAGCACTTCCACCGCTTCCCATGCCGTGGAGGCCGTCCGCCGCTCTCGGGTGGTCGGGTGGGGCGAGGAGGAGGATCCGCGTAGAAGACGCGGTCGTCGCGGATGCGGCAGAGAACCTCGGCGCGAGCGCCGGCGAGGTCGTGACCGATGGCAATCGGGTCATAGCCGGCGTCGAGCACGAACAGCGGCACCTCGCCGTCTTCTGGCAGGAGGCCGACGAGGCGACGGATCTGTTCGATGGTGGCTGATGTCGCGTCGCTCCCCGGCGGGATGCGCATGGCGTCGACCGGTGCAGCCCGGCTGTCCGGGGCCCATGAGAGCTGGGAGATCCACTGATAGGACCATCCGGCAACGATCGGCTGGCCGGCTGAATGCGTGGAGGCCGAGTAGTAAAAGCCGCGACCTGGGCTCGTCTCCGCGTCACAGCGCGCCCAGGTGGAGGCATCGACAGCAAAAACCGCCGGCCAGTCCACTGGCCGGTTGGCGACAAGGAGCCTGCGCAGCTGTCCTCGTTGATCCGTCCCTTGGCGAGTGCCTTGTAGAGGCTGCCGTGGCTGCGGGAGAACTCTGGCTCGAGGCTGAACGCGGGGATCGAGGAGACGGAGCCCACGCCGCACAAGACGGCGTCGCAAAGCTCGAAGAGCGCGTCGTAGAGCGAGTGAAGGAACCGCAGAGGTGCCCGCGGAACGAGCGCAGCACCTCGCCGTCGTCAGTGGACATGCCGATCGTATGTTTCCTATCGGATAATTAGTGGTGGGAGGGCAGGCCCCCCCTCGGCCCCTCTCGGCGCGACAGCGTAGGCATTGATGTTGTCGGGCCGGCAGAGCCGTCCCTCGAGCGGACTGCCCAAGTTCGCGAACCCGCGACAAACCGCGCAAATCTGCTGATCAGCCGATAAACAAGTGACGGCGCGCCGCCACATATTGCAGACCCGCACTCGTTGAGCTGACCCTGGGCGACACAAGAGGTCGATATTCCCGGCGAAACAAGGTGCACGTCCA
>PLIM01000022.1 GCA_003139355.1 Acidimicrobiaceae bacterium | reverse complement strand
ATCGCTCGGTCTGCGGGTCGGTAGCGCACGCGGCCATGGAGCTGCCGCTCGAGCAAGCGGACCTCGTGGCGCAGCACCATGAGTTCGATGTCCTTGTCGCCTTCTGTCCGCCGGCGAGATCCCAGTGTCTCAAGAACGCGGCACGCGACGAGGTAGCAGAGACGGAGGGCCATAACAGATGATGGTTGACGACGCCGAAGAGAGCCAGCTCAAGGGCCCGATCGACTTTTTGGCGCCCTACACCTCAGCTCATGAGGCGATCCTTGCCGATGGTGACGAACCCAGCGAGGACTTCTAGCCCGCGGCCAGGGCGACCATTGTGGGCTCGTCTTGTGCACGAGTGAGGCGCTTCTGCCAGCACGGATCGCAGACGTAGGTGCCGTCTCGCAGCCAGGTCAGCTGTCTCCGACCGCAGTCGGCACATAGCCGCTCCAAGTAGACCGTGCGCTCGGCTGGCCACGGTCCTCGGGCGATCATCAACTCTCCCAATCGCTGTTGAGCCCGCTCGACGAGGTGCCACGCTTGCGCATCGTCTCCTTCATCTGGAACCACAAGGTCCCACGTCACGAGGTCGCGCAGCATCGCGTCGAATGTATCGATCGGGATCTCCTCTTCTCCCATGGTGTCCATCTTTTCCCTCCTACCGATCTCTTCGTTCAGTGTGCACCACCCGACATGAGTATTACGGTCAGGTTGTGTCTGCTAGACGCCATCTGACGTGCTGGAACGGAAGTACGCCCAAGCGAGAGGCCCCCTAACGTGCACGACGGGCGGTAGCGAGACCTGAAGACGGGGCCTCCGTCCTGACGTGCAGCGACCGCCTTTGCGGGCTCCTGCACGGTGCGGACGAGGCGCTCGGAGCAAGGGTCGCCCGGGTTAGCCTTCGGCGGTGCGCTCTTGGCGCGTCGGAGCCGTGTTGCTCGCCGTGGCGATCCTGCTTGCCTCGGCATGGGCAAGCGGGTGGCATCGCTTCACCTGGGGTGCCCGGTCCGGCACGTTTGGCTGTGTCCTGGCAGTGCTGGGCGTCGGTCTTCTCTGGCGGCACCGTCAACCGAGCGCCCGATCATCAGGCAGCGATGGTGCCGCCCCGCTCCCAGTCGTCAACCACACGGGCGCGGCACTGTGGCTGGTGGTCATCCTGGTTGCGGTCGTCTGGGACGTGCTCGGCCTCCTCACGCCGCCCCGGCCAGCACCACCTCACTCTGAGCGCCACGGAGCTCGCCTACCGACCCCTCCATGCGCTGCTGTTTGCCTACTGGTTGGCCATCGGATGGGTGCTCGCGTACGAACCGATGCGCCGGCACGGGCGGTAGTGGCCATGCCCTCGGCATCGCACCTGGGCGCCGCCCTCGGCGCCGCCTGCCGGACCTTCTCGGTGGTGATCGGATCGAGTAAGCCGATCGCCCTCGCGTTCTGGCTGGCTGTGATCGCCGCGCTCAGCACACTCGAAGCCCTGACCCACCTAACGAGGGGGCCGGTGCCCAGCGCCGGAGACCTCGTGGCTCGCTACCTCCACCGTCCGGTCCTTCGTGCCGTCGGTGTCGCGGTATGGCTCTACGCCGGATGGCACCTCTTCTCCCACTGAGCGGCGGCTGCTGTTCTGAAGCGGAGGTCGGTGCCCGCAGAGATTCTGACTCAGGACATCGTGCACGCCATCTTTCAGGGAGGACCCGAGTCGATGGGAGGCGCGCATCGAACGTGCCCGTAAAGCTATTTGTGCAACTGATGGTCGGCGCTGACACTGGGTCGTGTCTTCTTGACCATCTCCCGTGAGCCGGACACTCCGAGTGGGAGGAGCGTCATGGCATAACAGGACAACGAGGACCGGCCTCGCGAACGACGACGAGGTCACTACCCGAAGGAATTCCGGGAAGACGCCTTGGCGTCGTCGATCAATCGGTTCAGTCTGCCACCAGCGCTCCACATCAAGGTCCCGAACCACGGCCCACTGTTCCGAGTGCTGCTCTCCACGCACCTGAGCGGTTCCGATGGTGAGAGGATGCCGCAGAACGAGCGTCGCACAGGGGATCAGTCGCGAGATTCCCAGCAGTCAGCCTTCCGCGATGCCAGCAGATCGTGTCGGCCCAAGACGTCAGGGCACGTCCTCGACGGTGATCTCGCTCGGTTCCTCCGCACCACCTCTCCCCCGGGCACCGACCCCTGACAGGCCGACGCGCAACAAGAGCCTCAGCCCTCGCCGAGGAGTCCCTCGACCGCCTCGCGAGCCTGGTCAGCGAGCTGATGGGCGGCCTTCCAACCGCTGTCGATGGGTCGGAGGGACTCGCCGACCACAAGGTGGATCGCGCCCCGTCGAGGAAGGCGTCGACCTGCCGGGAGGATCGCTCTCGTCCCGAGGATCCCCACGGGAACAACGGGGCAGCCCGTCTCGGCGGCAACGACGAAGGCCCCGAGATGGAAGCGCCGAAGTTCGGGGGTGACCGTGAGCCCGCCCTCGGGGAAGAAGACGATGGAGCACCCGGAGCGAATCACATCTTCCAGCGTCGAGAGGACCGACTCGACTAACGAGTGACCCTTTCCCCCTTCGCTTCCGACGAAAACGGCCCCCATCCGGCGGAGGAACGAACCGCTGACCCGCTGGTGCGAGAAGACTTCCCCGGCCACGAAGACGACCGGCTCCGGGAACATCAGGCTGATTGCGAACGAGTCAAGGAAGCTCGTGTGATTGGCCACGTACACGCACGGTTCCCCAGCTAACGGGACGTCGCTCGTCTCGAACGGGATGGCGAGGCAGGTACACAGCAGCTGCCCCGTGGCCCGGACGAGCTTCCAGCGCCAGGAGAGCTTCGGCAGGACGAGGACGGCGGGCCAGACCAGGGTCCCGAGCACGCAGAGCAGAACCCAGCAAGCGACGCCGTACAAGGCGCCGGACACGTCGCGAGCGCTCCCAGATGCCCTCCCCCAAACGGTCGGGAGAACGCCCGAGTCGGGCCTGGTCGCCCGGTCGTCGCTCACCATGAGTCGGCCGACATCGACGCATTCCCCGCCAGGACAAATTCGAGTGCTCGCTCGGGGACCCACTGCCCGAGGAGACCGTCAACGGCAGCAAGAACTGCGTCGATCTCGCCGATCAACGAGGTCCTCAGCACCCAGCCATCATCGCACCCGCCGGTCGCCCCGACGATCTGCGAGAGTTTGACTGCGCCGAGCCTGGGCAGGATCTCCCGTCGGGACAGCTCCGGGTCGTAGACGCGATGCCGCGACGCAGCGGACGTGGCGGTGGTTCGTGACGGCTCCTCCACAATCGGGGATGCCGCTCGGATGCGCACCAGGCTCGGGAGCGGGCTGCAAATAGGAAGCTGTCTTGTCGGCGAGCCAGTACCGAGAACCTCGCTGGCTCGGGAAGACGAGGACCATGACTGAACGAAAGGCCATCACTCGAACCGAGTTGCCCAACGACGACACGGCCACCGTGCTGGCCGAGGTGTAGGGCACCAAAACCTCGATCGCTGCCCTGAGCTGGCAGTGTTCGCTGGCAGTGTTCGCCGCCAGCGACCATGATCGGCCGTGGCATTCACCCTCTGTTACCTCGGCCTGTGCCGGATCCTCGGCCTGCTCCGATCCTCTCGGCGGACCGAGACGGACAAGGACATCGAATCATGGTGCTCCGCCACCAGGTGCGTATCCTCGAGCGCCAACTCAATGTGCGCGCCGCCTACCGCCCTGTGGATCGGGCAATCCTCGCCACCCTCTCCCGGTTGCTGGCGCGATGGCGCTGGCGCTCCTTCCTCGTCACGCCAGAGACGCTCCTTTGTTGGCACCGAGAGGTCTCGAGGCGCAAATGGCGGCGCTGGCGATCCACGCGTGGCCTGAAGGGTGCACAAACTCACTTCCGCCCTCGAGAAGTCGGATCGGAACGAGAACGCGGCTGCGCGAGATCGAGTGTGCGCGATGCGCAGGTACCCCGTTTGGAGGCGCTCAACGAGACGAGCTTTGGAGTCGGGCTCCGGCAGGTTCCGCTACGGTGCGAGTCGAGTCGTCTCTCCAGGCGGTATTTGAACCTCAGGCTGCCCGCTCGTACTCGTGGACGATGCCTCCGAGAACGGAGTGT
>PLIM01000118.1:316-11414 GCA_003139355.1 Acidimicrobiaceae bacterium | reverse complement strand
TCCCAGGCCGTCACCTGGGCACGGTACGCCTGTGCCTCGGCCCGCCGACCGTCCACCATCCGCGTCAGCAGCTGCGCGTCGAAGGCGTCGACGAGGACGTCGTCGTCGAGAAGGGCATCCAGGGCCTGGTCCAGAACGCGGGGAAGGAGCTGAGTCTGGATCTTGGTCACGGTCGTGGGGTCGTACCCGCCGATGTCCTCGTCGAAGGCAGGGCCGGGGTCGAGCGCGCGAGCCAGTCCGTCCGCCGCGGCAACCAGGAGCCCCCCGAGCAGCAGGTAGGGGTTCGCAGCCGGGTCAGCCAAACGGAACTCGACACTCGGCCGTTGCTCCACCGAGGAGCCCACCCGGATCACCGCATTGCGGCTCTGGTGCCCCCACACCACCGCACCGGGCGCCTCGGGCCCGGCGTGCAACCGCTTGTACGAGTTGACGTTCGGGGCCGCCAGGGCGGTCAGGGCGCTGGCATGGAGGAGCTGGCCGCCGACGAACGCCCGTCCGGATTCGTCGAGCTGCCAGCGGTCGTCGAACAGCTGGTCCAGTACGTGCTGGTGGAGGTGCAGCCCCGAGCCTGGCTGGCCGGCAAGGGGCCTGGCCATGAAGGTGGCCACCACTCCCCGCTCCTCAGCCACTTGGCGCAGAAGCGCCTTTGCGAGCACGAGCGCGTCAGCCAAGGCCACTGGGGGCATCGCCCCGAGGTCGATCTCGTACTGTCCGGGCCCTGCTTCGAGGTGGGCGCTGACGACCTTGACACCAAAGCTGCCGAGCAGGTCGGCCGCCGCATTCGTCACCGCCGTCCCGACTCCCGCCAAGTCGCCGAAGTATCCCCCGTTGTCGACCGGGACGCCGGCGTGGTCGAGCAGGTAGAACTCGAGCTCGGCCCCGACCTCGAAGCGCTCGGCCAGCTCGCCGGTACGGGAGATGATCTCCGCCAGTGCAGCACGAGGATCGGCCAGCCACGGCTGGCCGTCACGGGTCGTGATCGAGCAAACGGCCCGGATCTCGCCCCCGACCTCTACGAACGTGGTGGGGTCTGGCTTGAGCAGCATGTCGATCTCGAAGTGGCGGCTGCGGCCCTGCAGCGCCGAGCCATCGAAGGGGACGCCGGAGTCGATCGCGCCCTGGAGCCGGCCGGCGGGCAGCAGCACCGCATGCGAACCTCCGAAGACGTCGACGAAGATCAGGCGGGCCCGTCCCGAACGCGCCGTGGCGCCTGGCCCATTCACGTCGCGCTCGGTGCTCAACGGAGGACCGACACGATCAGTATCACAGCGACCACACCGATGAACGCCAGTGCGATGAGCCCCGCATAGGCCCACAATCGCTTAGCGGAATCGGCGGCCGCCATGCCTCCGATCGCCGGCTCCGGGGAGAGGTCGTAGCGCTGCGGGTCAAGCGAGTCGAGATGATCGAGGTCGTCCAATATGTCGGTCGTCGACTGGTATCGGCTCTCGGGCAATCGGCGCATGGCGTGCAACACGACGGCTTCGAGCGCAGGAGGCACGTCGGGCCGCGCCTTGCGGATCAGTTTCGGTCTGCCCTGCAGGTGCCCGGCCATGACAGCCATCGCGTTGTCTCCCGGAAACGGCGGCTCGCCGGTCAGCATCTCGTACATCATCACTCCCCAGGCATAGATGTCACTTCTGGCGTCGCCCCGTTTGCCCTGGACCTGCTCCGGGCTCATGTAGTCCGGCGTGCCCAGGCTCTCCGACAAGTGCCTCCAAGTGAGCCGTCTGGCACCGTCGAGGCTGGCCGTGCCGAAATCGGAGATCTTGAGCCGCCCTTGGGTGTCGATGAGCACGTTTTCCGGTTTCAGATCCCGGTGCACGATGCCCTGGCTGTGGACGTAGGTCAGCGCCTCGGCCAACTGGCGGCCCCAGTCCACGGCCTGGTCCACTTCGACCTGCTGACCCCGGCCTCGGACCCGGGTGCGGAGCGACTCACCTTCGATGTACTCGAGAGCGAGATAGGGCTCGGTACGGCTCTCACCCGGGTCGACCCCGCGCTGGACGCCGGGATGGTCGAGGCGGCTCGCGACTTCGGCTTCCCGCTGATAGCGGCTGAAAAGACCGGGGTCGGCGAACAGGCCGGGGGGAGGCATCTTCAGCACGACTGTCGTGCCTGTGCGCGTGTCGACGGCCTTGTAGGTCTCGGCGTACGCGCCAATGCCCAACAGCTCGACTATCTCGTAACGGTCCACCACTTGACCGGATTGGAAGCGGGTCATCGTCAACCTCGCCGGAATATTGACCGGCGGGCGCCCGCAGCCGGAACTGCGCCGCCTGTCGTCACCTTGACGACGATGACTGTGACGTTATCAGGCGACCCAGCTTTGATCGCCAGGTCGACCAGCTGCTCGGCAGCTTCCACCACCGTCGGCACACTCGGCGTCCCCACCGCCCCGGCACGCTCGGCGATCTCGTGGTTGGCCACGATGTCCCAGAGCCCGTCGGAACATAGCACGAAGACATCTCCCGCCTCGGTGTCCGCCTTGGCTATGTCCACCTGGACCGTCGGCTCGATACCGACCACCCGCATCAGCTGCGAGCGGCCAGGGTGCCTGGCCGCTTGCTCGGGGCTCAGCAACCCCATCCGCAGCATCTCCCCCACCCGTGAGTGATCTGCTGTCATCTGTGTGCAGGATCCCCGTCTGACCAGATAACACCGGCTGTCTCCGACATGGGCGACGACGCCTTGGCAACCGGCGAGCGTCAGCGCGGTGAAGGTGGTGGCCATGCCCCGCTGCCTTCGTTCGAGGGCGGCATCGAAGACTGCGGCATTCGCCGCCCTTGTCGCAGCCCGCAGGGCCTGGGGCGGAGGACGCGGATCGGGTGCTGTCCATATGCCAAGGGCTGCTTCGACCGCCGCCCGGCTCGCGACCTCGCCTGCAGCGTGGCCTCCGAGCCCGTCGCACACGACAAACAGCGGCCCACGGTCCCACGCGTCGTCCGGGGTGGTCGGTGCGTACGCCCCGGCGAAGTCCTCGTTGTGGGGCCGCACGTCTCCGGGCTCGGAGCGCAATGCCCACCCGAACTTGCTCAGCAGGCCGTGGCCCCGGAGAGAACCGTTGCCCGAAAGCTGCTCTGCCTCAGAGCCGGGCAGGAGCTCATCGTCTGTCATCGCGGGCTCCTGCTCCGACAGCTGAACTCGCGGAGCGTCGGGTGCGAGTAGCCTGCCGCGACGTGGCCAAGCGTCCGCAGAACAAGCGGCGCCCCGGCAGTCGGCAGCCAGGCACCCCGGGCGGTGGTCGGGACGCAACGCCATCGGGTGGTCCCCGAAGGCGGGGCTTCGATCCCGCGCAGCCCTTCCAGGTTGGCCGTAGGCCCTCGTCTCCGTTGCTGCTCATGGTGGTCGGGCTGATGTGGGTGGCAGCAGGGGTCATCGCCCTGTTCGCCATGACCGCCAGCTGGCGGCTCGTCCCGGCGATTGCCTTCGTCGGGGTTGGGCTGTACTTCGTGCGAGGCGCCAGCGCCACAGTCCTGCGCCGCGATCGTCGCTCGCAACGCTGATCCCAGTGCTCTGACGCCCCTCACGACACCGGCTCAGTTGACGGCCACCGAAGGTCGCATCCGCTCCGAGATGACCATCTGCGCGCTCTGCTTGTTGGGGTTCACCGCAGCCCAGATGAACCCGAGGACCGCCCACACGGCGACGACGGCCATGGCCTTATAGGCGTCACCCGGTGTGGTGCCCGACCCAGTGACGGCGATGTACACCACGCCGGCCATCTCGAGCAGGTTCAGGACCAAACCCAGCGCCGGGACACAGATGTGCTTGACCAAATGGCGATCGTGACGGCTGGCGAAGGCCACCAAGGCAATGCCACAGGTAGCGCCGTAGACGAGGAACGTCCCCAGGTTGGATGCCAGGGTGATCTGGGTCAGGTTGTCCACCTGGTGAGGATCGGCCCCAAAGACGCCGAGCGCCGCCGACACGAGGGTGAGGACCAGGACTCCACCGTACGGGCTGGCAAATCGGCCGTGGAGCAAGCCGAGCACCGCTGGCATCTCTTTGTCCTTCGACATGGCGTAGGTGATGCGCACCGCGGTGTTGAGGCTGGCGAGCGCAGTGCCGACCAGCGCCAGCAGGACCGTGAAGGCGACCAGCACCGCGAGCGTCTGCCCGCTGTTGCCTAGGTACTGGTTGCCGATGGTCTTGATCATGTGTCCTATGGGCGCCGCGTCAGTGGAGGCAGCTGCGTAGCCATGTGCAAGGGTCTTGCCCGATCCGGTCGTCAACGAGGCGCCGCCGATCGCGAGGTTCGCGGCGAAGTACTCGAACAGATAGCACACTCCGCCCTGGATCAAGAGGCTGATCAGCACCCCGCGCTTTATGTCCCGCTGGGGGTTGACCGCCTCCGACCCGAACGCCGTGACCGACTCGAACCCGACCAGCAAGAGGATGGCGATCGTCGATTGGTACAGCATGTCTATGACGCTGTGAGGAATGATGACGTGAACGGCGCTGGCTCGCGCGAAGCCCCCGACCGCGTGCCCGTGGGCAATCCGGAACCAGATGAACATCACGCTCACCAGCAACAAACAGGTGATCTGGATCACGTTGATCGCTATGGAGGTCATGGTCGACCCGTTGATGCCCCGGTAAGCGATGTAGCCCACGACGCCCGCAAAACAGACAGCCACGATGGCCAGAGGCAGGTAGGTCAGCGTGTGGTGGAAGATCGCCGAGTACAGATAGCCGAACAGCGTCGCCGTGTACGCCACCATGATCCCGGGATAGATCCAGTAGTAGAGGTGGCTGATCCAGCCCACGCTGAGCTTGGCGAAGCGCGCGTACCGCTGGTGAGCCGGGCGCTCCTTGTCCAGGAAGGCCGCCTCTGCGAAGTAGTAGCCCGAGCCGGTGCCGGCGTCAGGGTAGATCCGGGCCAGCTCCGCATAGCTGTACGCGGTCAGCATCGCCAGGATCAGGGAAAGAAGGAGGCCGGCCCACATCCCGTCCGCTGTCGAGGAGCCGTGGCGCGACAACGCGGCCTGAGTCTCGAACGTCGTCCACAAGAAGGCGCCTGGCGCAATTAGCGCCATCGCGTTGACGGTTACGCCTGTCAACGTGAGGCTTCGTCGCATCTCGCCAACGCTGATGTCAGCCATGAACCGTGCCCTTTCCTTGTCGATCGTCGGCTGCGCGACGCGCCCGCACACGAGTGCCGTTTGGGCTTGAGGTGACCGTAAACCTTTCGCGTTTCCTCACCATGTCTGGGGTGTGAACGCAGCATTACCGGCAAAGCCGGGCAGATCCGGTTCCAGCGCGACAGCGACTCTGGAGTCCTCCAGAGCCCTCAGAGATCTCCCGAGGGCTTTGGACGGCGAAGCTGGCACAGCCGAGTCAAGTTCTCAGGCGGCCAGGCCAACCTCGACCACGAGGTCGGTGATCGCGTGCTCCAGTCGATCGAAGTGACGGTGTAGTGGTGTGCCGATGGGCACCGGGCCGCGGATCTAGGAGAGGCGGGTGCGCAGCAAGCGGTTGCAGGTGCGGGTGAAGACCATGGCCACCTGCAACCCGAACAGGGTCAGCTGGTACCGGTTGGCGCCGGACGCGCTCGACGATCCCGTGGAGGCGGAGTCGTCGCAGGGCGTAGGTCATCCTGGGCGGTCATGGCGCCGGGTTCGAGGCCCGGCAGTGGCGCGAGGTGTGCTCGCAGGTTTCTCTTGGAGAACCCGTCGGGCAGGAGTCGGAAGACGACCAGGACGCTGAGCAGTGGCCGGGCACGCGGATCGCCAATGTGCAGCGCTGGACCACCTTGACCGTCGAGTACTACCGGTGCACACACCCGGGGTGCGGAAGTGCCCCGGTGTCCGCCGGTTCACCTTCTTCCCGAAGATCAGGGAGACCTGATCAGGGCGGCCGGGACCGAGGTTGTCACGGACCAGGCACGCCATGGCGGGCGGTGAAACTGAGGTTGCCCAGTCCCGTGGTTGGGGCGCTCGAGAACGCCGCCCTCTTCGTGCCTCGAATGGGCCGAGGCGCAAGCGCAGAGCTCCCGACGGCGACCGCCACCCAAGGCGTACGACTGCGTCGCCTGTCATTCCGGTGGGGCCGTCACCGAAATGCCGCAACAAACGGGCATCTCCGATAGTGAACTCGACAGGCATGGGACACAGTGTTATAACCTCCGCACAATGTTGCACCTGGGTTTTCGCAACAGCAGAAAATGACGCAATCGAGGCCGGGGAGGAAGTACAGATGAAGATTGTTCACGATTCACCGCACAAGCTTCGGAGATCCCGGGTCGTCCCCGTCTCCGTCGTTCTCGTAGGCGCCGCTTTGCTCGCCGGTACCGGGACGGTGGCGTTCGCCGCGCCGAGCCGTGCCGCCCACGCGGCCGTCACAATCCCCACCCCGCGGAAGGATCCCAAGGTCGCAGCCCTGGTGCCGGCGAGCATCAAGAAGAGGGGTTACGTCTCGGCCGCGATGGACGCCAGCTACCCGCCCGACGAGTTCGTGGCAGCCAACGGCACGACGATCATCGGCATGGATGCTGACTTCAACGCCGCGCTCGGCGCCGTCATGGGCGTCAAGTGGAAGGCGGTCAACACGATCTTCAGCACCATCATCCTCGGCCTCGGGGCGGGCAAGTACGACGTAGGAAACTCGTCGTTCACCGTGAACAAGAAACGTGAGAGGCAGGTGAACTTCGTCACCTACTTCAAGGCGGGCGAGGGTTTCTACGTGGAGAAGTCGAGTTCGCTCAGGCTGAACGGGCTCATGAGCCTGTGCGGCCACTCGGTCTCGGTCGAGATCGGCACGACCGAGCAGACCGACGCCCAGGATACGGTCGCCACCTGCAAGAAAGCACACAGGACACCGGACACGGTGTCGTCCTTCGAGACCCAGCTCCAGGCGAACCTCGCCGTCTCGAGTGGTCGGGCTCAGATCGGCTTCGCCGACTCCCAGGTCGCCGGCTACATCGTCTCCCAGTCGAAGGGCCTGTTCAAGCTTGACGGCCCGGCTTTCGGCGTCGCGCCCTACGGCTTCGCCTTCTCGAAGTCCTCGACGCTCGACAAGGCGACTCTGGCCGCCGTCAGGGACCTCATGAAAGACGGCATCTACAAGAAGATCCTCGACAAGTGGGGGGTGCGAGCGGGAGCGATCACCAATCCGGCGATCGTTTAGCCGGACGGCGGCTCCCCGAGCGGCGGCGAGCCGGTGACAATCCAAAGCACTGAGGGGCACCGTCCGGAGGAGATCCGGGCGGTGCCCCTGCGCCATCCAGGGCGGTGGGCGGCCGCGGCCGTCCTGCTCGTGCTGGCCGCGATGCTGGCCCACAACATGCTGACGAACCCCCGCTGGCAATGGGGCGTAATCCGAAGCAACCTCTTCTCCCCGCCGATCGTGTCGGGGGCGGAGAACACCATCAAGATCACGATCTTCGCCATGGCGATCGGCGTCATCCTCGGCATCCTCCTCGCCGTGATGCGGCTCTCGCCCAACCAGGTCCTCTCGAGTGCGGCGTGGCTCTTCATCTGGTTCTTCAGGGGCACCCCGGTCTACCTCCAGCTCACATTCTGGTATGCCATCTCCTCGCTCTTCCCGACCTTCAGCCTCGGCGTGCCGTTCGGGCCGGAGTTCGTGCACCTGAGCGCCAACACGATCATCACCCCGCTCGTGGCCGGCCTCCTCGGGCTCGGCCTCAACGAGGGCGCCTACTACGCCGAGATCGTGCGGGCGGGGATCCTCTCGGTCGACCACGGGCAGTTCGAGGCTGCGCAATCCCTCGGCATGCGCCGGGCGACGCTCATGCGCAAGATCGTGCTGCCGCAGGCAATGCGAGTCATCGTCCCGCCGACGGGCAACGAGCTGAACAACATGCTCAAGACGACATCGCTCCTCGTCGTGGTCACCTACCCCGAGCTCATGTACCAGACCACGAACGACGCCGCCCGGACCTTCGAGGCCATCCCCTTCTATGTGGGCGCCTGCATGTGGTACCTGTTCATGACCACACTGCTCACCATCGGCCAGTTCTATGTGGAGCGCTACTACGCGCGGGGCTCTTCCTACGCGCTCCCGCCGACGCCCATCCAGCGGATGCGGCGCAACCTCACGACGCTGCGCCGCATCCCCTTCTCGGCGAGCGGAACGGGGGGGTCATAGATGCCGGGCCCAATGGTGCAAGCCGAGGCGGTGCACAAGCGCTTCGGACTGCTCGAAGTGCTGAAAGGGATCACCCTCGAGGTCGCGCCCCGCGAGGTGATGTGCCTGTTGGGGCCGTCCGGCTCGGGCAAGTCGACGTTCCTGCGCTGCATCAACCACCTCGAGAAGATCAACTCGGGGCGGCTGCGCGTCGACGGCGACCTCGTCGGCTACGAGGAGCGCGGCGATCGCCTGCACGAGCTTCCCGAACGCGAGGTCTGCCGCCGGCGCACCGAGATCGGCATGGTCTTCCAGCGCTTCAACCTGTTCCCACACATGACGGCGTTCGAGAACGTCGCCGCTGCGCCTGTGCTGGTGAAGAAGGAGCCGCGAGCCGACGTCACGACGCGTGCCCGGGCCTTGCTCGACCGGGTCGGGCTGTCGGACAAGATCGACGCCTACCCCAACCAGCTCTCCGGCGGCCAGCAGCAGCGGGTCGCGATCGCCCGGGCCCTCGCGATGCAGCCGAAGCTCATGCTCTTCGACGAGCCCACGAGCGCGCTCGATCCCGAGCTCGTCGGGGAGGTCCTCGACGTGATGCGCGCACTCGCCGAGGAGGGGATGACCATGATCGTCGTCACACACGAGATCGGCTTCGCGCGCGAGGTCGGCGACACGCTCGTGTTCATGGACGAGGGCGTCGTCGTCGAGGCAGGGACGCCTCGGGAGGTCATCGCCAACCCACGGCACGAGCGCACCAAGGCTTTCCTCTCCAAGGTGCTCTGAGCCTGAACGGTGAACGGCCGTACCGGTCTTCGGGCGACCACCGCGACGGAATGTGAGGATGCGGAGCGAAACCCCGCTCGAAGCGCACCTCCCAACTTCAGGCTGGCTGCTCGAGGCCTGTTCGAGCGGACGACGGGAATCGAGCTCGCACTCTCAGCTTGGGAAGAGAGGTCGGCCGCACGATGGCGAACTGGAGCGGATGCTCATGGCAGGTCATCGAGTTATGCTCACGCCGTCGAACGGCCGTGAACGGCGACGTCCGCGGGATATTCCGGGACGAGATCGATCCCGCGATGCGTCTGTATCCGTAAGTGTGGGCGGCGTGCTGGTCGGTGTCGAGTCAGGACCGCTGTCGGTGCGGCTCCCTTCTCCGTCTGGTGGCGTGGAGTCTGCATGGTGGTGTCCCGGTCGGTTCCGCTGTGTCCCGGCATGTCCAAAAGACCAGCAAAAGCCTGTCCTTCGGCTATTGTCAGCGAACTAGAAGATCGGACAGGACGCATCCGGACGCCAGTTGTTAGGTGAAAGTTGGGTGAACCATTCTCGGCACCGGGCGTCGAGCGCGATGGTCGACTCCTCGCGTCACTCGGTCGGGCGGCCGGGCGCTGAGGGAGCCAGGACCGCGGTAACGGACGCCGCAACGCGCCTGAGTCGGGGCGGTCGCGTTGTGGTGCTCGTAGGGTGATCAGTCGGTGTCTGTCTCGAGTGACGTGGATCGGACGTCTCGCTGTTCATTCTCCACGTCGAGCATGAGAGCCCGCGGTGCTTCTTCCAGCATCATGAGGGACTCGTCCGCGCCAGGCAGAGCCCGAATCAGCTCGTCCAGCTTGCGTTGGGTGGCTGCCTGCTCTCTTCCCTGCGTGTGCTGGATCGCGAAGACCATCACGAGCGTGATGGCTGACACGAACACTTCGAACCCGGCCACCCAGCTGCTCGGAAAACCGAGCGTCGCGCCAACGACGACCAGACAGATCACAGTTGCGATGACGGTGAGCGCTACTGCAGGCAGGGAGCTGTAGTGCTCGATCCGGTAAAGGGCTTTGCTCGTTGCGGGAAGCTGCGCCGTTCTGTGGACGATCCGGCGCTGTCGAGGTCTCGTTCTGTCTCCTGAGGTGCGACGCTTCACCTTCGAAGGTTACCGACTCGCTCGTGACCCGGGCTTCTGACCCCCGCCGGTCAGGTAGATCGTTCTAAGAGCAACCTTGTAGGTGCGAGCCGACTATCGGGCCAGGCCCGCTCCTGGGAGTGACCTATGCGTGAGGCGAGCGGTGACGGACCTCGCGTGCGACGTACCGCTTGAGCTCTCGGATGATCTCGGGCTTGGAGCAACCCTCTTTCAGTCGGCGCTCCGTGTCAGCCTGGGCGGAGATCAGAGCGCAAGCGGGTGATCACCACGCTCCGCAGCGCACAGTCGGCCTGGCGATCCCCACCGCGGTCGAGTCGAACGCGGATCACCTTGCCAAACGCGGCTTGGATCGGTGTAACGCTGCAAAGATGCGCCCACGCGGTCGCTGAGTGGATCCGCCCGGGATGATCCCGACATTCACGAGCAGCGTTGCCGCGATGCCTCGATCTCTCCCAGCCGCCTCGGCTCACTCCACGAGTGAGACAGCGTGACTCGCGGCTGAGAGGGCGGCGACACAGCCACGATGATGAGCCAGAATGGCGACGTCGGTGAACTTGATCACGTGCTCGTCGCCGTTCTCGACGGCACGGTTGAAAACCTCGTCGGGCGTGAGGGAAGAGATGCGTTCGCCAGCATCGGTTCCGGTGACTGCGTAGCAGGCAGTCATCGCGGCAGTGGCGCTCCAGGCCGTCTCCCATGTGAGCCGCCACAGGTCAACGGGCAACAACCGCAGGGCTGCAGCCGCCGCTGCTGGAGCCGTGGCGGCATGCACCAGCATGACCGGCTCCGCACGCCCGTATTCGAGATACTGGCCCACGGTCGCCTCCACCAAGGCGTCCAGCTCCGCTGGCACGAGCTCGGGGTCGGCGGGTGGACAAAGCGCCTCAAGTGCGTCGGGCCAAGGCGCCATACCAGCCAGCTGCAACAGCCTTGTCCGGGCACCGCCGTGCGGATTCTCGATGTGCGGGAGGCGCGCCAGGGCGTCCCATGGAGCCAGCTGCCCCGATGGCTGGCGTGCGGCCGGCATCGGCTGAAAGCGAGCCGCCCAGTACCCGAGGGTCATACCAAGCTCGCGCACTCGTGACTGCGTTTCCTTGTTCT
>PLIM01000118.1:0-256 GCA_003139355.1 Acidimicrobiaceae bacterium | reverse complement strand
TCCAGCGCGGCGAGGGAGCAGCCTCGAGACGCCTCGTGTACCGATCAAGCCAGGCGTCTATCGCGTCCGGACGGTGGTTGCGCTCAAGCACCTCGACCACCATCGGCCCGTGGTTGGACAGCCACCCGTCGAACTCCGGTCCATAACGGAAGAGCCGCTCGTACGCTTCGTCGAGCACGTCGTCGCGCGCCGGAAGAGTCACGCCCATTAACCCTATTGCTCCGTCAACTTCGACAAGTCCACACCCTGCCGAGAG
>PLIM01000088.1 GCA_003139355.1 Acidimicrobiaceae bacterium | reverse complement strand
AGCGCCTGAGGCTTAGGCCTCAGTCAGAGCCGACGTGTTCCGTAGGGACACGGAGGGACACGAGCAGACGGTGCGGGCGCCTTGCGAGCGTGCCGTCTGCGTCGGTCGTTCTCTACGTCGACGCGCGCGTGAACAACCCGAGCACTTGACGACGACGGGCGACAGCAGGGAGTACCTCTCGCCCCGCCGTGATGGGCCATGATGGAAACCCGGTGAACGACTTTCTCGTCGTCTGACTGGACTCCATCGACAAGCGTCTCCTGGAGTATCCCGAACAGGATGACGAGGTGCACGGCCCCCTGCTTCCCTCGCAAGGCGACCCCGGGGGTCGTGCACCACAGAGGGTCTCCTTCGCCGAAGTCGAGCCCTTGAAGTTCGTGCTGCCGCCGTATGTGGCGACGAGACGGTAGGTGCCCGCCTTGAGCTTCTTGGCGGACAACCTGCACGAGCGCTTGGCCGAGGACAGCGAGATCACGCACAGCGTCGTCGTGGACTGCTTCACCGTCACCGTCCCCGTGGGCGTCGAGCCCGAATACTGCGGCGACACGGTGACCGAGAGGTTCAGGACCTGTTCGTGTCCGTAGATGACCTTCCTTGCCGACAAATTGAGGGCGGTCCTGGACACTGCCTTGGCGACGGTGAGGGTCTCCTTGGCCGAAGCCGAACCGGCGAAGTCGGTGCTCCCACCGTAGGTGGCGACGAGTCGGTAGGTACGTACCGGAAGCTTCTTGGCCGACAGCGTGCACGATCCCTTGCCGGACGACAACGTGATCACACACAGCGTCGTCGTGGACTCCTTCACGGTCACCGTGCCGGTGGGCGTCGAGCCCGAGTACTGCGGCGATACGGTGACCGAGAGGTTCAGGACCTGTTCGTGTCCGTAGATGACCTTCCTCGCGGCCAGCTTGAGGGCGGTGACCGGCGGTGAGTAGGTGAACGCTTCAGAAGGGTCCACAGCAGCGCAGAAGCTCGGCTTGGGGCACGAGCTGAGGACGGGTGCCTCGTAAGGGGTCGATCAGCGTCCCCTGTGACCAAGCGGATGCAGTGCCGGCGGCCGCCGAAGCTGCCGCCGGCGACAGAAGCCGGGCAGCGAGTGTTGCCAAGGTCGCAGCGAACAGCAGCACAACGGCAACGAACAGACGAATGGCGGCTAGTTTCGACATCCCGCCTCCTCGTGACTTGGAACTTCGATGAACGAGAGCCAGGTGACCGCCTCGTCCCACGCCGCCACCGCGACGACTGGTGATGTGCGGAGCTCGCTGATACATGCTGTCAACCGGCGCGTCGCTCCCATGGAGCTGAGCGGCGAGGCGTAGGCCTGCTTGGCCCAGATGAGGCCGGATGGCTTGCCCGGCTCAAGTGCAGGCCAAGAGACGGCTCGCACGAGTTGGGGATCGGCGGTTGACGCGCGTACCACGTGCCATCCGATGCCCGCCACCGGTCGAGCCTTCTGGCCGTGTCGTCGATCTGGCGCGGGTCCCTCCCGGGGCGGACCGGCTTTCGTGGTGTCGATCTGTTCGTGTCTGTCCCCGACCGCCTGTGGGACTGACTGGATAGGTACCTGCTGCTCAGCGAAACTCTGGCATGGACGACGCCCTGGCTCCAACCAGCGATCCCAGCGATGTCGAGGCCCGCCTGGCCATGCCGCTGGCCGAGGCAATGCTCACTCAGCGGGCGGTCCGCCGGGTCGAGCCTGGCCCGGTCGACGACCGCATCGTGCTGCGATGTTTGGAGCTGGCCCTGGAAGCGCCGACCGCCTCGAACGGCCAGAGCTGGGAGTTCGTGGTCGTGAAGGACCGCGCTGTGAAGGCTTCGCTGGCGGCCCAGTACCGGCGGGCGTGGAGACTGTACGGCGAGCTTGGCCGGCTGGTCAAGACCGACGAGCAAACGGCCAAGATCCTGAAGTCGGTCCACTGGCAGGTCGAGCACTTCGAGGAGATCCCAGTTCTTGTCGTGTGCTGCCTGCGAAGCCGTGCCCGAGTGCCTCTCGTCCCCAAGCCTCCGGTCGTCGTGTCGAGCCACTACGGGTCGGTGTACCCCAGCGTCCAGAACCTCCTGCTGGCGGCGAGGTCCGTCGGCCTCGGCGGTGCGCTCATCACCCTGCCGCTGTGGTCCAACACCGTGGCGCGCCGGATCCTCAAGCTGCCCTTGAACGTGGAGCCGTGCTGCATCGTGACCCTCGGCTGGCCGAAGGGCCGCTACGGCCGCAAGGCTCGCAAGCCGATCGGCACGGTCGTCCACCTCGACCGGTACGACCACCAGCCGTGGCGTGGCCAAGCGCCGGCCTGATCCCCCAGGTTGCCGAGGGAGCACCATCTGCTGGATCCGGGTGGAGTGCTCCCGACATCGGGCCAAGCCGCAACGGTCGAGGGCGGCCTCACCAGCGCAGGCGCGTGGACCGACCCGTCGCAAGACAGAGGTCCGGCGGCCCAACCGGCAGCTGTGCGTACTGGTCTGAACTCGCCATGACGGCCACTCAAGAGGCTCGGTCTCCCTTGTGAGACCAGAGCCTCCGGTGAACCCAGGGCGATTCACGGAGCATCCGCAAGACCTGCTGACACCGTCATCTACAGTCACTGCAGCTATCGACAAGAGGAGAGAGGAATCATGACGAGACGGTGGGCAGTGGTCTCATTCGCGGGCGTCCTTGCGGCGTTTTCATGCATCGCTGTTTCCTCGGCGCCTTCCAACGCGCAGGCGACCGCCCCATCCGGGCTTGCCGTGCTGCATGTGAGCGCGAGCCCACCGCCTCCAGCAAACTCACTCGCGCTCGGACCCCTGTCTTCCTCGGCGGATGTTCACCTCGACGTCACGCTGAAACTGCCAGACCCGTCGGCCGTGACCTCCTTCATCGCGTCTTTGTCCGACCGGCACTCGGCGAACTTCCACCACTTCCTCCGCCCAGGCCAGTTCGGTCGCCTCTTCGGGCCCTCGCTGTCGGAAGTGGCCGCAGTCGACGCCGTGCTCCGCTCCGACGGACTCCACCCAGGACAGGCGACATCGGACCGGCTCTCGATCCCGGTGACCGCCTCGGCGTCAACCCTCGCCCGCGCCCTTCACGTCAGTCTCGTGCGCTACCGGCTGCCCAGCGGGCGTGCCGCGTTCACGACCACGTCGCCGCCGAGCATCTCGGCCGCCGTGGCCCCGGATGTCGAGGGAGTCGTCGGCCTCAGTGATGTCTTTCTACCCCAGAGCTTGACTGCTCGCCCCGTGCGCGCGGTTCACTCGGCGGGAAGGCTCGGGGTTCACAGGGCCACGGTGGGTCCGCAGCCGTGTTCCACCATTGCTGACGACGCCATGACGGCCGACGAGTTGGCGTCCTACTACGGCATGACGCCGCTGTACTCCCTCGGTGACTTCGGCCAAGGTGTCAGGCTCGCCATAGTCGAGCTCGAGCCGGACTCGCCGCCCGACATCGCCGGGTACCAGGCCTGTTATGGGACGAATGCCACCGTGAACTATCACCTGGTCGATGGCGGCTCCGGTTCTGGTTCTGGCAGCACTGACGAGGCGGCGCTCGACATCGAGGACGTCATCGGCCTTGCTCCTGAGGCGACGATCGACGTCTATCAGGCGCCGAACACAGACGTGGACGACGTCTACTCGACCATCGTCGACAGCGACACCGATCAGGTCGTCTCGACGTCCTGGGGTCTTTGCGAGCCGGAAAGCGACCCGTCGTCCATCACCTATGAGCAGAGCCTCTTCTACCAGGCCGCTACGCAGGGCCAGACCGTCCTCGCTGCTGCCGGGGACGACGGCTCGACAGGTTGTCAGCACACCAACGAGGAGCCAGAAGATGAGCTGGCTGTCCTTGATCCGGCAAGCCAACCCTACGTCGTGGGCGTGGGAGGAACGGCAGTGGACCCGGCCACGCAGACCGAGGTCGTATGGAACAACTCCACTGCGACCAACGGAGCACACACCACTGGCGGGGGCGGGCTGTCCTCCGTATGGTGCATGCCGTCCTACCAGGACCAGTCGGGCATACCGGGGCTCATCGGCCCCTACTCCGTGGATGACCCAGCCGGCTGCGGGACGACAACGCCGTACCCGCGCCAAGTCCCCGACGTGAGCGGCGACGCGGTCGACTACCTCATCTACTGGAATGGCTCCTGGTGGGACAGCGGGGGCACGAGCGCTGCCGCGCCGTTGTGGGCCGCGCTTGCCGCCCTCGTCGATTCCTCCCCGTTCTGTAGCAACTACAGCTCGGGAGACGCCGGAGCGCGGCCCCAGGCTCTTTACGACATCGCACATTGGGGCTCGCCCTATTACGGTCTCGCCTTCAAAGACATCACGACGGGCAACAATGACGACCTGGCCTCGGGCTACGTCCCCACTGGCCTCTACCCCGCGACGAAGGGCTATGACCTGGCAAGCGGGTTGGGGACGCCCTTGCTTGCCTATCCCGGCAACTACGTCCCCGGGCTGGCCGCTCAGGTGTGCTTTGCATACGGCACCAAGCTCCAGACGACGACCATCACAGGTGTCTCGCCGAAGGAGGGTCCGAGCAGCGGCTCGATCCCGGTGACCATCACCGGTTCGGGCTTCCTTCCGATCCCAGGAGCGGACCGGCTCGAGGTCGGTACGAAGTGGGTCACTGTTTCCTGCACGACCACGGTTCGCTGCACCGGCACCCTCCCGGCGACCAAGGTGGGGACGGACAACCTCGTGATGTCGGTCGAGGGCCTGACGCTCAGTCCGCTCGCCGTGCCTGATCGGTTCACCTTCGTGGCCGCAGCACCGACGATCAGCAACC
>PLIM01000028.1 GCA_003139355.1 Acidimicrobiaceae bacterium | reverse complement strand
CCTAGTACCGCACTCAGGATGTCGTCGTTCTAGGCAGGCGCGAGCGACTCCCGCACCCATTGCACCCTCGTCGTGAGCGCGTGTCCGAGGTCAGGCCGCTCCCTGCCGGTCACACCGTCGATGGCGACGATGCGCTCCTTGCCTCCCTTTGTCAGAAAGGCGCTCCAGAGAGGTTCGTAGGCAGGTTGCGACCCTTCTGCCGCTACATGCCGGAATGGTACCTGGAGACCGGCTTTGGCCAGGTTCGCAGCGTGTCGTTTCTTGGCTTCTTCAGAACTCACCGACCGCCAGCGTTCGACGCTCGCGATCAGGGTCTCCCGGATCTTCGCATCGGAGAGGATGGGCCGGAGATGAGACGTCCCCAAGTCGATCGGCACGAGTTGTGGAGGCTCGTGGCTCGATCCCAGGTGACGACCGGTCAGTGCTTCGTAGCGGTTCCAGCTCCGCGTCACCCTGGACACCCGCCTGAAGCCCTCGACTCGGGTGATGCCGAGTTGCAGAATCCACACCGGCAACCAGATCAGGCCGAACCAGACGATCTCCTCGCGCCCGACGCCGAGCGTTCCACGAGCCGAGCGTTCGACCAGCCGACGTGCAGGTTCTCCCGCCGCGACAAAGAGAACACCCAAGGCTTGCACCTGCGAACTCGTGAACCGTAAATCGCTGACCGTCGCCTGGCCGAGTCGAGCGGTGAGTTCGTCTGGACCCCAAAGCTCGATGTTGGCTTGCGCTGCCACCTGAGCCGCCTGGACAGTCCAGCCAGACAATGCCGCAATGATTCCTTTGGCAGCACCGAGGTCCGCAAGTACGCCAGCCAGCTTGTAGACGACATCCTTGTCTATGGCTGCATTCCATGCCTTGCACTCGACGACGAGTCGGAAGGATGTCAGCCCGTCTGACTTGTCACCGACAACGTCCAACTCGTGCCGCGCGCCCGACCTTCCCTCGATCACGACGTTGTAGCGGACCTGGTAGCCGTGTCGGGTAAGGAAGCCGCCAAGGAGCTGCTCTAGTTCTCGTCCTCGCCTGTGAGTCGTGCTCACCTCGCACCCCGCGTCGCTGCGCCGATGATACGAGATCAAGCCGCGATGTTGCGTGACCGAGCCACCGACCACTTGTGCTCAGCCCACGGCGGACCCTTGGCCCAAGGGAGAGCGCCATTCCATCTGCCGCCTCGGCCCGGTAATGGAGGCTGAATCATCCGGCGGTACCTGCGGCCGACGTCGCAGTCCGCCTGGGGCTGCTCACGGAGCACGCGTCGGTTGGAGCGAGATCGCCGGTCAGCTCAACGCAGAGGCTGTCCCAACTGCGTACGGAGGAGCGCGATGGCACCAGAGCACTTGTTTGGGCCGTCGTGCTCGCGCACTGACTTCATCGCCATCTGGCGACAGCCAAGGTGTATTTTTCTGACTGTTATCAGCAGGGACGCCCGTGTGAGGCGGACGACCGCTCAGGTTGCCGCCCGGGGGAGCGCGCAACGGCTCTACTGACCGATCCAAAAGGAGAAGCATGTCTAAGGCCGACGAACTTGGCAGGCGCCTCACAGTGTGTAAGTCCGGTGCCATTCGTCTGTTCGCTGCCGCTTTGCTGATGCTTGCTGCGACCTCGGCGATATTCGCCGCCGGGCTTCCGTTGCAGGCGGCGGCTTCGCCGGCCGCCGGCAACGCGTCCGGTTGGTCACAGGGGAGGCTGATCGACCCCTTAAGAGGAGGTCCAACTTCCGTCTCGTGCCCGACGGCGAGCTTCTGCGCCGCGGTGGACATCAACGGCGGCAACGTCCTCACCTACGACGGCAGATCCTGGTCGAAGCCGGTCAGCATCGACCTGGGCGGGGACGGACTGACCTCCGTTTCGTGCCCGACGGCGAGCTTTTGCGCCGCCGTGGACGGCATCGGCAACGCCCTCACCTACCGCGGGAGCGAGTGGTCGAAGCCGGTCCGGATCGAGGCGGGAAAAGAGCTGACCTCCGTCTCATGCCCGAGGGCGAGCTTCTGCGCCGCCGTGGACGACAAAGGCCACGTCCTCACTTACGACGGCAGATCGTGGTCGAAGCCGGTCAGGATCGACGCCGGAAACTACCTGTACTCCATCTCGTGCCCGACGGCACGCTTTTGCGCCGCGGTGGACGGCATCGGCCACGTCCTCACCTACGACGGGAACTCGTGGTCGTCGCCCGACGAGATCGACGCGGAGAAAGCCCTCAACTCAGTTTCCTGCCCGACGGCGCGCTTCTGCGCCGCAGTGGACACGTACGGCCACGTCCTCACCTACGACGGGAACTCGTGGTCGTCGCCCGACAGCATCGACGCGAGCGGCGGGTGGCTACCCTCCGTCTCGTGCCCGACGGCGAGCTTCTGCGCCGCGGTGGACTTCTACGGCCACGCCCTCACCTACCGCGGCACTTCGTGGTCGTCACCTGACAAGATCGACCAGGGCGGCCTGGAGTCCGTCTCCTGCCCCAAGTCGAGCTTCTGCGCCGCGGTGGACTGGAGCGGCAACGCCCTCACCTACCGCGGCAGTTCGTGGTCGAAGCCGGTCAGGATCGACCCGAGCCAGGGCGGCCTGGAGTCCGTCTCGTGCCCCAAGTCGAGCTTCTGCGCCGCCGTGGACGGTTCGGGCAACGCCCTCACCTACCGCGGGCGCGCGTGGTCGAAGCCGGTCAGGATCGACGCGGGGTACCGCCTGGCCTCCGTTTCCTGCCCGACGGTGAGCCTCTGCACCGCGGTGGATGGCATTGGCAATGTCCTCATCTACAACGGGAGCGCGTGGTCGTCACCCTATAAGATCGACCAGAGCGCGCCCTTCTACTCCGTCTCCTGCCCCAAGTCGAACTTCTGCGTCGCGACGGACTGGAGCGGCAACGTCCTCACCTACGACGGCAGCTCGTGGTCGAAACCGGTCAGCATCGACGCGCCGAGCGAACTGACCTCTCTAGATGTCTCCTGCTCGTCAGCGCGCTTCTGCGCCGCGGTGGACAACAAAGGCAACGTCCTCACCTACCGCGGCACTTCGTGGTCGTCACCCGACGAGATCGACACGACCGGGCTGGCCTACGTTTCCTGCCCGACGGCGAGCTTTTGCGCCGCCGTGGACTGGAGCGGCAACGCCCTCACCTACCGCGGCAGTTCGTGGTCGAAGCCGGTCAGGATCGGCCTGAACCAGGGCGGCCTGGAGTCCGTCTCGTGCTCGACGGCGAGCTTCTGTGCCGCCCTGGATTACGACGGCAACGCCCTCACCTACCGCGGAAGCGCGTGGTCGAAACCGGCCAGGATCGCAGTGGGGCGCGTGCTGACCTCCCTCTCGTGCCCGACGGCGAGCTTCTGCGCCGCGGTGGACACTTCTGACGCGTTCACCTACTCGCCACCGCCCACTTCCAAGACCGCCCTCAAGCTCTCGAACGCCAGGGTGACCTACGGTGACGAGGGCGTCGAGCACCTCTCGGTCACGGTCTCGCCGGAGTTCACCCGCTCGACGCCGTACGGGAGTGTCACGATCAAGGAGTCCACGACGACGCTGTGTGTGATCACGCTCTCCTCGGCAAAGGGTTCGTGCACGCTGTCGGCCAAGAAGCTTCCGGTGGGCACCTACCACCTTGTCGCCACCTATGGAGGCAGCACCGACTTCGACGGTTCGACTTCTGTCAAGGAATCCCTCATGGTCGCAAAGGCAACGTCCAAGACCGCCCTCAAGCTCTCGAACGCCAGGGTGACCTACGGTGACGAGGGCGTCGAGCAACTTTCGGTCACGGTCTCGCCGGAGTTCACCGGCTCGACGCCGTACGGGAGTATCACGATCAAGGAGTCCACGACGACGCTGTGTGTGATCACGCTCTCCTCGACAAAGGGTTCGTGCAAGTTGTCCGCCAGGAAGCTCAACGCGGCCACCTATAGCCTCGTCGCCACCTACGGCGGCAGCACCGACTTCGACGCCTCGGCTTCGGCTAAGCAGACCCTTACCGTCGTCAAATAGAATGCCGGTTGGTCACGAGCGCTTCGGGTGCAAGGTGCGTACGTGCCATTCAAGTGCCGAACGGTCCCGGAACCCTGAACGAGCTGCCCTGACCTCGTCTGGATCGACCTCGTCGCGGTGCTCGCTGAGGATGTGACCGAGGATCGTGCCACGGTCGTGAACGGTCAGGTGGTACGCCAGCGGGTCCAGGTCCAGTTCCTCTCAGTCCACTACCTCTCGATGACGGGAAGATCCAGCCGTGTCTGGCAAGGAGCGTGACCATTTGGCCAAGGAACTCGACGCTGATGTGACCGGGACCACAGCTTTGCTGGTCCCGGAGCGCTTTGCCGAACTTCTTGGCGACTTGAGCGGCCTTCGTGTCGAGCCGACCGAGGACCACCACCATGCGGGACTGCTGCGGGTGTACCTGCCCCACACGGTTGTCGGGTTCTGGTACTGCTGGTCTAGCTGGCACTACGGATGGCTTGACCCAAGGTCATCGGACAGTCGGGTCGTGGGATGGCTGATTGCCGGAACCTTGAGATCCGACACGACCATCGGAGAACTCGCCGACTTCATAACGCAGAGGATCGCCGAGGGGCGGTGGCCATTTGGTGGCGAACCTCCCGAGATGGACTTCAGTCACTGGGCGGTCCACGGAACCGGGGCTAGACCGCCAAGCTCGTCTACGAGCCTCCGACCCGACCCCCCCAGCGAGGATGGTCGGTGGTATAGATCCATACGGTGCGCAAGCTCGGCGTAGTCGCGATGGTGGTTATGGCGCTGATGCTCGCTGCGTGTACGAGTTCAGCCAGCCGCCCGACGACGACCACCAGCCCCACGATGCCAACCAGCGTGCCCGTCACCCTTGTGAAGACAACGGTCGTGGCGAAGGGCCAGTTCTCGGGTCTCGTGTCGGGCGGAGGATGGTTGTATTCCGTCCAACTTGCTCAACACGGGCCACAGTTGGCGAGAAACACGGTGGTCCGTCTCGATCCTGCCTCAGGCCGTATCGTTGCCCGCTCAGCCATCCTGCCCGGCGCTTTCTCGCCCACCTTCGTGGACAACACGCTGTGGCTCATCGCCGGGTTCTCGAAGGGCCGGGGACTACCCACCGGTCTTGTGGCCCTCGATCCGATGACACTTCGGCAAGAGCGCTTTGTGCCGGAGAGCAGTTCGCCGGACTCTTTGACCGGCTCCGGTCGTGGCCCGCTCTGGGCGGCCCTCGGCTGCAAGCTGGTCCGGCTGGACCCGAGGTCCGGGCGATCCCTACAAGTCGTGACGGTTCACGGCGGAACCCAGTGCGAGACGGTGATGGACAATGAGGGTCAGCGGCTCTTTGTCGAAGTCGGCCCTGAAGCCTTTCGGGGTCAGCCGCTTAGTCCGACGCTCCTGCTCCAGGAGCGTGATGGAAGCAACGGTCGCCTGATCGGGAGCGCCATCATCCCGAACCCACCGAATGGAGGGGTCTGGCTCTCCGCCGACAATGGGAATGTCTGGGCTTCAGGTGGGGACCCAGGCGTTTGCGGCTCGATCTACGACTACCGGATCTCGCCGCTCAGGTTGTTCTCATCCTCTTATGGACACGACTGCCAGACCCTGCCCTCGGGAGTCGACGGAGGACCTGGCGCTTCGCTCCCGAACACCGACCAGTTCCCCCTCGTCGACATCTCCGGTGGCGTGGTCTGGGTGACCAGCGCGGGAGGTACCGATTGCTTCAACATCCGCCTCGCTGACGGCGGCGCTCTCGTCACCTTCGCAGTATTCGAAAAGGTCGTCGTGCATGTGCAGACGGGGAATGTCGTTGTCCAGCCTTCCGATCGGAGCGCTCTCGGCGTGCTCCTCCCGCCGGGCACCTACTCGTCGATCACGATGCTCGCTGGTGACATGGACGTCGCTGTCGTCCCGTCATCGGGGTCACGCTCCCCGATAGAGGTGATCGGCCAGGCGAGCGAGGGTCTCACCGAGACCGGCGTGCCGGGATCGGGCTCCTCGGGCTCCAGCGGTTCGGGTGGACTTGTCGACGCTTCCTCGATCGCCAAACGGGTCGACTCGGGGCTCGTTGACATCAACACCACGTTGAACTACGAGAACGAGGAAGCGGCCGGAACCGGCATGGTGCTCACCTCCAACGGTGAGGTGCTCACGAACAACCACGTCATCGAGGGCGCAACCTCCATCAGCGTGACCGATGTGGGCAATGGAAGGACCTATGGCGCCAGGTTCGTTGGTTACGATCGCACGAGCGACATTGCAGTGCTTCAGCTCGAAAAGGCTTCGGGTCTAAAGACGGTCAGCCTCGGGAACTCCTCGGGCGTTAGCAGCGGCGAAGCAGTCGTCGGGATCGGCAACGCCGGAGGGAGCGGCGGAACTCCGAGTTACGCGGGCGGCAGCGTCACCAACCTCGAGCAGTCCATCACTGCGAGCGACCAAGGCGACGGAACCTCCGAGAACCTGACCGGCCTCATCGAGACCAACGCCGACATCCAGCC
>PLIM01000052.1 GCA_003139355.1 Acidimicrobiaceae bacterium | reverse complement strand
AGATCGTCCGAGCCTATTTTCTAACGCTTGCAAGAGCCGCTCTGGTCGTGGCAATTCCTTCGGGCATCGTCCTCGCAGTCATCTCGGTCTCGGTGAGATCGTCTGAGCACAACCTCGTGACCACAGGCACGTCCGGCCCGACGCTGAAACTGGGTGACCTGTACACCATCTTGGGCGGCGAGCTCTTGACGATCGCAATCGCTTTCGTCGTAGGAGCTTTTGTCACTGCGGTCTGCTTCCGTGTTATCGGAAACGCCTATCTGGGACAGCCGGCGGACTGGCGCGACGCGCTTGGTTTCGGCTGGTCGAGGCTGCTCGCTGTCATCTGGATATCCGTGCTGACGTACCTCGCGGTAATAGTCCTCGGCTCGGTGGTCGCAGTTCTGATAGCCGTCTCGGTGATCGCTCACGTCACCGCGCTCACGGTTCTCTTCTCATTCATGTTCGGCGTCGGAGGTTTCCTGGCAGCAATATGGTTCTTGGTCGCGTCGAGGATCGCCGTGCCGGTCATGATGCTCGAGGACATCCGGGGAACCAAGGCGATACGCCGAGCGCTGACGCTCTGTCACGGCCATTGGTGGTCGGTCTTCGGCACACAGTTGCTCGCCGGCCTTCTCGTCGCGGTAGCAAGCTTCGCCGTCGGCATCGCTGCGGGTGCAGTCTTCGCTGTCTTCCACGGGAGCACGACCGTGTCGGTTGTAGAGGGATTCCTTGTCCAGACGATCAACTACATGGTGTTCGCGCCCTTCTCCGCAGCCGTCCTGGTCGTTCTGACAATCGACCTTCGGGTTCGCAAGGAGGGATTCGACATCCAGCTGCTCTCGGCGCAGATGGGTGTCGCGCCGTCAGCGTCTGCCCTTTTCTTCACGAAGCCAGCGCCAGGAGGAGGCTACGGCCCCGTCGGCTACCCGCAACCCCCGGGCTACCCACAGCAACCCAACCCCTGGTATCCGCCAGTACCGGGTAGCTACCCGCCTGCGCCTCCCGGCTACCCGCCACCGCCGGGCTACCCGCAACCCCCGGGCTACCCACAGCATCCCAACCCCTGGTATCCACCAGTACCGGGTAGCTACCCGCCTGCGCCTCCCGGCTACCCGCCACCGCCGTCCGTTCCTGGCTGGCCGCGTCCCTCCGATTGGCCGCGTCCCTCCGACTCACCGCCCAGCCAGTCGCCAAGAGAACCGCCCTCGCCAGATGACGAGCAGCCTGACCCGCCGGCGCCGGATGCGCCACGGTCCGAATAGGTGTCTCACGCGCCGGGAGCCTCGACTTTCGCTGCGGACGCGCGACGTCAAGCGGCCCAGATCCTGTCTCGCACGCCATACACGCACAGGCCGACTCGAATCCCTGCCCCCCTCGCCGGAGCGCTCCGAGCCGTCGGGCGGGGGTTTGTCTGGGCGTTCGGCCCTCCCATCCGCTGGTTGTGGCGCCAAGCACTCGTACCGTTCTTCAGTGCCACACACAGGCTGCTCGGCGCCGGTGGTTGGGCCGTCGTGCTCGTGCTCGCGCTCGCATTCGGCGTGCTCGTCGGGCTTCTCCTCATCCGCAGGAGATCCCGAATAGCGACACGCCCAACAGCCGATGAGCTGAGGACAGCCGGCGAAGACCTGACCGATCTCGAGCGGGCCGCAGAAGACGCCGAAGCAAAGGGTGCGAACGAACTTGCGGTCCGGCTGCGCTTCAGGCTCGGACTCGCTCGACTCGAAGCACAGGGCGTGATCCCCGATCGCCGCACCACGACCAGCCACCAGGTGGGGCTGGTCCTTCAGTCTCGAGTCTTCGACAAGCTCAGCTCTCGCCATGAGCTCATCACCTATGCCCAGAAGCCCGCGTTGCCTCACGACGTGGCTTCGGCCCGGGACGGGTGGGATCAGCTGCTTGCCGAGACACGCACGACCGAGCGTAAGCGTCAGGACGTGTGGCAGGCGGTAGGGAATGTTCGATGAGCAAGAAACCCCGGGACACTCGGGACACCGCGGTGAGCAATCTATGAGCGCCACTGCACCGGCGGCGGTGACCGTCACAGCGCGTTGGCATCAGGTCCCTCGAAGATGGCGCGCAGTGATGGTCATCGCGGCTGGTGTGATCGTTGTCGAGTTCGCGGTCTCCTTTGCGGGCGCCGTCTACGGCACGCCAAGCCGATCGATCCTCGGCCCCGCCTCCTCGCTCGACACCTCAGGCAACGGGACCGCGGCCTTGGCGCAACTCTTCAGGGACCGGCAGCATCCGATTCGCCAGCTGGTGGTCCCAGTGAGCGCTGCTGCGCTACCCGTTCCCGGCACTCTCTTCGTTCTCGACCCGCAGAACAAACTGACAGGCGATCTGTCGGCTCTTCACCGATATCTCACGGCCGGAGGACGCGTGGTCCTTGCCGGTCGGCCCGCTGAGGGCACCCTCAGGGCACTGCTCGGGCCTGGGCCACTGCCGATCTGGCAGGCGGCGATGCCAGGTCCATCGCACCCGGCTGCTCCGGCGTCGGAGAACTACGAAGCTCTCACTGTGGTCTCGAACGCGGCAGGCTCCTGGCGGGCGACACCGCGCAGTCGAGCTGCGACTTCCGTGACCGAACGCGTGCACACCCTGCTGGGTGGGCCCGCCGGAGCGCTGGCGCTCCTCGCCGAGGTCGGTCAGGGTCGTCTCGTGCTGCTCGCCTCGAGCTCCCCGCTCGACAACGGATGCCTCGCCCGCGCCGACAATGCGGCGTTCGCCCTCGACCTTGCCGGCCCGGTCGCGGCCCCGGTCGCGTTCGACGAGTACGACCATCTCCTGACGAGCTCGGGGTCCGGGATCGCGGGCCTGCCGGGCCACTGGCAAGCCGGTCTTCTTCTTGCCCTTGTCGCCGTAGTGGTCTGGATCCTGTCCGCCGCCCGGCGATTCGGGCCAGCTACAGCGGCCAGTCGCGAGTTGGTCCCACCACGCATCGCCCACGTCGACGCCGTTGCCGCGCTCCTCGCGTCGGGCCCTCCGGCCCGGCTCCGGGCTGGTGCGGAACCGTTGAGACAGGCCGCTCGCGAACGATTGTGCCATGTGCTCAGAGCTCGCGACGACGCCACAGACACTGAGCTCGTCACGAGAGCGGAATCGACCGCTTTGTCATCCGACCTCGTCGCCGCGATCGTCGGCGAACCTCGTTCGGAGGAGGATCTGTTGGCGCTCGGCCGCGCCTATGCCACGCTCACGAAGACAGGAAGGTGGTCATGACCGAGGTGCACCAGAACGGCAACGGCAACGGCCAGATGGCGATGGTCCGCGCCCGCTTGAACGAGCAGGTGGAGAAAGTGGTAGTAGGGCAGTCTCATGTCGTCGACGCGACGATCATCGCCATCGCGGTCGGGGGCCACCTATTGCTCGAGGGGCCTCCCGGAGTAGCAAAGACGCTGCTCGCGTCTGCGATGGGCCGGGCCTGCCGGCTCGACAACCGTCGGGTGCAGTTCACGCCCGACATGCTGCCGTCGGATCTGACCGGCACGTTGACCTTGCGAGGAAACGAGCTCGGTTTCCGTCCTGGTCCGGTGTTCACCAACATCCTCCTCGCAGATGAGATCAACCGGACGCCGCCGAAGACCCAGGCGGCACTGCTCGAGGCGATGCAAGAGGGCCAAGTCACCGTCGACGGCGTGGAGCACCCGCTACCGCAACCTTTCACGGTGCTCGCCACGCAGAACCCGATCGAGTACGAGGGGACCTACCCCCTTCCCGAAGCGCAGCTGGACCGGTTTCTCATGAAAGTCGTCGTCACATACCCGTCTGCCAAGAACGAGGAAACGCTGCTCAGGCTGCGCCGCTCGGGCATCGCGCCGGCAACTCTTTCCGACGTCGAGGTGATAGTCGGGAAGGACGACCTGATGGCGTTGCGCCAGCAGGTGGACCGCGTGGCCGTCAGCGACGAGATCATCGGCTATGTGGCATCGGTCGTCCGTCGCACCCGTGAGCTGCCGAGCGTGGCGCTCGGCGCAAGTCCTCGCGCGGGCGTCCACCTGCTCGCCGCGGCTAGGGCCTTCGCGAGCATGGCTGGAAGAGACTTCGTCGTGCCCGACGACGTGGTTGCACTCACCGGCCCAGTGCTCGCTCACCGACTGATCCTGACCCCCGAGGCAGAACTCGACCGCTTCACGGCCGCGGACGCGTTGTCGAATGTTCTCGCCTCGGTCCCGATCCCTCGCTGACGACTCCGGACGAGGGACGTCGATGACGATGCCGGCTTCACCGGTCACGAGCACGAACCACGCGAAGATCGGGCAGTCCACGCCGCGCCCTACTCGCCTCGCCGCGCTGCTTGTCGCATTCGTGGCAATCCTCTCGGCTGTCCTCCCGGTCCCGGTTCTCGTGCCCTTCTTGCTGGCTGGTGGGATCGCCGGATGCGTTCTCATGGATCTTCTCGTGGCTCATCGCGGGGTCCCCTCGCTCGACCGCACGCGGTTGCAGACCCTGTCGCTGCTCGTAGGCGTCCCGTTTCGTGCCAAGGTCGGCGAGCTCGGCCAGGCGCGAGCGGTCCGGATCCGCCAGCCGGTTCCTCCAGAGCTCCTTGTGGAGCCACCGTGGGCTGGTGGCAATGAGCTCAAGGGCGAACTGACCGGTCGCCATCGAGGTATCCAAGTGCTGCCTCCGGTGACGGTGCGGGCAGTCGGACCGCTCGGGCTCGGCTCCCTCGATCACTCCGTCGGCACCAGCCAGGAAGTGACCGTTTTCCCCGACCTGCCTCGGGCCCGCAGGCTGGCGGCGGCGCGCCGCCGCGGGAGATCGTCCGACGAGGGCAGGATTCGGGCTCGGCTCGGGCTCGGCACGGAGTTCGAGACCATTCGCGACTACTCGCAGGACGACGACATCCGACAGGTGAACTGGATAGCCACGGCCAGGGTCGGGCGCCCGATGTCCAACCATTACCGGGTCGAAGAGAACCGGGATCTCATGTGCGTCGTGGACACCGGCCGCCTGATGGCCTCTCCGGCCGGGCGGGTCTCCCGTCTCGATGTCGCCCTCAATGCCGTCGCCGTGCTGGCAGTAGCAGCCGAGGAAGCAGGGGACCGTGTCGGAGCTGTCGCTTTCGACTCCAAGGTGACGCGTCAGCTCGCTCCTCGCCGCCGTGGCGCCGAGGCGGTGGTGCGTGCCTTGTTCGATCTCGAGCCGACTGAGGTCGAAAGCAATTACGAGCGCGCGTTCCACGCGGTCGGACGACAGAAGAGGGCCCTCGTCGTCGTCTTCACCGACCTCGTCGACGACGGTGCCGCTCGCACATTGATCGCCGCCACGCCAGTGCTGGTCCGCCGCCACGCGGTTCTCGTGGCCAGCTGCACAGACCCGGACCTGACGACTGTCACCTCACGATCGCCGCATGACATGCGAGACGTGATGCGCGCTGCGGTGGCCATCGACCTGCTTGCCAGCCGGCAGCGGGTCGTGCACCTCCTCAGAGCCCTTGGTGCGGTCGTCGTAGAGGCGCCACCCCAGGCTTTGGGGCCGGCCTGTGTCGGCGTCTACCTCAGGTTGAAGCAACGAGCGCGCCTGTAGGTACTGGAGCGATCACCGCCTGTCAGGGTGCGACCCGGAGCCGACCGCGTGCGAACACGAGGGACCAGAAACCTCCCGCGAGCGCGATCCCAACTGCGAATGCCGCCGGCGGCGAAAGGTCCCACGGCGTGACGATGCCCTCGGTCAGGCCGGCGACAACGAGGAAGAGCATCACGGCGAGCACGATGGCGCCGATCCTCGAAGTGAGACGCCCGAGCGCCTCGGCTCTCGTGTCGTTGCCGGGATCGATCAGGGCGCGGGCCATAGCCAGGCCGCCGGCACCGGCGAGCGTGATGCAGGACAACTCGAGCAGGCCATGCGGCACGATGAGGCTGAAGAAGTGATCGAAACCTCCCGCTCTCCATTCCAACGCGCCAAGAATGCCCAAGATGGCGCCGTTGTAGGCCAGAGCGAACCCTGTCAACAGTCCGAAGGTGAATCCGCCGGCCACGGCGAGAATGGCTACTTCGATGTTGTTCACGAAGATCTGCACCGCGAGTCCGGTACGCCCCACAATCGAGATTCCGTAATAGGCGCCCTTCCCGGGATGCGCCGATGCGTGGAAGCCCGCCGGTAGCAGACCAGAAGCGGAGGATGGCTGGGCAAGTCCCCAAAGCGCCCCGAGCGCCACGAAACCCAGAAGGATGCAGGCCGAGATCGCCAGGCAGCGGTCCAGCTCACGAATCCGGCGCCAGATCCCCACGCTCAGGAACTCCCAGGCGGTGTCATCGCGCCCTGGCTTGGAGTAGACGACGGCGTGTGCGCTCGTCACGAGCGCCTGTAGGCGCAGCGTTCCTGAGGCGTCCGGCCACGAGCATCGCGCCACTGCCAGGTCAGCGACCGAAGAACGGTAGAGCAGCCCAAGACGGTGGATCTCGTTCGGCGCGAGCCTGCGACCCTGTCCCCGCGACCGTTTGACGAGGCTTTCGAGCTCAGCCCAGTCCGTCCCACGGTCTGCCAGGAAGCGCTCGATGTTCAAGCTCGGCCCCAGTCGTTCCTGCTATCACCCGCGGACATCCGTCGTACCGTGATCATGTGGAGCTCGAGGACCGACATGTCACTGTCACCCCTGAGGGAATCAGCCTCGAAGTCGTGCTGGCTGGGCTTGGCTCCCGGTTCATGGCGTTCGCGCTGGACTTCACGTTGCAAGTGCTCGCGCTCATCGGCTTCGCCCTCGTCGTTGCCTCAGCTTTCCACAGCTCTGTGAGCACAACCAGCGGGCTCGTCGTGGCCGGCGCATTCTCACTGTTTGTTCTGGCGGACTTTCTCGGCTACTTCATCTTCTGCGAGATGCTCTTCAGTGGGCGAACCCTTGGAAAGCGGATAGCGGGCCTGCGTGTCGTCCAGGTTGGAGGCCAGCCCGTCGGCTTTTGGTCAAGCTTGCTCCGCAACGTGCTCCGGCTGATCGACATGCAACTCGGTTTCTCCTACATAGTCGGAAGCGTGCTCATCCTTTCGACCAGCAGGAATCAGCGACTGGGCGATCTGATAGCCAACACGCTCGTTGTCCGCGAACGAGTCGGTGCCGCTGCAACCTGGAAAGGCGCTTCCTGGACCTCGGGAGCCGACTTCACCGCGCCGGCCTGGCGCCCGGGCGTGTGGTCTCCGGCCGCCTCGCAGCAGGGCTATCTTCCTCCCGAGCTATCCCACTGGGACGTGAGCGCTGTTCCCGACACCGAACTCGCCCTGGCACGGACTTTCCTTGCGAGCCGGAGCGGGTACACCCAGGAGGCGCGCCTGCGGCTCGGCTACGAGCTGGCAGGTCGGATCTGGCCACTCGTCGCAGGGCCCACGAGGCCCTTGCAACCGGAACGGTTCCTCGAGGCCGTGCTCCTTGTCAAGTCGGCCCGGTCCTGAAGGTGACGACGGCGTAGACGAGCGTGAGGCAAGCAAAGCGAGGGACCGACACCGCGCCCTGCCGGCCTGGCGGCGGCCGACAGTACCCTTGAGTCGTGCCCGGCGTGCCCATGGAAAGGGCCTATTTCAATTTGCACACCGCTCTGCTCGACTGGCAGTTCGGGCCCTTCCCTCTTCTCGTCCTCGCAGCGTGCATCGCCGCGGGCATCTGGTACCTCCGGGCCGATTGGACGCTCGCAACGCGGGGCCGCAGGTGGAAGGCACGGCGGACCGTCTCGTTCTTCGCCGGCCTGATCACTGTCGACCTCGCGCTCCAGTCGCCGGTCGCGACGCTGACCGGTTCTTACTTCGAGGCCCACGTAATCCAGCACCTTCTCCTCATGATCATCGCCCCGGCGCTGATGGCGATGGGGGCTCCCATGACACTGATCCTGCAAACCTCGAGCCGCCGTGCCAAGACGGCTTGGCTGCGCATCTTCCACAGCAAGTGGTTCGCTGTGCTGTCGCACCCGCTTGTGGTCTGGGTGCTCTACTACGGCGTCATGCTCGCTTTCTTCCTCACGCCCACAATCGGCTTCGCGATGAGCCACATGTGGCTGATGGACCTCATCAACCTGGGTTTCCTGTTCGGAGCGACGCTGTTCTGGTGGCCAATGATCGGGCTCGACCCGATCCCCCGGTGGGGCGCCAGCTATCCGCTCCGGATGGTCAACCTCTTGATCGGTGTGCCGCTCGAGTCGTTTCTTGCCATCGCCCTTCTCAGCTCGCGCCAGACGATTGCCCCTATGTACAGCCTGTCGAGCACCCACGCGGGAGCCGGCGTCCTCTGGGTGCTGACGGAGCTGCTCACAGTCGCTGCCGTGATCCCCATCTACTTCCAGTGGATGGCCTCGGAGGACCGCAAGACGGCGCGTGAGGACGCTCGTCTGGACGCCGAGGCGGCCCAGCTGGCGTCGACCAAGGCACGTGGGACGGAGGAGCGCGCCAGGGACCCGCACGCTGGGTGGACCGATTTCCGGCCCAGCACGTCTTAGGACGTTCACGCCACCGCCGTGAAGTCGGTCCCCACATGAACCGCCTAGCGCAAGAACAGCCTCGCACGCGGCGGCTGGTCACAGTTTGCGCGCGGACGCTCTTAGGACCGGGCGCGGCTCCACTACTTCCCCCACGCCGTTCGTTACCTGGCGTCACTTGCCGTGTCCCCCCTGCGCCACAACTGCTCCCCTTCCCTCGCTGCTAAACCTTTATACGACCGTCTTCGAGGTATCGCAAGCCGTGGTTGCAAAGCCAACTCCTGCTCAGCCGCTTCTCCATTTTGATACAACTGCCGTCGAATACCACTGTCTGCATCCGCCTGACTTCTCTTAGTGATAGCTCGAACTGACCATCGGCTACTGTGCGCCATCAACTAACCTCTCTCAGTGATGGAACTCCGCATTGGGGGTGCCCTCATGGAGAGGCTGAGATCGTAGTGCGGCTACGCCACTTTCCTAATCGCGAAGCTCGCTGCCTAGCCATCTGGCTGGTCAGGAGGTTGCCTCCCCCAGAACTCAAGGTCTCTCGTCAGACCTTTGACCATCAGTGGAGAAACCATGAGCGCGACATTGTGCATTCTGCACCAAGACGCCGCGTTGACGGGCGGAAATACTGCAGGAGCAGCAGTTCGGGCAGTTTGCTGCCAGTAACGTGCTGTCCCACACCGGGTCCCCGGTGGGGGGGGTAGCGCTCCGTGCCGGGACCTGTAGAAGTGGGCAAGGGTGGGGCGACAATGATGCGAGGAGAACATTGTGCATAAGAAAATGCGGAGACATTCCGCTTTGTTGCTGTTGATGGCACCGGTAATCGCCATCGGCAGCAGCTTCTTGGTAGCTGGGAGCGCAAGCGCAACAGTGAAGACAGCCAAGAGCGTGGCGCCGACACTTACAGTCTGCAAGAACGTCGCCGGGACTTTCAAGTTCTCGGTGAACGGAAAGGCGCTGAAGTTGACGGCTCAGTGCGCGGCGGTGAAGGTCGCAGCCGGGGTCACTCATGTGACCGAGACCTCGGCACCGGCGTCGTACAAGAACCTGAAGTCCATCACAGTGAGCCCGAGCAAGTCTCTCGTGAGCAAGTCTCTGAAGACTGCGACGGCTGCTTTGAGGCTCGCGGCCAATGGAGCTGCCACCGTCAGGTTCGCCAACATCAAGACCGATCCCCAGCAGGCCGGCGGCACCGGTTTGATCGAGGTCTGCAAGTGGG
>PLIM01000114.1 GCA_003139355.1 Acidimicrobiaceae bacterium | reverse complement strand
GAAGACCTGGACGCCGCACCGACAGGCCAGGGGCGAGACCCGGCGGTTCATGGCAAGTCTCCGGTCCCATGCCTGCTCCTCGGCGGAAGATCTTCGCCGTCGACAACAGCAGTCTGCAGACGTCCTCAAGGTAATCGTAACAGTGTTCCGATAGGATGTCGACGTGCCTAGAACCAAACAGCGAACCCAGGAACTTCGAGATCATGTCCTTGGTGAGGCGTTTGCGATGTTGGCTGAAGACGGAATCACGGGGTTCACGACGCGCAAGGTTGCCCAGCGCGCGCAAACCTCCACCGCGGCGGTCTACGAGCTGTTCGGCGACAAGGGCGGACTCGTCCGAGAAGTGTTCCTGGAGGGGTTCAGGCTTCTGCGGCGTAACCTCGACCAACTCGAGAGTTCCGACGATCCGCTGGCCGACCTGGTTCGCGTCGTCGCAGCATTTCGGCTCTTTGTCCGCGACAACCCCGTCCTGGCAGAGGTGATGTTCTCACGTCCCTTCTCTGATTTCGCCCCAGGACCGCCACAGGTCGCCGCATTTGCTCCGCTCGTCGAGCGCGTCCGGCGCTGCCTTGCCGCCGGCCTTCTCGCAGGAGACGAAGCTGACATCGCCCACGTGCTCGTTGCGCTCCTGCACGGTCTGGCAACACAAGAGAGCAACGGCTGGCTCGGGACCACGCAGACATCAGTCGACCGCCGCTGGGCGCTTGCCGTTCGGGCCACCTTTGATGGACTGCGCACAGACCGTGTCGGCACATAGCTATACGTCCTCCGGCGGCGGCAAGACGCCTACCGACCACTGAACCTGGTGTTCCGCGTGCCTCTGCCGGGCTTTTCCGAAACCGCCTATAATGTCCGTTATGTCGCATTAGGTGGCCGGCGTCTTTTGGGTGTTGATGAGAAGGTTCCGTGGCCGACTCTCCCCCGCCGGCGCCGAGCGCCGTCCCGGACATCGACGCGGCCGCGTGGCTGGCCTCGATTGATGAGGAGGCATCAGTATGAGGCGACGTGAACATCCGGTCCGAATACTCGCTCTCGCCGCGCTTAGCTGCGCCCTACTCGTCGGGCTCGCGATCGTCGCCGTCGTTGTTCATGACCTTATGAACCGCAACGCTACCAGCACACCTGCGCGGTCACACGCAACGCTCCCTTCGGACCACCTGGTGGCCTCTTTGTCGCGACCTTCCCGAGCGCGGTCGTGTCCTCCGGCGGGGGAACTGGTACCTGCTGGTACCACAACGAGACTCAAGCCGGTTCTCGTTGGTTATTGATTGCAATCGAAGTCGACCAGTTCCGACTCATGGGCGCGGATGCCTCAAAGGTGTACAAGATCCGGACGACCGGTTCCGGAGTAACGTGCGTCGACCTCGAAGGAGCCCGCGGTGCCTTCGCCACGTCGTGCGCGCCTCATGAGAACATCTGCCGAGGGCTATTGGAAGTATCCGACCGTCAAACGAAGTGGCAGTTGGCGTTGGAGGGAACTGGAACGACACTCCCGGCTATCAAAGCCTTCTTCCGGTCATTCCGACCGAGTTCCTTTGCGTGATGCTTCAAACTGGACTGTGAGGCATGGGCGGCGACGGAGACCGGTCAAGGCCGGCCATAGGCTGCCCGCAGGGGAAGCCTTGACGGGCCGTGCAGACTAATAGGGCAAGGGCGGCGTCAGCCGCTCTTGGACGCGACTGCCTGCCTACAGCCGCGAGGGGATCCATGACTCCACGCGTGGCAGACACCGCGGCGACAGGACCGCTCGGTCGATGCTGGCACGCTCCTCCTGCCCAGAGTGCCTCCGCCCGGCTCTGGTCTACTTCCCCGCGACCTCAACAGATGTGCCCGGTTCGTCAGCAGTCGTTGTTGGTGAGCGGACGTGTCCCGACCACTACCATTCCCACGGAACACGGCGCGTCAACAGCTGTCGGCTCGCTGGAGCGTGCACGGGCTTGTGGCCACGATGCCGCCAGAAGCGCTGCCAGCGCGGACACGATCACCCACCACACCCACTCGGCGTGAAGATCGGCGTTGCTTGCCAAGTCCGCGAGGATGGCGAAGACCACCGAGGCGGCAGTCCTCAATCGGCTTGTGGCGCTGAGGCCGATCAGGGCGACTGCGATGGTCGGCCAGACGTAATAGGGGGCGATCACGGTCTCAAAGGCGCACCATAGCGACAAGCTGAGCGCCACGACCGCGATGAGAACGCCGAGCTCCCGTGCGGCTCGGCGGAACAAGATACCGACGATGAGGGAGAACAGGATCGCCAGGAATCGAGAAGGACCATCCCCCGTCGCCGCCACAGCCGTTGCGCCGATGTAGCCGCCGTGACCTAGCGATGGGGCGAAGTGAAGCCAGGGCGTCGGCCGATTGAGCGAAGGATATGTAGCCTGGCTGACAAGGCCGTGCACCGTCACTGACCAGTTCATCGTCAACGGCAGGACGAGCAGTACCGCTGTTGGTGCCGCCGCGCGCGCCAGCAAGCCCGGCAGTCTCCTCCATCCGGCGGGAAAGAGCAGCGCAGGCAGCGCAAGAAGGACGACAGGCTCGAAGGCAACGGCCGCTCCAAAGAGCCATCCGAACCTCGACCATCGCTTCTCCGAGGCGGCAAGGCAGGCATAGAGCAGGCAGGCCACCGCGACCGCGTCCTCGGGATGGCCCCACAACAGGACGTTGTAGAGCGCGTACACCTCGCCTGCGCAGATGAGTAGCCGCCGAGCGGTAGAGGCTCCGAGGCGTACGGCTACCGCGTCGACAGCAAAGAGAACTGAGGCACTGAGCAGCACTTCGTAAGGCCCAAGGACAAGCCAGGCCGTCGGGTGCCACAGCGGGAAGACATATGAGACGGACGTGCCGGCGACGTGGGTGATCCACCACACAGGCGCGAGAACGAAGACGATCCCTGGTGTTTCGACAAAGGCCTGCCCATAGATGGCCGGATAAGCCCCGATATCTGCAAGGTGGGCCAGTTGGAAGTTGTCCCAGATGTCCATCGTGTAGGACCATCCGCGCAAATGGTGCAATTCGGGCAAGACCCAAAGGCTCATTCCCATGAACACGCAGAGAAGAGCAATAGTTCCTGCGACGGGAATCGTATGGCGGCGAACGGAGCAAGACGCCAAGGTAGGCCTGTGCACTCGAGAAGAAATGGTAGCAGGACGGCGGGTCTATCGCGCTCATGGTGATCTCCCCCGAGCGTTCGTGCTCCGTTCCCGTCATCGTGCGAGCAAAGCTCGAGTCCCCGGTGAGGGCACTGGCCGTACACGATGTTGGCTGTAAGAAGGCGACAAGCGGTGGAGTGAGTGATGACGACCAGCATCACGCTCAACGGCCACCCAAACAGGCATGTTCGCAGGATGGCGGTTCGATCACTCCGTGTACGACGGATCTGTCCGGAGTGCCGGCGCCCGGCGCTTGTCGACCTGCGTGCGGCCTTCTGCTCCCCCGCCTGCGAGCGGGCCGCCTACCGTCGCAGGCTTCAACAGGGACACACGCGGGCTTCTTCCGTCATGTCGTATTGCAGGCTGGACCGTCCCTCGGTATGAGAGATGGGCCTCTCCCACGCCCCGGGGCTTCGGGAGTTACACCCGTGTGGTGTCCGTCGTGCCATAGAGCTCAATGCTGGAGGTCGCGCAGAATGAATCCTTGCGGTTTGCAACTGTGTGGCCCGGTGTCACCCGGGGGTCGCGATGGGTGAGAAGCGGTGCCGCCGGGCTCACTCCCCCATCGCTCAATTCGTCGTCCAGGCGCATCAGCGTTGACTACAAACAGTGCTGACCAGGTCGCGACGTCTCGTCGCGCTGGGGTCCTCGAGACCTCGTATTGGTGGAGACGAGACGCTCATGAAGCTGTGGCTGTCGGTGGTCGCAGCGCTGGGACTCGCGAGCTGTTCTGCTGGGCAGGCGACCGCGCCGGCCACTTCTAG
>PLIM01000078.1 GCA_003139355.1 Acidimicrobiaceae bacterium | reverse complement strand
AGTAAGTTCGGTCTAGGACAGGTGCCGAGGCACCTTGAGGTGATCGCAGGCCTAGCCAACGTGATCGAGTTGACGGGCGGTGAGGTCCCGGACCTCGGCGTAGCGTTCGCGGACCCATGGTGTCGGGTCCGCCTCGAAGTTGGCACCACCCTCGACCAGCCAGACCGGGGGTGCCTCCGCTCCGGTCCACACCCAGGCGGCCTGGCGAGCCGCTCCGTCGGCAACGTACTCACCCTCGGGTGCTGCAACGACCGGGCGACCGAGGATGGCCGGGGCGATCCGCCGCACCGCCTCCGAGCGGCTGCCTCCGCCGATCAGGACGACCCTGGAGATCTCGACGCCCTGTCCGACGAGCGCGTCCAGCCCGTCGGCCAACAGGCAGAGCATGCCTTCTACTGCCGCCCGGGCGAAATAGCCGGGCGTGGCGGTAGCCAGGCGCAGTCCGTGGACGGCACCGGTCGAGTCCGGGCGGTTCGGCGTCCGCTCGCCCTCGAGGTAGGGGACGAGAACGAGGCCTCCACAGCCGGCCGGCGCGCCGAGGGCCAGCCGGGAAAGCTCGGCGTGGTCGACACCGAGTAGCGCGCACGCCGCGTCGAGCACGCGGGCGGCGTTGAGTGTGCATACCAGCGGCAAGAAGCGGCCGGTCGCGTCGGCGAACCCGGCCACGAACCCGCTCGGGTCCGCTGTGGGACGCTCAGCCACGGCGAACACCGTGCCGGAGGTGCCGATGGATATCACCGCGTCGCCCGGTCCTGCGCCGATGCCGAGCGCGGCGGCGGCATTGTCCCCGGTTCCCGGCCCGAGCAACGTGCCCGCGGGCGTCGCGCCAGCTCTCTCGAAGGGTCCGAGCACCCGAGGGAGGAGCGCGCTGTGGCCGAGACCGCGCGCGAACAGGTCAGGACGGTACGCGTTCGTGGCCGGCGACCAGTACCCGGTGCCGCTGGCGTCGCCCCGGTCGGTGACCAACCTCTCGAGGACATCGCCGCTCGTCGGCTGTTGGCCGGCCGGCCCGTAGCCCGAGAGCCGCCAGGTGAGCCAGTCGTGCGGCAGACAGACAGCGGCAACCCGCTTGGCGGAGTCCGGCTCGTTCTCGGCCAGCCAGCGGAGCTTGGTGACGGTGAAGGCCGCGACCGGCACGGTCCCGACCGCTTGGGCCCAGGCCCGCCGGCCCGTTTCGCCGGGGCCGAGCTCGGCCACGAGCTCGTCGGCGGCCGCAGCGGAGCGCGTGTCGTTCCACAACAGAGCCGGACGGACGACTGCCCCCTTCTCGTCGAGACAGACCATCCCGTGCTGCTGCGCGCCAACGGCGATCGCCGCCACGTCCTCCAGCCCTCCGGCCTCGTCGATGGCCACCTGCAGCGCGGACCACCAAGCGGCCGGGTCGACCTCGCTGCCCTCAGGATGCGAAGCGCGCCCCTGGCGCAGCAGGGCACCGGTGTCGAGATCGCGCACCACGACCTTGCACGACTGGGTCGAGGAGTCGACCCCGGCGACACGCGTCATCAATACCACCTCCACAAAAGGGGCTTCGCCCCACCTCAACGAGTCGTTCCAACCGATTCCACCGAAGACGGTAGCTGGGACCCGGCCTCACGGAAAGCTATGTGGAGCCTCCGCTGCCGCCCAGGCCTGCGCCAAGGCCCGGAGCAGGCCAGGCACGACCGATAGGCTCGGCCAGCCTGTGGACGCAACCCCGTCCTCAAAGTAACTTCTCGACCGAAGTGCTGCTGTTCTCGACCGGCGCGCATTGCCGGCCCGGACCGGCATTCACACCGCCCCGCTGGGGCGGTGACGAGCGAAGGAAGCGCCAAATGGAGTTCCTCAACGAGCACGTGGCGGTAACCGGAGCGAGCGGGGGCATCGGACGGGTCCTGTGTGAGCACCTCACGGGCCTGGGGCTGACCGTCTTCGGCCTCGACCTCGTGAGGGACCCCGACCCTCCGCCCGGGGTGCGCTCCCTGCCGGTCGACCTCACCGTGGCCTCGAGCGTCGACGAGGCGGTCGCCTCGGTCTATGAGCTCGCCTCGGGGCCCGTCGACCTCATCTGCTGTGCCGGCATCGTGGAGAACAACGTGCCGGCCGAGGAGATGTCGATCGAGCAGTTCGACGCCGTAGTGGCGGTGAACCTGCGCGGCGTCTTCCTCAGCTGCCGTGGCTTCGGTCGCCGGCTGCTGGCACATGGCGGGGGGAGCATTGTGAACGTCGCCTCGATGTCGGGAAACTGCATCGTGAACTTCCCGCAGCGCCAGTGCGCCTACAACGCCTCGAAGGCGGCGGTCACTGCCCTCACGAGGTCCCTCGCCGTGGAGTGGGGGCCCCGGGGGGTCCGCGTGAACGCCATCTCCCCCGGCTACGTCAGCACGCCGCTGCTCAGCTTGAAGACGCACCTGTTCGAGCAGTGGAAGGCCGGGATCGTCCTCGGCCGCTTCGCCGAGTCCGTCGAGATCGCCCGGGCGGTGGCCTTCCTGCTGAGCACCGACTCCAGCTACTGCTGCGGGACCGAGCTGGTCATCGACGGGGGATACAGCCTCCGCTGAGCAACTTACGGCGACTCGTTTCATCCGACGGCCTCCACGGTAGGGTCTCATCATGAGACAGCCACAGGCGGCAACCGCGTCCGGCGTCCACATTGGCTTCACAGCGTCCGCTCGATGAGAGCCGTCGTCTATGACGCCCCGCGGCAGTTCGAGGTACGGACGGTTCCGACACCGGAGCCTGGCGTGGGAGAGGTCCGACTCGCCGTCGAGATGGCCGGCATGTGCGGGACCGACCTCCATATCCATGACGGGGGCTTCTTCTCGAAGTACCCGCTGACGCCCGGCCACGAGATCGTCGGTCGCGTCGACTCGGTCGGGGATGCGGTCGACGGTCTCGCGGTCGGTCAGCGGGTCGCCGCCGACAACACCGTGCTCTGCGGCCACTGTCGGTCCTGCCGGCGCGACGAGCCGCTGTTCTGCCGCAACTTCTACTCACTGGGCGTGAACGGGCCGGGAGCATTCGCCGAGTACGTCATCGTGCATGCAGAGAAATGCTTCCCGGCCGACGACCTGAACCTGAGCGTGGCGGTGATGACCGAGCCGACGGCGTGCGCCATCCACGGAATGGACGTGCTCGACCTGCGACCAGGCTCGGACGTGCTGGTGTTCGGAGCGGGCCCGACCGGCCTGGTACTGGCGCAACTGCTCGTGCACGGCGGGGCGGCCCGGGTCACCGTGGCGGCCCCGACGGAGTTCAAGCTGGCTCTGGCTCGCGGCTACGGGGTCGACACGACAGTGCAGATCGACCGGGCGAACCCGGGCGCTTCGCTCGCCGTGCTGAGCGACAACGCGCCGGACGGCTACGACGCCGTCGTCGAGGCGACCGGGGCGGTTGCGGTCGGCGAGCTGTGCTTGCCGCTCACCCGCGACGGCGGCACCGTCCTCATCTACGGGATGGCCGACGAAGAGGCCGTCCTTCCGACCCGTCCCTACGACGTGTTCCGTCGTGAGCTGACGGTGAAGGGCTCTTTCGCTCAGACTCATTGCTTCGACCGCTCCCTTGCGGTGCTTCGGTCCGGTCGCGTGCGCACCGAGGGCATCGTCACCCACGAGTTCCCGCTCAGCGACTACCACCGCGCCATCGAGACGTTGCGAAGCGATCCGTCCTGCATGAAAGCAGCAATCGTCCCCTGAGGAACCCGGCTCCTGCATGACGAGCACTCACAGCGAGGCATGTGGGGCGCGGCTCTCCTGACTCTTCCAAACTCGATCAGGCCGCCTGGCGTCCCGGTAGCAGCTTTGCGCCTTCGCTGCCCAAGCGCGCGTGCCGATCTGAAGCTCCAACATGAGACCTCCCGTTGCCGGCGGACACTCGACGGCGCCCGGGCCCTCTGCGCGCTCGGCAGCGCCCCCACGATGAACACCCAGGACCACCACGTCCTGACGGATCTGCAAGCGCAGCTCCAGGCAGAGGCCCGGCTACCGAGTGCAGTCGGACGGGCCCGAGGCCCATGCTCCCGCTCAGCTCGCAGTCGGCCGGCTCACAGACGGCCGGGGCACCTGAGCAGTCCCCTCGCCTGGGGCTAGTCTCTCAGTGCGCTGCTGTCAGGAAGGAACTGAACGCCGATGGTGCAATTGTCGAACAAGGCGGCCGTGCTTCACGGCATACGCGATCTCCGGATCGAAGACCGGCCGATGCCGGCTCCAGGTCCCAGGCAGGTCCTCGTCGAGGTGGCGTCAGTCGGCATCTGCGGGTCGGATGTCCACTACTACGAGCACGGCCGGATCGGCGACTTCGTGGTAACCGCACCCATGGTGCTCGGCCACGAGGCCTCGGGAACCGTCGTCGGCCGGGGGGAATCGGCGCGGCGACACGAGCTCGGACAGCGAGTCGCCCTCGAGCCGGGCGTGCCGTGTAGCTCCTGTCGGGAGTGTCGTACCGGCCACTACAACCTCTGTCGGGACGTGGTCTTCTTCGCCACGCCGCCGATTGACGGCGCGCTCGCCCGCTACGTGACGATCCACGAGGATTTCGCGTTCGGGCTGCCCGACCAGGTCACCTATGACGCCGGCGCCCTTTGCGAGCCGCTCTCGGTCGGACTCTGGGCCTGTCGCAAGGCGGAGATAACGGTGGGGGCGCGCGTCGCGGTCGCCGGTGCCGGGCCGATCGGTGCTGTGGTCACTCTCGTCGCCCTGGCGGCCGGTGCTACGGAGGTCATCGTCAGCGACCCGGTGCCTGCGCGCAGAGCACGCCTGCTCACTATCGGCGCGACGTCGGTGGTCGACACATCCTCGTCGAGCCTCGAGCAGGAGGCGGCGGACGTGGACGCGTTCATCGACTGCTCGGGCTCACCGGCCGCGGTCCTGGATGGCATCCGGTGCGTGCGCCCGGCGGGAGCCGCGGTGCTGGTCGGAATGTGCCCGTCCTCTGAGGTACCCATCCCTATTTCCAGCGTTCAGACCCGGGAGATTCGCGTGACCGGCACGTTCCGCTACGCGAATACCTACCCGGAGGCGATCGCGCTCATCGCCTCCGGGGCGATCGATCTCGAAGGGCTCGTCGACGCACGGTTCTCACTGGAGTCGAGCGAGGAAGCACTTACCTCGGCGCGTCGCGATCCGTCACTCCTCAAGCCGCTCGTCCGGGTGGCCGCGTCTTGAGCGCCGGCCGCGGTGCTGGGTTCGCTGTCGCCGGGAGCCTTCACGCGCACGAGCCGAGCGTCCGCTCGTCACGTGGCAAGCGAGCAAAGCCTGCGCGGCGCCCGGTGAGCTCGCCGCTCGGCTCGCATCAGCCGCCGTGCCTCGGGCGGGACGGCTGTGGCCGGTAGGAATCGTGCGTGCGGGCCGCCGGCGACCTCCGACAGCCGGGGCCGGGGGGCCTGGCTGCCCTCGGGTGTTCGGTTTCCTCCCGTCCCCGCGCCGGTCACTGGCGAGACTTTGCTGAGCCACATTGACAGTCGTTTGCCAACACCCTGCTGAGTTCGGAATGGCCGTCGCGAGGAGGATCCCCGAGCGAACCAGCACGGCGCGCCGAAAGCCCGCCGAGCTGATCGGGAGCGAGTCGAGCACACATGAACGAGCGAAGCCTTCCACCGACGTAAGTGGATAGAGAACGGAACTCGATTCGGACAAGTACCGCCTAACCAAGAGGAGGAACACGACGTGGCTGTATACGGCGGCATCGAGCTCGGCGGCACGAAATGCATCTGCGCGGTCGGCGACGGCTCGGATGACGCCTGGACCGGCACAGTCATCCCGACAACCGATCCGGAGACAACGACCAAAGCGGCCGTCGACTGGTTCCGTGATGTGCAGACGAGGTCGGGCTCCTTGGTGTCCCTGGGGGCTGCAAGCTTTGGTCCCCTCGATCCTGTGACCGGCGTCATCACGCAGGCAACCCCGAAGACCGCGTGGCGGGGTTGGCCCGTCCGCGCGAAGCTCGAACACGCCCTAGGCGTGCCCGTGCAACTCGATACCGACGTCAATGGAGCTGCGCGAGCAGAGCGGGCTTGGGGTACCGCTCAAGGATATTCTGACGTGCTCTACATCACAATTGGCACGGGAATCGGCGTGGGGGCGATAGTCAACGGGACAGTGGTTCACGGACGGTCACATCCCGAGATGGGACACATGCGCATTCCCCAGCACCTCACCGATTGTCAGCCGGGCGCTCCCGAACAGATGTGGACCGGGAGCTGCGTCATCCATGGCAATTGCTGGGAAGGCCTGGCCTCAGGCACAGCAAAGGCGCAGCGGTCGGCACTCTGGGCGCAGGCATCCCTGGAGCCCCCCGACGCGCATGTGTTGGAGAGCGAATACATAGCCCTTGGCTTGGTGAATCTCATCTGCACTTATCGTCCTGAGCGCGTCGTCATCGGTGGAGGCGTGATGCGGGACGCCGCCCTCCTGCCGAGGATCCGACTGAGGACGCGGGAACTGCTCGACGCGGCGTACTTCCCGGAAGCAAGTCGGATCGAGGAGCTGGTTGTCGGACCCGGGCTTGGAGACGCCGCCGGGGTTGCCGGCGCCATATTGCTGGCGGCGGAACTGAGACCGGGGCATCTGCAATGCCGCTCGGTTGCTCGTTTGGCCGGTCACATACAAGCAGGATTGACAAGCACCTAGTTCTTCTCATACGGCGAAACCTTGAATGTCGTGACGAGTCTTTCGCGGCGAGCCTGGGGCGCGCGTTGGTGACGTAGTCGTGCACGGCGTGGTCGAGCCTGAGCAGCGCCCGCCGGGCCTCCATCGGGGTGGGCGGTTGATCGAACTTGAGGAGCGGCCCGAGCACGCGCCGGTGGACCTTGGTGAACAAGATCGCCACCCTGAGCCCGTCGAGGGTGAGAGTGCAGGTGTTGGTGTGTGGGAGGTTCGATCAGCCCGACGCCGAGCATGACGACCTCGACGGCCGGCTCTCCTGCCCACGCCCCGAGAGCCGGACCAGCTGGAGCAGACGAGGGAGGGCCGCGTAGAGGAAACAAAGCGCCACATGCCATCTTCGCCATCGGTGTCCGCCAACGAACGGCCGAGTCGGACGGCCTGGATGGGTTTGTCGGCACCCACACGTGCGGAGATGGGTCAACACCGAACGATGCCGCTACGTTTGTCAAGGCCTGCGACAGGAGCATTCGCTGCATCGAGTCCCGGCATTCCGGGACGCCAACGACCGGAGGCGCACCAGCGGTCGGTAGTGTGCGACGACGGGGGCCGGTGATTCCTGAAGTTGCGTCCCTCGAGTCGAGTCAGATCAACATCCGAGAGGCCGAAAAGGAGCCCGCAATGCCAACCCGTGACGGCGCGCCACTGGGATCACCCTGTTGGATCGACTTGTGGACCTCCGACGTGGAGGCGAGCCGCAGGTTCTACGAGGAGCTCTTCGGATGGAAAGCTCAGGAGCCGAGCCCAGAATTCGGCGGCTACTTCATGTTCACCCGCGACGGCGTGCCCGTCGCCGGCTGCATGGGCGAGATGGGCGACCTCCCAGCCGACAACAGCTGGAAGGTCTACCTGGCCTCCGACGACATCGAGAGAACGGTGAAGAGCGCGGTGTCCGCCGGGGCCGAGATCATGTTCCCGACGATGGCCGTCGCTGACCTGGGCGTCCAGTCGGTCATCGTCGATCCGACCGGCGCGACCGTCGGCCTTTGGCAGTGCGGGACCTTTTCTGGCTTCACAGTTCTAGGCGAGCCCGGCGCGCCGAGCTGGTTCGAGTTGCGCACACGCGACTATGCGACCGCCGTCGACTTCTACCGCTCCGCGCTTCGGTGGGAGACCGACGTGATGAGCGACACCGACTCGTTCCGTTACACCACGATGCGTGACCCCGGCGGCGGGGGGCAGCTGGCCGGCATCATGGATGCGACCGGAGTCCTGGCGGAGGGTGTGCCCGCGACCTGGTCCGTCTACTGGGACACCGATGATGTCGACACGGCCGTCGCGAAGGTGCGCGAGCTCGGGGGCTCGGTCGTGATTGACGCCAGTGACACCCCTTACGGTCGGGTGGCGGTCGTCGCCGATCCGACCGGCGCACAGTCCAATCTGCACGCGCCGAACCGGTAGAAGGCCCGAATGAATCCCATCACGCCATGTCTCTGGTTCGAGGCGCAAGCAGGCGAGGCAGTCGATTTCTATCTGTCCGTCTTCCCGAATTCTCGGCGGGTCACGGACGCAAAGTTCGGTCCCGACGCGCCGGGTGAGGAAGGCACCACCATGGTGGTGCACTTCGAGCTCGACGGGAGGCCGTTCATGGCGATCAACGGAGGCCCGATGTTCCAGTTCACGCCGGCGGTCTCCTTCGTCGTCAACTGCGCAACCCAGGCGGACGTCGACCACTACTGGGAGTGCCTGCTCGCGGGAGGATCGGCTATGCAGTGCGGCTGGCTGACGGATCGCTTCGGCGTGTCGTGGCAGATCGTTCCCGAACGCCTCGGAGAGCTCATGAGCGAGCTCGACCCCGAACGAGGAAAGCGGGTGATGCAGGCGATGCTGCAGATGGTGAAGCTCGACATTGCCGGACTTGAGGCGGCGGCAGCCGGCTGAACGGTCGCAGCTGCGTCGTCGGTGCCCGGTCGTCCGACCGGGTTAGTTCAATCGAGCCCGCCGCGTCCGATGGCGCGCAAAGCGACCTGGCGGTCGCGCGTACAGATAATCAACACCGAGGCGCGTACCGGGTCGAGACAAGCAGAGCACGCAGCGATGGCAAGCATGGGTCGCGAGGGCTGCACGCGGCGGGCGCGTGCCCTGTAACACCTGCAAACTGCATCGTCTGCATGCCGTCGTCGTGCAGTTCGAGTAGGCGAGTCACAGATCCCCCGTGTCACAGGGGGGGCGTCCGATCTGGAGCCACGCAGTGGCAGCTTGACCGATGACTGGCCAGTGTGCGGCAGGCACAGGGCCGTCAGCGGGCCGAAGTCTCGTGTCTGAGTCTGGCCGTGACCTGGCACTTCTGGCGTGAAACCTGACTCGTAGACGACTGTATCTACATATCTGTAGACTGCGCCATGTGAGCACAACAATACGAGTGAGCGAAACTACACATGGGCGCTTCGCCAAGCTCGCCGACGCCACCGGCCGGCCAATGACGCAGCTACTCGATGAAGCAGCAGACGCCCTCGAGCGCCGCCTGTTCTACGAGCAGCTCTCGAGCCGCTACGCAGTGCTGCGGAATGATCCCGTCGCCTGGGCCGACATCGAGGCTGAGCGCTCCAACGAAAGCGCCGCGTTGCGTGACCGGTCGGCGTGAGCGCTCGACGGTCAGAGACGTGGATAGTCGACTTCGGGGAACCTGCCGGGCGAGAGCAGGCGGGGCGCCGGCCTGCAGTAGTGGTCTCGGCCGATGCACTCAACGAGAGCCGAGCTGGCGTCGTGATCGTCGTACCGACCACGACGACCCGCCGAAACCTCCCCTCGCACGTCGAGATCGAGCCCGGAATGTCCGGTCTCGATGCTGTGAGCTACGCGAAGTGCGAGGACGTGAAATCCGTCTCTGAAAACCGATTGGTCTCGCGCCTCGGGCAGGTACCCGAGAAGACCGTCTTCCAGATCGGGCGCGTCCTCGCGCTTCTGCTCGATCTCTAGTTTCCACTTCAGGTGCCGACGGCATTGCACCTGCAGAAGAAGTGCGGTGGGGAGGTGCATTTCCCTCTCGGGACAGCGGCGGCGGGCTCAAGACTCACTTCAGTGTCGGAGGACCGACTCGAAGCTTGGGTCCGCACCCGTCGCTCACTAGTCCCCAGAGCTGGTGTGAACAGTTGGATCCGTCCTCGCGAAGAGCATCTGACCGAGGTAGCACAACGCGGACGCCTCAACCTCGGGCTCGCTGCGTGGGTCACGGCCTTTCACTTGAGTTCGAGTCGACAGCGTTCGGTTGGCTGAGCGATCGGTCCAACCTTGCCTGTGACTGGAGGACGCCGGCACTATCAGGCGCTGTGAAACGATCGCCGACGCTGCCGAGAGCACGAGGGGCGCCAAAGACAGGTACGGGGACATCAGAGCGAACATCCAAGAGCACGACCAGCTCTACGCGAAACCTCTCTCCCGACCGCTCGACGACGAGACTCGCTGGCTCGTCATACAGATGGCCTCGCGGGTGGTCGAGGTGTTCGACCGGGTGTGGTCTAGCCTTAGTCACACCGACGAGCGGCCGCGCTGTCCCCATCGGGTGGCGCGGCCGTTTCGCGTCACCGTGCGCAAGAAGAGTGGCCCGGGATTACCTCGCGCCCCCGGGCCATTTTCTTCTCTGCCGGGATCGACTCACCGTTCGCCCCGGGCTCCTTGTCTTCCCCCGCTAGGAGGTCTCGCAGGCCTATGACCCTGGTCCCGGTCCCCCCGGTCCGGTACCGATGCGCCGTATGGCGGGTGCACGGCCCCTTCCTCCTAGCGGACAAAACACGGCCGCGTGGCGACTTATTCCTGTTTCGCCCTTGAAGGCGCGACCCGGCCGGTCGGTTCCGCCGTATACCGTAGCCAGTACACGGCCCCCCGCTTCCCTCGCAAGGCAACGGGGGTCGTGTAGATTGCCTCCCCCCCGGCAATCCGGCGCCGCTGCCTCAAGGGGTGGCGGCGTCGTCGCGAGTCCGAGGTGTGCCTGACTTACGCACGGCCGGTGGGGATACGGTGACGAACAGAACTCCACGGCCCGTCGGTGCGATCGATCTTTGGCTATGTGCGTCGTGAGCTGGAAACCTCGTGTCGCCCACGTCGCGGATCTCTCACTAGTGCCGAGCTTCCCTGTTACGTGGGGCAGAAAGGTCCGACGACACACTTGAGTCTGCCGCGCGATAACTCGTCGGGGGACGTCCCCAACCGGGCATGCCTCAGCGTGACTCGCGCGTAGGTCCGCTCCGACGAACCCGCTAAGGTACTTGACGTACGTGAGGTACGGAAGGAGGATGAGACTATGACGGCTCTCGCATTCGACAGCTACAGCGAAGGACGCGCCCACTTCAAGGAGCTGCTCGACGCGGCCGAGAGTGGCCGTCCGGCGCTCGTGCGCAGAGACGGGAGCCCGTCGGCCGTAGTCGATGCCGAGCGGCTGCGAACCCTCCTCACCGATTCGCTCGCCGTTCACCCATCGGTGGTCGCCGAGGCCGGAGGATGGTCGATCTTCGTTGCCGGCGTTCCGGTAGCAGCTGAGGGCGCGTCGTTTGACGAAGCACTCGAGGAGATGGTCGACGCGCTCCGGGAGTACGCAGAGGACTGGCAGGACCACCTGCTCAACGCACCCAACCACCGAGACAACTGGGCGCTAGTGCAGCTCGTCTCCTTGAGCGAGAATGACCAGCTCAAGAAGTGGCTGGTGGGCGCCTCGGCGTGAGCGATTGGCCGACGCCGGCACGAGCGGATCACGCCAAGTTCTGCGAGAACGAGGGTTGGCGAGTTGTCCGCGACGCACGAGGTAGGACCGGCACGCATCACCTGACCTACGAGCTCGACCTCCCGGACGGTCGCACGCTGCGGACCCGTGTCTCCCATCCGCCCGATCGCACGGACTACGGAGTGTCGATCTGGTCACACATACTGCGAGACCAGTTGGCGGTGAGCGAGGCTGAGTTCTGGGCCTGTGTTCGTGGCGGCGACCCGCCAGACCGTGGCCGCGCAGCTGCGCCACCCGAGGCGCTCCCCAGCGAGGTCGTGTACCTCCTGATCCATCGCGTTGGGGTCGCTGAAGACGAGGTCGCCGCAATGTCGAAGGAGCAAGCCATTGCGCGGCTGAATGCCTACTGGAGCGGTGGCTAGAGGCACCCGACACCCCCGTGGGTTGAGGATGTGAGCGGGAATCAATGCCTGACCTGCACCGCGGAGGTTCAGCGGGAACCTCCGCGCGCCGAGCGAAGACGAGGAGGACTCCGGCGCATGCCGAAGGGCGGGCGGCCACGAGAGCCACACGCGAGGACGACAGGTACCTTGAGTGCATCCCGGCCGAGAACTACGAGCACCGGAGCCTTCTCGTCCACGCCGAATCCCAACAAGCACGAGCTTTCCACCTTCACCTCGTACCCGAGTTCGAACGCAGCCCGACAGACCAACTGCACCTTGTCTCGGTTATGGGGGACGTCCGCCGTACCGTTCTGGGCCTGTTCTCGCCGGCCAACCTCAAGGATCCTCGGGTAGACCACGTGCGTCCGCGCCATTGAAGAAGTGCGGTCCGAAAGTTCAGCTCCCTCGTTGCGCCACGCCAGTGTCGGAGGGGGTCGGAGGGCCGACGTCGCGGATCTACGACTGGTAACGGGTCGTACTCGCTGCGTGAACACCGAACGGCCGAATCCGTACTCACGGGCGGTAGAGCGCGAGACGGGGCGCGGGCGCCCAGATCAACTGTTCCTGGTAGCCTCGTCATACAACGACGGCGCCAAACTGTACAATGGCCGTATGACCGCTACAAGCCAGCTGATGACCGTCTCTCGAAATGGCCAGGTGTCCATTCCTGCCGAAGTGCGGGCCCGTTGGAACACCCGCCGGGTCATCGTGGTCGACCTCGGTGACAGGGTCGTCATGCGCCCGCTGCCCGACAGGCCCATCGACGATCTGGAGGGCAAGTACAAGGAGCAGGGTCCCAGCAGCGAACGGGCTCGGCGTGACGCCCGACGAGATGACGCCGCGAGGTCCCGAGCGCGTTGACGGTCCTGGACGCCTACGCCGTGATCGCCTATCTACGGGCGGAGCCTGCGGCCAGCCAAGTGCGGCGCCTCCTCGGCACGGGCGCCGCCGTGCTGACCGCCGTCGGCGTGGCCGAGGTCTTGGACCATTTGGTGCGGGTCGTTGGAGCCCACGAAGAGGACGCCACCCTGGATCTCGCCGAGCTCGGCCTGCTCGAAGGGACCCTGGTCGACTCCGCTATCGGCGCCGCGGCAGGGCGGCTCCGTGCCCGCTACTACGACCGCTCCCGATGCGCGGTGAGCATGGCCGACTGCATCGCCGCTCAGACCGCCCGATCCAAGGCCGAACCGCTGGCGACCTCCGATCCCCACCTCCTCGACCTCTGCCATGCCGAAGGCATCGCAACGGTTGTCCTGCCAGGATCCGATGGGTCCAGATGGGTCACGCCCGGTTGAGCGCACTCGTCCCGCGTCGGCTCGCACCCACGGCGACAGAAGGGTGTAGCCAGACGACCGCGCGGGTGAGGGTGCTCAGGTGAGACCGGGCTCTCTATGCTGACAAGGGATCAAATCGACCCGGCGGTCTGGTTTGCCTCCGGACCGCGAGTTGTGAGGGGAGCGGCGGTTGAGCTGGAGTTACGGCGCGTTGGCAACCGAGGTTTACGACCTGGACAAGCCGATCGGCACCTCGTTCGGTGATGTCGAGTACTACAAGCAGCTGTTGGGTGGCAGTGAAGGACGGATCTTGGAGCCGGCGGTCGGCACCGGCCGGGTCATGATCCCACTCCTTGAGGCGGGATTTGAGGTTGAGGGGTACGACACCTCGCCAGAGATGCTGGCCGTATGCCGTAAACATTGCCGCGACCGAAAGCTTGACCCGGTCATCCGCGAGGCGGACATGACCAGTTTCGTCGAACCCGGAGCGTACTCGGCGGTGATCGTGCCGATCGGGTCGATCGCGCTTCTAGTCGGGCGGGGTGCGCTCGTCCAAGCCTTGGCCTGCTTCGAGCAGTGTTTGATGCCGTCGGGCCGGCTGTCGATCGACCTTCGAGCACCACGGCCATTCGTCATGGAGCCCGTGCCGATGAGGTCCTGGAGTGCCGGGCCCTTCATCTGGACGCTCCAGACAATGCACGTCGACTACGACCCCGCCGCCAACCAGACAACACAGTGGCTCCGCTACGAGAAGTGGCGTGACGGTGCTCTCGTCGCGACCGAGCTCCAACCGTTCCGTCTTCAACACTGGAGCATCGCCGAATTCACAGCCCTGCTGCTCGAAGCCGGTTTCCGCGGTGTCACCGTGACAGGCGACTACCGAGACGGCCTCCCGCCTGACCCCGAAAGCGACGACTGGAATTTCAACGCCTTTCGGTCCTGAGCCGGGGGATCCAACAAGGCAGCCAACAGGCGTCCCTCACGCGGAACCAACTGCGGAACGCCGCCGGTCCATAGAGACCCCAAGGTCAGGCTGTCCCGCTCGTGGCGGCACAGAGCGTCACCGTCTTCGTGTATGAGTTCCAATTCTGGCGCCGTCACTTCGCACGTTCCCGGAGTGGCGACCGATACATAGCGAGACGGTTCTCTGCATCGTGGCGGCTGCATGCGGGCGGGTGCATACCCTGTAACAGCACCTGCAAACTGCATTAGCTGTGATCTCGAAGGCGGGTATGAGCGAAGAAGTCCCAGCTCGGAGCCGATGTCGAAGGACCTGGTAACGATCACGGAACTCTCCCCAGACTCGATCAATCTCGTACCTCGCACCACTGGCGGCTCTAATCGGTCCCCACGGCCTGGCGCGGTGCCAAGCGCGTCAGTGCTCGTAGACGTCGCGGCGATTGCCGAGGGTCACGACCACAACGAGCAGCACATCGTCAGCCACGGTGTAGATAATTCGGTAGTCCCCGACCCGGACTCGGTAACCAGGTCGACCGCGAAGCGGCCTGGACGCCGGCGGGCGCGGGTCTTGGGCGAGCAGCGCGATGGCGCCTTGAACGCGCGGCCGAGCCTTTCGGTCCAGTTTCTTCAGCGCCCTCGCAGCCGCGGGGCGCAGCTCGATCGGGTAGGTGGTCACACCCAGCCGAGATCTGCCTTGACCTGCTCCCAGGGGATGTTGGCGCCCTCTTCGGCCATCGAGGCATCGAAAGCAGCAATGTCCTCCGCTTCCTCAAAGACCTCCATGAGCTCCTCGTAGCGCTCGGGGCTCAACAGCACGGCCGCTGGCTTGCCGTACCGCTCGAGGAACACCGCTTCCCCACCTGCCAGCTCCACGGCCTCAGAGAGTCGCTCCCTGGCTTCACTGATCGCAATCGTGACCATTGGTAGTCAGGGGCGC
>PLIM01000087.1 GCA_003139355.1 Acidimicrobiaceae bacterium | reverse complement strand
AGCCAGGAAACTGCCGCTAGGTGAGACCGTCGCGTCCGGCCGTGGACGGGTTCCTCGAGTCGTTCCCGCTTCGCCCCTGAGCTGCCGGTCCTCCAACTGTGACGACGATGTCGCGCTCCATGAGGACGAAGTCATGCTCCTCGCGCCATCGCGGGAGGGTCGCGGTGACCACATAGCCTCGCTCGGCATAGAACCGCTCCGCGCGGCCTCCGCGAAGCGTCTCTAGCCGGACTCGGCCGCACCCCCGCTCGAGCCCGAGCCGCTCCACGGCGCGCAGCAGGTGTGAGCCGACTCCCAGGCTCCGCCATTCAGGGCTGACGATCAACCGGCCGATCCTCAAGACCGGGCCCCGGATCTCACCGTCGGCAAAGCCGACCGGACGGCCGTCGGCCCTCGCGACGAGGGCGTACGGCTTGATCGGGCGGACCGCCTCGCCATAGCGGTCTCTCGAATAGCCGGCCCATTGCTCGTCCGCCCAGGCGGCGACCACGGGGTCGGGGCGCTCGACCACGGAGAGCTCCAGATCGAGACTGCCTCTCCCGGCCACCATGGGCTTGCCCAGTGCGGCGTCGGCCAGCGGCTGCCAACGATGGCCGGCGTCCAGTTCGAGAACGGTGAGACGCTCGAAGCAGTACGTCGTCCGATAGCTGGCCAGCGCCTTCAGCGCATGCGGGAGCCGGCTGGGCTCGATCCGTTGGTCAAGGGTGAGGTGCGGCACGAAGTCGCGTTCCCGGCGCGCCGGGGGTGGAGCAAGCGGGCCGGCCCCAAGGTCACGCCGGAGCTCTGTCATGGCATCGATGTCCCCACTAACTGCCAGGTAGAGAACAGGCGCGCGTGGCCAGAACGTGGCCGGTGGTCCCAGGTTCACCGCGATGGGCGCGCTCTTGGCGGCGGCGGCGCGGACCTGTGCAAGAACTGTCTCGAGGCTCTCCTCGCGGACGTTCACCGGGGCAATGAGCGTGCAGTGCGGGGCGATGCGCTCCAGCGCTCCAGCCCCGAGCGCTCGGCGCAGGCCGTCGATCTCATTGGCAACCACACCGGTCACCACGAGCGCAACCGTCAGCCGGCGTCTTGGGGTCACTGCTCAGCCCAGCTCGGCGAGGGCCTCCGCCAGCGGCTCGAGCACGTCGGGAGTGTGGGGCGGCCGGAGCTGGACGATCGCGAGCCCAGCGCCCGCCTCGCAAAGCGCCGCAGCAGCCGCCGCTGTCGCGGCGGGGTCGCCCTCGAAGCGCACGTGACTCGATAGCAGTATCTCTTCCGGGTCCCGCCCGAGGTCCTCGCAATGCTGGTGAAGCACGTCCCGCTTGTGGGCGAACTCCTCAACCGTGCCGCCGAGGAAGTTCCAGTGCTGGGCGAAGCGGGCTGCAGTACGCAGAGTGCGCTGCTCACCGTTGCCGCCGATACAGATCGGCGGATGTGGCCGCTGGATCGGTTTGGGGTTGCAGCGAGCACCCGCCAGCTCGTAAAAGGTCCCCTTGAACGAGGTCGTCTCGTCCGAAAGAAGGCCGATGACGACTTCACAGGCCTCTTCGAAGCGGTCGCTGCGCTCCTTCGGCGTGCCGAGCGGGATGCCGTACGCACCCGATTCCTCTTCATTCCAACCGGCCCCGATCCCGACCTCGAGCCGGCCACCCGAGATGATGTCGAGCGTCGCCGCCATGTTGGCGAGCACAGCCGGGTGCCTGTAGTGGATTCCGGTCACCAGCGTCCCGAGCCGAAGGCGCTTTGTCGCCTGAGCCAAGGCGGTGAGGGTGACCCAGCCCTCGAGGCAGGGCCCCGTCGAATCCGAGTAGATCGGGTAGAAGTGGTCAAAGAGCCAGCCGGACTCGAACAACTCGATGTCGTCGGCGGCGCGCCAGACATCGAGCATGTCGTCCCAGTTCGTGTGCTGGGGAGCGGTCTTGAAGGCGAATCTCATGCCCCAGAACTTACGCCGAGCCGCCTGGGCTCTGTCGCGCTGGTCTCACATGCGGCTCAGGTCCGCCTTGAGCTTGACAGCCGCCTCCAGCCGCACCCGGGCCCGGGCCGCCGCAGCATCAGCTTCAGCCACATCGCCACCAGAAGGCCGGCCTTCGGCCGTCTCGAGCCCTCTGCCGGCCGTGCCGGCCTTCGATCCGGCCTCGAGCGTCGCCTCGGCCGCTTCGAGCGCGCGCTGCGCCCGCGCGACATCGATCTCTTCGGCGAGCTCGGCGGTTCCCGCGACGATCGTCACCTTGTTGTCGGCCACCTTGACGAAGCCACCGTGCACCGCGGCGCGCACCTCACCAAGCGAGGTCGACTCGCCCGGGGTGGCCGCGCCGCCGCCCGGGGTGGCCGCGCCGCCGGCTCCGGTGCCCCCATCTGACGCCCCGGTACGTTGTACGCCCTCGATCCGCACGACGCAGATGTCGACGGCACCGACGTAGTCCATGTGGTTCGCCAGGAAGGTCGTATCGCCTCCGTCGCAACGCAACACGACTGCTTCGGCTTCGCCCGAGAACAGGACGCGTTCGGGCGTGATGAGCTCGGCGTGGGTCAGGTTTGCCATGGGGCCCGCTCAGCCCCGCTCGATGGTCTTGGCCTTCGTCATCACGTCGTCCACGCCGCCCGCATTCAGGAACGCTTGTTCAGGAACATCGTCGAGGTCACCGCCGACGAGCGCCTCGAAGCTGCGCACGGTCTCGTCGATCGGGACGTAGATGCCGGGCAGGCTGGTGAAGACCTCCGCGACGAACAGCGGCTGCGACAAGAACCGCTGGATCTTGCGTGCCCGGGTCACGCTCAGGCGGTCCTCTTCCGAGAGCTCGTCGAGGCCGAGAATGGCGATGATGTCCTGCAGCTCACGGGCACGCTGCAGCACTTCTTGAACCCGTCGCGCGCATTGGTAGTGCCGATCTCCTACGACCTCGGGCGCGAGGATGTTGCTCGTCGAGGCGAGAGGATCGACCGCTGGGTAGATGCCGAGCGCCGCCGTCTGGCGGGAGAGCTCCGTGGTCGCGTCGAGGTGCGTGAAGGTCGTGAACGGTGCCGGGTCGGTGTAGTCGTCGGCAGGGACGTAGACGGCCTGCATGGAGGTGATGGAGTGGCCCCTGGTGGAGGTGATCCGCTCCTGCAGCTCGCCCATCTCGTCTGCGAGCGTCGGCTGGTAGCCCACAGCTGAGGGCATGCGGCCGAGCAGCGTCGACACCTCCGATCCCGCCTGCACGAAACGGAAGATGTTGTCGATGAACAGCAACACGTCCTGGTTCTTCACGTCCCGGAAGTACTCCGCCATCGTCAGCGCCGACAACCCGACGCGAAGCCTCACGCCCGGCGGCTCGTCCATCTGGCCGTAAACCAGCGCCGCCTTGCTGATAACGCCGGACTCCTGCATCTCGAGCCAGAGGTCGGTCCCCTCGCGGGTGCGCTCGCCGACGCCTGCGAACACCGACACTCCGCCATGCTCCTGGGCGACCCGGTGGATCATCTCCTGGATGAGCACGGTCTTGCCCACACCGGCGCCGCCGAACAGCCCGATCTTGCCGCCCTGCACGTAGGGCTCGAGGAGATCAATGACCTTTATGCCGGTCTCGAACATCTGTCGCCTCGGCTCGAGCGTGTCGAATTCCGGAGCCGGGCGGTGGATCTCCCACCACGCGTCAGGCTCGCCCATCTCGCCTGGATCGAGCCTCTCGCCGATCACGTTGAAGACGTGACCGAGCACGGCATCGCCGACGGGAACGGTGATACCGCGACCGGTGTTGACCACCGTCGCTCCGCGAGCGAGCCCGTCGGTCGGCTTCAGGCAGATGCAGCGCGCCCGGCCCTCGCCGATCTGCTGGGCGACCTCCGCGGTGATGAGAACCTCGTTGCCGTCGACGACGAGCCGTACCTCAACGGCTGTGTTGATCTCGGGCAGCGCGTGTGGCGGGAACTCGACGTCGATGACCGGGCCTGTGATCGCGACGATGCGGCCGTTCTCGAGTTGGGGGGCCTCAGGGATGTCGGGGGCAACGGTCGTCATGGGTTCTGCTCCTCGGTTGCTTGCGGATGAGTGAGGTCATGGGGGACACCGCCGGCCGTGCGAAGAGCCTCGGAACCTCCGACGATCTCCATGATCTCGGTCGTGATGGAGTCCTGGCGGGCACGGTTCATCACTCGCCTGAGGGTCTTGAGCAGCTCTTCGGCGTTCTCGGTAGCTGCCGACATGGCCCGCTGGCGCGAAGCGTGCTCCGAAGCGGACGCCTCCAGCAGCGCGCCATAGATCGAGGCCTCCGAGTACTGCGGGATGAGCTGCGCCAGCAGGTGCTCGACGTCTGGCTCGAACTCGAAGTAGCCAAGCTTGGGCTCGGGCTCGGGCTCGGGCGCAGGGGAGCCGTAGTGGCTGATTTCCGAAACGGCGTCTGTCACGCCGGAATCCCCGGCCCCTTGCACATCGGGTGAGACCCCGGAGGGTTGTCGGCGAAGCTGCTTTGGGCTCGGCAGCACCGGGAGCACTTGGCGAGTCTCGACGACCTGGCTGCTCGCGGAGCGGATCCGGGTCGAGACTACCTGCACGAGGTCGACCTCGCCCTCGAGGAACGGCGGCACGATCACAGCGGCCACCTGTCGGGCATCCTCGTAGGTGGGTCGGTCGGACATGGCGACGAACTGCCGCTCGACGGGCTGATGGCGAAACCGGAAGTAGGCCTGTGCCTTCTTGCCGATGGCCATCACCCGGTAGCTCTGACCTTGCGCCGACCCGGAGCGGATCAGGCGCTCGGCGGCGCGCAGCACGCCCGAGTTGTAGGCGCCCGCCAGGCCCCGGTCTGCCACAATCACAAGCGCGAGGACCTTCTGCGGCGACTCGGGGATCCCGAGCAGCCGCGTCGGGCTGCCGCTTTCGCCGGCAGTCTCCGCCAGGATGTCCGAGATCGCCTTGACGTACGGGCGCGAACCGGCGATGCGTCCCTGGGCGCGCGAGATCTGTGACGCCGCGATGAGCTCGAACGACCGGGTGATCTTCTTCGTTGACTCGATGGTGCGGATGCGTCGACGAAGGATCCGCTCCTGACCGCCTGCCATGTGCCTACTCGGCCTCGTTCTCGCCCACAGCCGAGGCGCTCGCCTCGGTTGAGCCAGCGGAGCCGGCGGCACCAGCAGCCTCGGTTGCGCCGGCAGCCTCGGTTGAGCTAGCGGTGCCGGCGGCACCAGCAGCCTCGGTTACGCCGGCAGCCCCGGCCTCCCCGGCCTCCTCGGTTGCCCCGGCGGCACCAGCAGCCTCGGCCGGTGGCCCATCCGAGGAGCCGAAACCTCGCTTGAACTCCACGATCGCGGCTTCGAGCGCGCTCTCGTTCGAAAGGGCTCCCGTTGAGACGATCTTCTCGAGAATGTCGGCGTGGCGAGCCCGCATGAACGTCCGCAACTCGGACTCGAAGCGCTGCACTTCTTCCACGGGTACGTCGTCGATGTGCCCGCGCACACCCGCGTAGATGACGACAACCTGCTCCTGCACCGGCAAGGGGACGTTCAGGCCCTGCTTCAGCAGCTCCGTGAGGCGATAGCCGCGGTCCAGCTGTGCCTGCGACGCCTTGTCGAGCTCGGAGCCGAACGTGGCGAACGCCTCGAGCTCACGAAACTGCGCCAGGTCTATCTTGAGCGTGCCGACTACCGACTTCATCGCCTTGATCTGGGCCGCGCCCCCGACTCGTGACACCGAGTTCCCGACGTTGAACGCCGGGCGCACACCCGAATAGAAGAGCTCGCTCTCGAGGAAGATCTGGCCGTCGGTGATCGAGATGACGTTGGTGGGGATATAGGCGGAGATGTCACCTGCCTTGGTCTCGATGATCGGCAGAGCCGTGAGCGACCCGCCGCCCATCTTGTCGGAGAGCTTTGCCGCCCGCTCGAGCAGACGGCTGTGGAGGTAGAAGACATCACCGGGGTAGGCCTCTCGGCCTGGGGGACGGCGAAGAAGGAGGGAGATCTGGCGGTAAGCCTCGGCCTGCTTGGAGAGGTCGTCGTAGACGACGAGCGCGTGCTCGCCGTTCTCCATCCAGTGCTGGCCCATCGCGCAACCCGCATACGGGGCGAGGTACTTGAAAGGTGCGGGCTCGGAAGCCGGTGCCGCGACGACGACGGTGTATGCGAGGGCGCCGTGCTCGGCGAAGGTCGCGACCGTCTGGGAGATGGTCGATCCCTTCTGGCCGATCGCGACGTAGATGCACTTCACCCCGGCGCCGCGCTGATTGATGATCGTGTCGGTAGCGATCGTCGTCTTGCCGGTCTTGCGGTCGCCGATGATGAGCTCGCGCTGGCCACGACCGATAGGTGTCATCGCGTCGATGACCTTGATGCCGGTCTGCAACGGTTCGAAGACCGGCTGGCGCGACACGATGCCCGGCGCCTGGATCTCGAGACGGCGATCGACGGTGGCTCCGAGCGGGCCCTTCCCGTCAATTGGCTCACCGAGGGGGTTCACGACGCGGCCCAGTAGGGCGTCGCCCACCGGCACCGACAAGATCCTGCCCGTCGAGCGAACCACCTGCCCCTCGTCGAGGCCGTCCATCGTGCCGAGCACGACCGCGCCGATCGATTCCTCGTCAAGGTTGAGGGCGAGTCCGACCGTTCCATTTTCGAACTCGAGCAGTTCGTTGACGGTGGCCCCAGGCAAGCCGGTGACCCGTGCGATGCCGTCGCCGACCTCGGCAATGCGGCCAACCTGCTCGGCCTCCGTCTCGGCCGTGAACTCGCTCACATTACGCGCCAGTGCCGCGGCGATGTCGTCGGCGTTGATCGTGAGCTCAGGCATCGGTGAAGGTCCTTTGTCTCAATTCGTCTGGTTCAGGAACGGTCATGCTCAAGAGTCGACATGTCTCGCAAAGCCGTCGACGGGGCCAGGGTTTCGCGGAGTCGGTCGAGACGGTGTCGCACGGAGCCGTCGATGACGGTATCCCCGATCGCGACGGCCATCCCGCCCAACAGCGAGGGTTCGATCTGCACGCGGACTTCGACCGGATGACCGGCCGTACGCTCGAGCGCCTCGACGAGCCGTAGGTATTCGGCATCGTCGAGCTCGACGGCCGAGCGCACCTCGGCGACGCGCCGCCCTCGCTCCTCGGCAGCGAGCCCTGCGACCCACTCGAGCGTGCCGACGAGATCCCGGATGTGGCCGGCCTTCAGCACGTAGGCGACGAGCCGTGCAGTCGCAGGAAGCACCTTGCCTCGAAGCAGGTCCTCGACCAGAGCGACCCGTTGCGCGACCGCAGTTGACGGGTTGCCGAGCGCCCGGCGCAGGGTACGGTTCGAGTCGACGGTCCTCGCAAAACGGACCAATTCGTCCTCGATGTCGTCGATACGCTCCAGCCCGTCGACCTCCTGGAACAGTCGGTCGGCGTAGCCGCGGATCCGCTCGCGCACTGCTGTGCGGCCGCCAAGGAGCTCCTCGGCTGAGATGGGCCGGACCTGGCCTGCTTCGGACGCATCGGCGGTCTCGAGAGCGAGCTCGACCAGCGCAAGCACGGCAACTGGGAGCTCGGCGGCAGGCTCGACCAGTGCTGCCCAGGAAGCGAGCGCCTGAGACTCGGCGGCAGCCTTTCCCTCCAATAGATCGTGCACGACACCGCGACGTGCCCGGGGCGCGATGGCCACATCGGTGAGCACGTTACGGAGCGGGTCAGACTCGTGAAGGGCCCGCGAGAACACACCCAGATCGCTCGCGACCCGGCGCGCGTGCCCTACCGTCGCCGCCGATTCGAAGATCGCGGTCGCGTAACCGCGCAGCAGGTCCCTCATGCCATCGCCTCGGCGGCATCGATCGTCTCACCGATGAACGCCCGCTGGAGCGACGCGTCGATCTCGGCGGCCACGACGACCTCGGTCGCGGCCATCACGATGGCGCCAACCTGCCGCGTGACTTCCTCTTGGGCGCGGTGGCGCTCGAAGTCGCCCTCGGCTGCGGCGCTCGTGACGAGCCTGTCGTACTGCTCCCGGCCGCGGTGCTCCCCATCGAGGAGGAGCTGGGCGGAGGTCTCGTGCGCCCGTTCGATTATGGCCGTCGCGTCCGAATGCGCCGCCTCCAGGGCCGCACGTGCCTCGGCGAGCATACGCTGGCCACTCTCGAATGCAGCGTCGGCAGAGGAGAGTGATGACCGGATCGAATCTGCCTGCTTGTTCATCTGCTGCCTGAGCCAGGGCCACGCATAGCGGAAGCGGTAGACGAAGACGCCCAACAGCAGGAAACCGAAGACCTCGGCCAGATACGCTGCCACGCCTAGTCCCCTCCCGCGCTCGTGGCCGTCGCCGTGGCGATCGCCTCGTCGATCAGCGCGCGGTGCCGGTCAGGATCGACGCGGCTGCCGAGCACGCGCTCGGCCGCGGCCACCACGAGTGTGTCGAGACGCCCGACGAGCTCCTCCCGGGCTCGGCGGCCCTCATCTGCGATCTCATCCCGGGAGGCTCCGACCAACCGTTCGTATTCCTCCTGACCCCTCTGGCGCCCGTGTTCGAGTGCCAGGTCAGCGCCTTGATTGGCGTGGTCGATGATGACACGGGCCTCGGCACGCGCCTCGATCAGCACCCGGTCGCGCTCGGCGAGCAGGCTCTGGCTCTCGGCGCGTGTCGCCTCCGCATTCTGCAACGCAGTGCTGATACGTACCCGCCTCGTCTCGGCCACCTTCTGCAGCGGCGGCAGGATCCATTTCGCGATGATCCCGAGCACGACCAGGAAGATCACCAACTCGACAACGAACGTGCCGTTCGGGATCAGGAAGTTGCCGCCGTTGCCGGAGTTGCCGGTCGCGGCGCTTGCAAACAGCATCCAGCAAGACCTCCGTCGCTACTTCTTGGCGAGGACGAAGACGAACAGGACCATGAAGACGAGGTTGATGAAGTACATGGCCTCGACGAGACCCACGATGATGAACATGATCGTGAACAGCCGGCCTTGCGCCTCGGGTTGGCGGGCGACGCCGGCGATCGTCTGGCTGCCTGCCAGGCCGTCACCGATGGCTGCGCCGATAGCGCCGCCGCCGAGGGCGAGTCCGCCGCCGACCATTGCGCCGGCAAGCTCGATCGCCTGGTTGAGGTCATTTGCCATTGGGTTTACCTACTCCCTTTCTGAACGGGTGGGATCTGCTCGGAGCTCCAACGAGCCGTCGAGTTGCGCTCCTCGGCACTGCTGTGAGCGGTCAATGTTCGCCTGACATCGCAGCCTGGAAGTAAAGGATCGTGAGCAACGAGAAAATGAACGCCTGTATCGGCGCGACGAAAAGGCCGTCGAAGATCTTCCAACCCAAGTCCCCAATCGGGATTACGAACCAGGGGAGGAGCGCCCAGATCAACAGCAGCATGATCCCGCCTGAGAAGATGTTGCCGAAGAGTCGAAGCGCCAGGGTGAGCGGCTTCGCGATCTCTTCGATCAAGTTAATCGGGAAAAGCACCTTGTAGGGCCGGAAGTAGTGGCCGAGATAGTGACCCAGACCCTGGGTCCGGATCCAGGTCGCATGCACGAGGATGATCACGGTGAGCGCCATCGCGTAGGTCATGTTCACGTCGCCGGTCGGGGACGGCAGGAACTGCGGGGTGTGACCCGTGGGGATCATCTCGAGCCAGTTGCAGAACAGTATGTAAAGAAACAACGTCATCGCGAGCGGCACGATCCGCCGCCCCTTGGAGCCGATGGACGACTCGACCTGACCCGAGACGGCATTCGAGAGGGTCTCGAAGGCGAGCTGCAGCTTGCCGGGCACACCGGCGGTGATGTGCACCCTCACGGCGAGCCCGATCCCGATGACGAGCACTCCCGCGACGAGGGAGGAGATGACGTCGTACTTGTTGACCGTCAGGCCGAACAACTTGATCGTGGGGGAGTTGCCGACCGTGATGGAACCCGCGCCGGCCAGCAGCCAGTTACCGGTCATGTGACCGCCCCCTGGCGAAGCAGAGTGACCACCAGGCTCACGACGAAGAGGAGGTAGAACACCGCGACGCCCCCGAGCACGCCCATGCCGAGTGGCAGGTTCACCACGACCAGGACGATCGCGACCACGGTCGTGAGAGCGAGACGCGTCAAGGTGCTCATCGCCATCGGGCGCTTGATCTTGGTCGTCCCCGAAGCATTCAGCCGCGAGGCCGTCGACATCACGAGGCGGATGTTCACCAGTCCAAGGCCGAGGCCGATTAAGGCACCCAGCCCGGCAAGCGGGTAGCCGACGGTCGACAGCACGACGAGCGCGACGACGCCGACGCCGAGGGCGGTGAACACCGTCCGCCGGAGCATCCTCGAGATCTCCGGCAGGTCAAGCTGTCCCAGTACCGCTGCGAGTCGCTCCATGCTCTCTTCTTGATCGTCTCTGGAACAGCGGCGTGTGACCTTGCGGGTCGGCCCCACTGCTGGCTCTCAGAGAAACGTCTTGACATCGGAGTAGACCACCGCAACCGCGGCAACCACCCCGAGCGCCAAACCAACAAACGTGAGCAGCACACCGGTGTGGAACGTCCTGTCCAGCCAGTACCCGCCGCCTACTCCGACGGCGATGCACAGGGCTGTTGCGACGCCCATACCGATCAACGTGCTGAAGCTCGGCGAGGGCTTCCTGCTCACTCCGGTCGCCAATCCTGGCATCGCCACCACCGATCCGGCAAGACAATACCCTGGTCCGCCACCATCTAGGTCCCCCTGCCATTCCCGTGACCGGAAACAAGGCAGGCGCCCCTCACCCGGCCGACGCGACACCGCCCGGGTAAGGATCGAACCGGCGGCACAGCTCCCTGACGGCACCGCGAACGGACGCCAGTTCGTCTTGGTCCTCGCGCCCGCGCAGAGCCCGGGCAATGAGCGAGGCGACCTCGACCATCTCTGCCTCACCGAGCCCGGCGGTCGTCTCTGCGGACACCCCAAGACGCAGCCCACTCGCCACGAAGGGAGGCCTGGGATCGTTCGGGATCGCGTTGCGATTGCAAGTGATCCCAGTCCTGTCCAGGACCTCCTGGGCGACCTTGCCAGTCAGCTCGGACTCGAAGCTCCGCAGGTCGATGAGCACGAGGTGATTGTCCGTTCCCCCGGCAACGAGCCGGAACCCTTGAACGGTGAGTGCCTGCGCGAGTGCGGCCGCGTTGTGCACCACCTTGGATGCGTAGTCGCGGAACTCGGGCTTGAGCGCCTCCGCGAACGCCACCGCCTTGGCGGCGATCACGTGCTCGAGCGGTCCGCCCTGCAGGCCCGGGAAGACGGCGGAGTCGACCGACTTCGCCAGGTCGGCGCCGCACAGGATGGCACCGCCCCGCGGACCGCGCAGGGTCTTGTGGGTGGTGAGGGTGACGACATCCGCGACGCCCACCGGGCTCGGGTGGACCTTGCCGGCTATGAGCCCGGCCGGGTGTGCCGCGTCGAACATGAAGCGAGCACCGACCTCGTCGGCGATCTCCCGGAACGGCTGCGGGTCGATCACACGGGAGTAGGCCGTCGCCCCTGCCACGATCAGGCGCGGCCGTTCGCGGATGGCGAGGTCGCGGACCATGTCCAGGTCGATCCGCTCGCCCGAACCGTCGGGGGCCGCAGGTGTGACCCCGTAGGCGACGAACCGGTACAGCTTGCCCGTGATGCTGACAGGAGAACCGTGGGTGAGGTGCCCACCCTGATCGAGACGCATCGCCATTATGGTGTCGCCCGGCTCGACAAGTGCGAGATACGCCGCCAGGTTCGCGTTCGCGCCTGCGTGCGGCTGAACGTTGGCATGCTCCGCGCCGAAGAGCTCCATCGCCCTCGATCGCGCGAGGTCCTCCACCTGATCCGCGACGACGTTCCCACCGTAATAGCGTCGTCCGGGATAACCCTCGGAGTACTTGTTCGTCAGCACTGAGGCTGAGGCGGCGAGCACTGCCGGAGAGGTGAAGTTCTCCGATGCGATCAGCTGAAGGCTCGTTCGCTGTCGCTCGAGCTCACGCTCGAGCAGGGCGTGCAGTTCCGGGTCCCCAGCGAGCGCGCCCGGCAGGAAGGCGCTCGGACTCGGTGGTCCGGCGATCGGCATTGTCACTCGCTGGCTCCTTCGAAAGATGTCATGGCCAGGCTCCTGGCGTCATGGTTGGCACTCGTCGAGAGCGGCGATCTTCTCGATTCTCCGGAGGTGTCGGCCTCCCCCGAACTCGCTGCGCAGAAACATCTCCAGCGAGTCGGTAGCTACCACTGTGCCGACAAGGCGCGCTCCGAAGCAGATCACGTTCGCCTTGTTGTGCTCGCGGGCCAGTCGCGCTGAGCTCACGTCGTGCACCACAGCGGCACGCACACCATGGACCTTGTTCGCCGCGATAGCCATGCCGATCCCGGTGCCGCACACACAGACCCCAAAATCGGTGCCGCCCGATGCGACACTGCGGCCGACCGCGGCGCCGAAGTCCGGGTAGTCCACTTCATCGGGCGAGTTCGTGCCGAGATCCACCACCTCGTGCCCCAAGAAAGCGAGATGCTCGACCAAGAGCCGCTTCAACTCGAGACCGGCATGATCCGATCCGACCGAGATACGCATTGGCCAAGTCTACCGGTCGTCCCCGGCACGCCTCGAAGACCTGGCTGGGCCGTGTTGAGGGTTGAGGAGTGCCGGGACCGGGAACGTCTGGCCTGTCGACCTGCTCGGTGCACACGAGGCGGCCTGACGTCTAGGGCCGCGACCGACAGCGTTTGCGCTGTTTGATCTCCGCAACCCAGGTCGGACCGCGTTCCCTCGTACCGCTGGGAAGTGCCCGGTCACTCGGCGAGCGCGTCTCTGAGCGACTCGTGCCTCAAGGCATACCTTCATCGATGATCCGCCAGGCGTGATGGGGACCGATGGGCGCGAGCGTGTAATCCCAGTCACCGCCCTCGCCGACCGGCCCACCGTTCCGCGTCCATCCGGCCAGGCCGACGGACACATCTGCTCCTGTGACACCTCGTGGCAAGTTCAGGTCATTTGCGTCTGGGTACGACGACTTTGCCATCCACGTGATCCGGACGCGGATGTAGTAGCTGACTTCCCAAGGCTGCTGGCCGCGAAAGAACCCCAACGGCGACCAGAGTGTGTCGGCAACGGCTGCGTCGTGCTCGTCCAACGCGACCACATAGGCTCTCACCACGGCCTGCGGACTGGCATTCACGGGCGGGACGGAGACAGCTCGCTGCTCTGGCAGGGGGGCATACACGACCCAGATCACCAGGCCGACGGTCATCGCACCCAAGATGAGCATGGCGACACCCGCGCGGAGCCGCGCGCGGGACTTCAGCTTGCGCCGTCCTCCAAGTGTCAAGACCGCAACCAGAAGGGTCGCCAGCACCACGACCGCGCCATCTCGTAGCGCCCATGCATTGTCGGCCCGCAACGAGCGCGTCAGGATGACCTCGTACACGCTCCGGCTCAGCGCGCCCAGCCAAACCAGCACGGCGGCCGCCCATGCTGTCTGCCTCACCTGTCCGTGTTCGGGCATACCAGCAAAAGCACAGGCGGCCGTCGTGGGTCTCAGGAACCAGGCTCTGAACCGTTCCACGCGTGGAAAAGTGTACGGCGAGACGTCCGAGCTGAGCCTTCGCCCAAGGTCCCCTTCTCTGTGGCTGCCGCTGTCGCTGGGCTGGTGCCACCACGCCCGGTTTCCCGATGTCCGGGCATGTCGCTCCGACGAAGAACAGTCCTCAGGATCGCCTAGCGAGGTCAGCGTGCGACCTCCGCCGTCCGAAACAAGGCAAACGTTGCCGGTGACGGCACTAGGTTCTAGTTCATGCACACCTGTCTCCGAATGGCCTTCAGAGGCCTCGACGTGGTCGGTCACCGCAGCACGAAGGGGAGCCGCTTCACGCCGCCTGACATCCTGTGCCCGTGCGTCCTCGGTAAGACGCTCTGATGAGCGATCAGCTCGTGTTCCCCAAGGACTTTCTCTGGGGCGTCACGACCGCCGCGTACCAGTACGAGGGAGCCGCCGACGAGGATGGGAAGGGCCCCTCGATCTGGGACACCTTCACCCACCTTCCGGGCACCGTGCACCACGGCGACAACGGTGACATCGCGTGCGACCACTACCACCGCCTTGACTCAGACGTCGAGCTCATGGCAGAGCTCGGGATCGGTGCTTGCCGCTTCTCGATCGCCTGGCCGCGAGTGCAGCCCGACGGCAGCAGCGCCGTGAACCAAGCCGGCTTGGACCACTACCGGCGGCTCGTGGATGCACTACGCGCCCGCGGCATCGAGCCGGTCGTCACGCTCTACCACTGGGACCTGCCCCAAGGGCTTCAAGACGTCGGTGGCTGGACGAACAGGGACACGGCGAAGCGATTCGAGGACTACGCGCGCATCGTCGCCGACGCGCTCGGCGACCGGGTGGAGCGCTGGGTCACCGTGAACGAACCATACGTGGCAGCCTTCGTGGGCTATGCCAGCGGACAGCACGCGCCCGGTCTCCGGGACCTCGGCGCGGCTGTGACAGCTGCGCACCACCTGCTGCTCGGCCACGGCATGGCGGCGCGAGCCATCGCCGAGACGGCGGGCAGCTCCGCGCAGATAGGGATCGCGCTCAACCTGGTCCCGGTGACGCCGGCGTCGAAGAGCGACGAGGACGCTGCCGCCGCGCGGCGGCTCGACGTGCACCTGAATCGCTGGTTCCTCGACTCGGTCCTACTGGGCCGCTACCCCGAGATGCTCCTCGGCGAGTACGTGCACCTCGTTGGGGACGACTTCCTGCGAGCCGGTGACCTGGAGATCATCCGCGCAGATCTCGACTTCCTCGGCGTCAACTACTACACGCGACGCACAGTGGCCGTGTCTGCCGATTCCAAGGTCGCGCCACCCACGCGCCGTTCCTCCTACAGCAGCTGGCTCGGAGTCGACGAGCGGCCGCGAGATGACGTGCCACGCACCTCGACGGGGTGGGCGATCGAGCCCGACGGGCTCACCGAGATCCTGCTGCGCGTACGAGAGGACTACGGCGACATCCCCTTGTACATCACCGAGAACGGGGCTGCTTTCTTCGACTACGCCGACCCAACCGGTGCCGTGCGGGACCCCGAACGCATCGAGTACCTGAGCAGCCATCTCGTCGCGGCACATGCAGCGATCTCGAAGGGCGTCGACTTGCGCGGCTACTTCCTCTGGTCGCTGTTGGACAACTTCGAATGGGCCGACGGTTACTCGCAGCGCTTCGGCATCGTGTTCGTCGACTACCGGACTCAGCAGCGCATCCCGAAGGCCAGCGCGTTCTGGTATCGGGGGGTGATCGCCGCGAACGCCGTCGACGGCCCGCAGAGCGCCGCCGGGGCCAGCGCGACCGGCCAGTCGGCCCATCAGCCTGACTGAAGAGGAGATGGCCGAGGCCGGCACTGTCGCGTGGCGGCAGATTGCGGTGTGCCAGTCGGTCGGCTGACTGGCTTGGCTGAAGAACGACGACTCCAATCTCGATCGGCGCGAGATCCGCCTTCTGAGCGTTCAGCTGGACGGCGGTGCGGGCTCGAGGGTCGCCTCGACCCTGACGGTGGACCCCGCCGGCGCCGGGCGGACGAGGTTGCCCTCGACGCTTGTCCCGTCGACCATGAGCCGCCGGACGCGGCCTTTCGTGCCCTGTTCTTGGTGAACGACGATCTCGTAGGTTGCCCCCCGCCATCGCCTACGGGCAGTGAACCCTCGCCAGGACGGCGGCAGCACCGGGTCGATGCGGAGACCCTCGAGCTCTGGCCGCACACCGAGGATCCACTGGGAGATCGCCGTGAGGTGCAACGATGCAGACCCCGTCAGCCAGGAGTTCTTCGCCTCACCGAAGCTCGCGGCATCACGGCCGGCGATCGTCTGTGCATAGACGTAGGGCTCACATCTGTGCACGTCACTGATCGTGGCGCGCGCCGAAGGATTGGTCCGCTTGTAGTAGTCGAACGCGGCTTCACCGTCCCCGAGGATCGTCTCGGCGATCATGATCCAAGGATTGACGTGACAGAAGATGCTGCCGTTCTCCTTGTAACCGGGCGGATAAGTCGTGATCTCTCCGAGCTCGAGGTGGTACCGGGTATACGCAGGCTGCACGAGCATGATCCCGTGCTCGGTGGCAAGCCACTCCTTCACACTGGCCAGGGCGGCCGCAGCCTTCCGGTCGGAGACGCCGATCCCTGCCATGACGCACATGCCCTGCGGCTCGGCGAAGATCTTTCCCTCGGCGTTCGAGTGTGAGCCCACGGTCCCGCCGAGGGCGTCGAAGGCCCGGAGGAACCACTCGCCGTCCCACCCGTGGTCTTCGACCGCCGCAACCATCCGACGGGCTTCGGCCTCGAGGGATGCTGCCTCGTCGGCATCTCCCCGCAGCCGGGCGACCCCGGCGAGCTCGTTGGCCGCAAGCACGAACTGTGCAGCGATGAAGAGCGACTCCGCGACGCCTCCCTCCCGGTTCTCGGTGGTCTGGAAGGACTCACCGGGGCTGTCCGAGAAGCAGTTCAGGTTGAGACAGTCGTTCCAGTCGGCATGACCGATCAGCGGTAGCCCGTGTGGTCCCAACCGGTCGAGCGTGTAACGGATACAGCGGTGAAGGTGCTCGGAGAGCGGGGCCTCGCTTCCCACCAAGTTGTCGTAGGGGACGAGCTCGTCGAGCACTGCGGTATCCCCTGTCTCCTTCAAGTAAGCGCTGACCGCGAGGACGAGCCAGAGGGGATCGTCGTTGAACCCAGATCCGATCTCGTTGTTGCCGCGCTTGGTGAGCGGCTGGTACTGGTGGTACGCGCCGCCGGAGGGAAGCTGGGTCGCCGCGAGGTCGAGGATCCGCTCGCGCGCCCTTGCGGGAACCATGCCAACACAGCCGAACAGGTCCTGGCTCGAATCGCGGAAGCCCATACCCCTGCCGATGCCCGATTCGTAGAAGGACATCGACCGACTCAGGTTGAACGTTGCCATGCACTGGTAGGGGTTCCAGATGTTCACCATCCGATCGGTGTCAGGATCGGGTGTCTCGACTTGGAGAACGGACAGGAGGTCCCCCCAAGAGTCACGCAGCGCACCGAAGGCGCGCTCGACCTCCCCTGTTTCCAACCACCGCTCGATCACGGGTCGGACTCGGGCCTTGTTGATGGTCTGGGTCCCGGGCGGGTCAAACTTCGCATCGGTGGGGTTCTCCGAGTAGCCGAGGACGAAAACGACGTCGCGCGTCTCCGACGGCGCCAGCGAGAACCGGATGTGGTGGGACCCGATCGGTGCCCACCCGTGCGCCACCGAGTCGAAGGAACGGCCCCGCTCGACCGCCAGCGGTGAGTCCCATCCCCGGCAGGTACCGAGGAAGACATCGCGCTGGGTGTCGAAACCAGCGAGCGGCTCGGAACACGCGAAGTAGGCGAAGTGATCCCGCCTCTCCCGGTACTCGCTCTTGTGGTAAATGACGCCGTCGACCACTTCGACCTCGCCCACCGAGAAATTTCGCTGGAAGTTCGTCGCGTCGTCCTCGGCGTCCCAGAGACAGAACTCCACCGAGGAGAACACCGAGAGGTCAGCCCTCTTGTCGCGATCGTTGCGCACACGAAGCCGCCAGACTTCGAGTGTCTCGCCGAGAGGGACGAAGTAGAGCATCTCGGCGCGGACGCCGTTTCGTTCCGAGGAAATGGACGTATAGGACAGTCCGTGCCGACACTCGTAGTCACTCAGCGGACTCCGGGTCGGTTGCCACGACGGTGACCAGTAGTCGCCGTCCAGATCGTCGCGCAGGTACAGGTAACGGCCACCGAGGTCGAGGGGCGTGTTGTTGTGCCGGTAACGGGTCAGTCGGCGCAGGCGCGCATCGCGATAGAACGAGCAGCCGCCGGCAGTGTTGGAGATCATGCCGAAGTGCTCCTCGGTCCCGAGATAGTTCATCCAGGGAAGCGGTGTATCTGGCCGTGTGATTACGTACTCTCGCCGATCGTCGTCGAAATGTCCGTACAGCACAGTGTCTCCTCTGCGAACCCGGACCCGGCACGCGGCGGCCGGCTAGAGGCTCCAGTATTGACGACCTCTCAGTTTCACGCCAATGCCAAGCATCATCCTCCCCTGAGCGCGCGAAGCCGACCGACTTGTAGAACGTGACCCGATGTCCCGTGCCGGGGCAGTTCCCACAAGGCCTGGCCGGGGCGGTTCGCACAGGGCCCAGCCGGCACGCGCGGGTGCCGCGGCCTCAACGATCAGTGCCCAAATCGTGAGCAACGACTGGAGAATTCCCAGGCAGCCTTCTACCTTGTGCGAAATGGAGCTGGCCGTTTCAGTGAGCGGGCTCCTCAAGGACTTCGGAACCGTCAAGGCCGTCAGAGGCGTGGACCTCGAGGTTCAAAGTGGCGAGGTCCTCGCTCTGCTCGGGCCGAACGGCGCAGGCAAAACCACGATCGTCGAGATCCTGGAGGGCTACCAGACCGCGGGCGCCGGCAAGGTCGCCGTGCTCGGGCTCGACCCCGGCACGACCGCCGGCGCATGCTCGAGCGCGTCGGGATCGTCCTGCAGGAGACGGCCGTGGAGCAGTTCCTGACCGTCCGCGAGGTGCTGAGGCGGCAAGCGTCGTACTACCCGCATCCGCGCGATCCGGACGCGGTGATCGATCTCATCGGGATCGGCGAGAAGTCGGGCGCCCGGGTCCGGACCTTGTCGGGCGGCCTGCAGCGCCGCTTGGACCCCGGCCTGGCGCTCATCGGAGACCCGGAGCTCCTGTTCCTGGACGAGCCGACGACCGGCTTCGACCCGAACGCGCCGGGAAGCGTGGGAAATCGTCCGCAGCCTCACCGGCGAAGGCCGAACCGTGCTCCTCACGACGCACTACATGGACGAGGCACAGGTGCCCGCGGACCGCGTCGCGGTGATCGCAAACGGGGTCATCGTCGCCACCGGGACACCCGACTCGATCGGGGGACGGGACACGGGACCGCGAAGATCCGTTTCGTGCTTCCCGAGCAGACCGCCGGCGTCGCCGAGCTCGGACTCACCGAATCGGACCTCACCGTCAGCACCGTGGACGGCCGTCGCATGGTCGAAGTCGACACCGAATCGCCGACGCCGCTATTGCACCGGCTCATGTCGCGGGCGGTCGCGCGCGGGATCGAGCTGGAGGGGCTCGAAGTCGCCCGGCCGAGCCTGGAGGACGTGTACCTGTCGCTCACCGCTGAGGACAAGGCGTGAAATCCCTTCGGATCGTCGCGAGCGAGCTCTGGTACCAGCAGCTCGCCTACTGGCGCAACCCGATGGGCGCCTTCTTCACCTTCTTCATGCCGGTGATGTTCCTCGTCATCTTCGCCTCGCTCTACAGAGGTGCCCACTATGACGGGCTCAATCTCGACCAGTATTTCATCCCGGGGATCATGACTTTCGGGGTGATCTCCGCTTGTTACACCAATCTCTCGATGACCCTCACCAATCAGCGGAAGCAGGGCATCTTGAAGCGGTTCCGCGGCACGCCGCTTGCCCCGTGGGCCTACATGGTGGCAACCGTGGCGAGCTGCGTGATCCGCACGCTGGTGCTCGTGGCCCTCACCCTCGGAGTCGGCGTGGCGTTCTACGGCCTCAGCGTCCCGGCGCACTCCTACGGTGCCGTCGTGGTCGTCGTCGTGCTCGGCGCGGCAACGTTCTGCGCGCTCGGGGTCGCGATCACCGTGATCATCCCGAACCCGAATGCTGCGCCGGCCATCGTGAACGGCGTCTACCTCCCTCTCATGTTCATCTCCGGCACCTTCTTCCCGCTCTCGTCGAGCTCGGTGCTGGCGAAGATCGCCTCTTACTTCCCGATACGGCCGTTCGTCCTCGCCAGCTACAACGCGATGAACCCTCTGGTCCACAGCGACTCGATCCGCGCGGCGCGGCTCGAGAACCTCGCGATTTGGTGCGTGGTCGCGCTCGTGTTCGCGATCAGGCGCTTCAGCTGGTTGCCACGACGCCGGTCCTAGGCGCGACAGGCTGCAGCTGCGGATGCGAAGGCACTGCGGATGCGAGAGGCGTGTGTGGTCCCTCACCGGCCCGCAGCGATCGTGGCGATCTCGGTAAGCGAGAGCGCCCCTTCCCGCAGGCAAGTGACCCCGGCGCCAGTGAGCGAGATCACCGTCGAGGGTTGGCCGTCGCATCGACCGCCGTCGAACACGGCGGTGACGTTGGCTCCGAAGTGCTCGCGGACCTCGTCCGCGGTGTGCAGTGGGGGTTCTCCGTGGCGGTTCGCGCTCGTGACGGCCAGTGGTCCGATCCTGCGCAGGAGGCCTCTCAGGAGCGAATTCGCCGGGCAGCGAAGCCCGATCGTCGCAGGATCGCCACCTAGGTCGAAGATGACGCCCGGGCGCCGGAGCAGCACAAGGGTGAGCGGTCCAGGCCAGTAGCGCGAAGCGAGCCGACCGGCGGCTGAGGTCGTCTCCGCCAGGTCCGCGAGCCCGGCCGGATCTGCGATCAGGATCGGCAGGGGGAGTTGCCCGGGTCGTTGTTTGAGCGCGAACAGCCTGTCGACCGCGCCCGGCAAGCGGGGGTCGACGGCAAGCCCGTAGACCGTGTCGGTCGGGACGGCCACGACCTCCCCATCCAGTAGCGCCTCCTCAACCTCGTCGAGCTTCGACGGGTTCACCGCCGGGCCACGAGGACGCGCGGGCGGCCCGCCAGGTCGTCTGCGACGGCTGCAGTGCGAAAGCCGGCCTCCCGCGCCAGATCGACCACCGATCCCGCTTGATCGGGCGCGATCTCGACCACGAGGGCGCCGCGCCGGCCAAGCCAGTGCGGTGCACCTGACACGACCGTCTCGATGGCCTCGAGTCCGCTCGGTCCCGCCACCAAAGCCCCGAGCGGGTCAAAGTCACTTACGGCCGGGTCGAGGCCGGACCACTCGTGCTCGGCGAGATACGGCGGATTGGAGACAACCAAGTCGATCCGACCGGTGACATCGAGGGGCAAGGCCTGATACCAGTCGCCCCGGCGGAGCTGAACTCGCGCCGCTGCCTCGGCCGGGATCCGCGACAAGTTGACGGAGGCGACCTCGAGGCCGGCTGGGTCGCAGTCGGTCGCGATGACGCGCACCGCGGCCCGCTCGACAACGAGCGAGAGGGCGATCACCCCCGAGCCGGTGCCGAGATCCACGGCGAGCACCTCCGCGGAGGGCCGCAAGGCGCAGAGGCGATCGAGCTCGGACAGGGCGACCTCGACGACGAGCTCGGTCTCGGGACGTGGGACCAGCACCCGCGAGTCAACAGCGACATCAAGGGTGCGAAAGCCCCAGTGGCCGAGCACGTGCTGGACCGGCTCACCGGCAACACGGCGCTTCACGAGCGACTCGAGCCGGGCCGCGGCCTCCGCGGACGCTTCGTGATCGAGATCGCGCAGCAACGCCGCGCCGTCGAGGCCACTGGCCTCTTCGAGCAGCCACCGCGTCTGAACCGGGTCGTCGATCGTCTCGGAGGTCTCACGCCACAGCTGGCGCCACGTCGCCCCGCCCACTACGGGCTGCCGCCTCATCCCTCGACGAGCTGGCGGCTCCGCTCGTCTGCCAGCAATGCTTCGACGAGCTCTTCGAGGTCACCCGTCAAGATGCGGTCGAGCTTTTTCAAGGTGAGCCCGATCCTGTGATCGGTGACCCGGTTGTCCTTGAAGTTGTACGTGCGGACCTTTTCCGAGCGGCCACCACCACCGACCTGGGCGCGGCGCTCTTTGGCAAGAGCGGCTGCGTTCTTCTTCTGCTCGAGGTCGTAAAGGCGCGCCCGTAACACTTTGAGCGCAGCCGCCCGGTTCTGGATCTGGCTCTTCTCGTCCTGCATCGCCACCACGAGCCCGGTCGGCAGATGGGTGATCCGCACGGCCGAATCCGTCGTGTTGACGGACTGTCCCCCCGGCCCGGTCGAGCGGTAGACGTCGATCTTGAGATCGTCCTTGCCGATCTCGACCTCGATCTCGTCGGCCTCGGGCAGCACGTTCACCGTCGCAGAGGAGGTGTGGACGCGTCCCTGGGACTCGGTGACCGGGATCCGCTGCACCCGGTGAGTGCCGGCCTCCTGGTGCAGGCGCTGCCAGGCGTCCTCGCCCTTGACGAGAAAGGTGACCCCGTCGACACCACCGAGCTCCGACTCGCGAAGGTCCAGCACCTCGACGCGCCAACCCCGGTGGTCGACATAACGCTGGTACATGTCGAACAGGTCCTTGGCGAAGAGGTTCGCCTCCTCTCCTCCCTCGGCGCCCCGGATCTCGACGATCACGTTTCGTCCGTCGTGCGGGTCGCGTGGCATCAGCAGGTCGCGCAGCCCCGTCTCGAGTGCCACGACCCTTGCCTCCGCGGCACTCTGCTCGTCACGGCCGAGCTCGCGCTCGGCGCCGACGGCATCGGCCGCCAGCTCGCGAGCGATGCTGACGTCCTCCTGCGCGGACTTGAGCTCGTGCATCTTTCGCACAACGGTTTCGAGCTCCTTGTGGCGGCGCGACAGCGCGCGTAGCTCATTGCGGTCCTGCGAGAGCGTTGGGTCAGAGAGGCGGGTGAGGACCTGTGAGTACTCGGCTTCAAGCGCCTCAAGGCGATCGAGCACGAACTCAGGCTAGTGCCACACCAGCCATCCCTATACCCAGCCCGAGCCTGTTTGTGCTATACCGCGTGGGTGGTATTCCTGGTCGCCGTCGTGGTCGGTCTCATCTTCGGAGGAGGCGACCAGTACCTGGGCAGCATCAACGCGACAGGGCTCTGGACCGAGTCGCTGAGCCTTCTGTCCGCACCGTGGCTCGTGCTGCCATTTCTGTTCGGCTGCAGCCAGTTGCGCTCGAGCCGCGCTGCGGCGGTCGGCCTCGTTGCCACCTTGTCGGCGCTCTCGGGCTACTTCCTCATGATCATGGGGCCCTTGGAGGGCGGCCAGTGGACCATCACGAGCCTCCGCGAGGTCCACGGCCTGCTCTTCTCCAATGAGGAGAACATCCTCGGAGGATTTGTGACCGCGCCCCTCTACGGTCTGCTCGGACAGCGTTGGCGCACTCGGCGGGCCTGGACGAGCGCAGTCCTCGTTGCCGGAGCGCTGTGTCTCGAGCCTTTGGCGCTGAGCGTCACAGGCAGGAGCTACCCGGGGTACCTGGTCGTCTGGCCCGCCGAGATCGGCGTAGGGATCGCCTTGGCGGCCTTCTTCCTCGTCACAGGCGTCATGTACCGCCGGCGCGTCGAAGCAGGGCTCGGTAAGCCGGCAGCCATCTGACGACAGGTCTGCGGCCTTGCGGGCAGGTCGCTCCGCCAGGCCGGCGGGGTCAGCGCTTGGTCTTGCGCTGGCCGTAGCGGCGCTCGAAGCGCTCCACGCGCCCACCGGTGTCCACCAGCTTCTGTTTGCCGGTGTAGAAGGGATGGCATTCGTTGCACAGCTCGACGTGCAGGTCGGACTTGGTCGATCGCGTGATGAAGCTATTCCCGCACGAGCAGCGCACTGACGCGGTCACGTAGGCGGGGTGAATGTCTGTCTTCATGATCTCTCCATTGTAAGCCGTGCCGGGCCGACCCGAGCCAGGGCCGCTCCGGGGTGAATCAGCCGCCCGGGATCGCCGCCTTGGCGATCTCGGCGAGGAACTCGTCGTTGGAACGTGTGGTGCGGATCTTGTCCATGAGGAGCTCGAGACCGGCCCCGGCAGCACCGCCGCCTCCATCGCTGCCAAGGCCGTTGAGCACCCGGCGGAGCTTCCAGACCTGCTGGAGCTGGGAGCGATCGAAGAGCAGCTCCTCGTGGCGTGTCGAGCTGGCGTTGACGTCGATCGCCGGGTAGATCCGCCGCTCGGCCAGCTTGCGGTCGAGGCGCAGCTCCATGTTGCCGGTGCCCTTGAACTCCTCGAAGATCACTTCATCCATCTTCGAGCCCGTTTCCACGAGGGCGGTCGCGAGGATCGTGAGCGAGCCCCCCTCCTCGATGTTCCGAGCGGCTCCGAAGAACTTCTTGGGTGGGTACAAAGCGCCGGAGTCCACGCCACCGGACATGATGCGACCGGTTGCCGGCTGGGCCAGGTTGTAGGCCCGGGCGAGTCGGGTGATCCCGTCCAGGATGATCACGACGTCCCTGCCGAGCTCGACAAGCCGCTTGGCCCGCTCGATCGCGAGCTCCGCAACGGTCGTGTGCTCGTCGGCGGGACGGTCGAAGGTCGAGGCGATCACCTCGCCTTTCACTGAGCGGCGCCAGTCCGTGGCCTCCTCGGGACGCTCGTCCACGAGCAGGACCATGAGATGGACGCTCGGATCGTTCTGCTCTATCGAATGGGCTATCTGCTTGAGGATCGTCGTCTTGCCCGCCTTCGGTGGCGAAACGATCATGCTTCTCTGTCCCTTGCCGATGGGCGAGATCAGGTCGACTATCCGTGCGGTCGTGTTGAGCGGATCGTCCTTCAGCTCGAGCCGCATCCGCTGGTCGGGAAACAGCGGAGTCAGGTCCTCGAAGCGCGGCCTCTCACGGGCGTCCTCCGGCTTCATCCCGCAAACCGTGTCGATACGCAACAAGGCCGGGTATTTCTCGCTCGGTCCCGCCGGACGGCATGCACCCTCGATGGCGTCGCCACGGCGCAGCGCGAACCGCCTGGCCTGCGAGACCGAGATGTACACGTCCTTGACACTCGGCAGGTAGCCGCTCGTACGAAGGAAACCGTAGCCCTCGTCCCTTAGATCGAGCAGGCCACGGACCGGCACGAGCTCGCCCTGCCATGCCACTTCCTGGCCGCCACCCTGCGGCTCCTGACCGCCGCGCTCGCGGTCACGTCCGCGACGACGGCGCCCGCGGCGGTTGCCTGCCTCGACCTGGCTGCCCTGGCCATTCTGGCCACCCTGATTGCCTCGACCTGGCTGCGAGTGCTGCTGGGGCTGACGCTGAGGGCGAAGCGTGGTCGGCACATCCCCGGCCATCCGATCAAGCGTCTCAGCACCGCCAGCGGCACCGCCGGCCACATTCGACGCGAGCTCACCGGACCGCAGCTCGCTGTAAGCAGAGCTTGCACCGGTCGCCGGGGCTGGCTCCCGACTGCCTCGGTCGAAGTGGGAGCCCGCCAGGATGGCGGCTGCGCCTTCTGCGACCGCGTCCGCGGAGTCCGTCGAGGCTGCGGAGTCCTTCCCGTTGCCGAGCGCCGAGCCCGCCGCCAACGAGCCGTCACGGCCCTCGCCCAGTTCTTGAGCTGGCCCGCCGCCGTTGGCGTTCACTTCGGCGTGGGCCGGCAGCGAGTCCGCCGAACCCGCCTTGACTGTGGACCGGGCTCTGGAGGTGCGACCTCGCGCCGACTTCGACGCGGATGCGCCGTCTGCCGCGGCTGCCTGGCGCGAGTCGGCGGCGCCACCGTTGGAAGGCGGTGATTGCGGCGATGCCGTGCTACTCGCGTGCGACGGTGCGGTGCCCTCGACCTCGACGCCGGCGGCCCGCAGGATCTGGTTCACGAGATCCGCCTTGCGCGTACGAGCCACGGGCTCGAGGGACATGGCGGTCGCGATTGCCCGAAGCTCGTCGCTCGCTTTGCGCTCAAGGATCGAACGCTCGAGCTGTTCTTCGCTCATCAACTTCCTCTCTGGATAATCCTGTTACTCAAGGTGGTTCTTTGGAGGTTGTTCCCGGACCTTCCGGAATTCCGCGATGTCGTTGGTCCCCCGATGCCCCCACGACCTACCCTCCCGGGCGGTCACCCGAACCAAGACCAAGTCGGGTCACGCAATCGACCCGAGCCTGCGATCCGATGCTGGGAGTTTCCGAGCAGAACGAGTCGTCGACTTCGCCGGATCGCACAGCCCAATCAGTGGGTGCCCACGGCGGCTAAGGCGTCTGCACGGGGGAAGCGCCGGTGTAAGCAACAACCGGGAAAGGACCTCTGCGATTCCCGCCGCCCCATTCGGGTCGCCCGCCCAAGGGGCGAGCTGGCATCCGCAATGACGAACGAGGGCAACTGCATGCTAGCGGAGTATTGAGCTCCCAGCAAGCACCGTTCCCGTGGAACCGACCGCGTGGCGCAGTCAGAGCCCGAGTGCGCCGAGCACCGAGGAGAGGTCGGCGTCGACCACCGGAGGCACCGACACTTGGCTGATCGCCAGATCCGGGTCCTTCAGCCCGTGGCCGGTCAGCACGCACACGACGGTCGTGCCTTTCGGCACAGGAGTTCTCAGCAGGCCCGCGACAGACGCCGCCGAGGCTGCCTCGCAGAAGACCGACTCCTCGGTGGCGAGGAACCGGTAGGCCTCCAGGATCTCCTCGTCGGTCACCGCGTAGATCCCTCCGCCGGACTCCGACGCTGCCGCTGTCGCTCCGTACCACGAAGCCGGGTTGCCGATCCGGATGGCCGTGGCGACGGTCTCGGGCTCGGCAATCGGATGACCGACGACGATCGGCGCCGCGCCGGCGGCCTGGAACCCGAACATTCTCGGCAGCCGTGTGGAGCGCCCGGCGTTGCGGTACTCGCAATATCCACGCCAATAGGCCGTGATGTTCCCGGCGTTGCCCACCGGGATGCAGTGGACCTCGGGAGCATCCCCGAGGCGGTCCACGATCTCAAAGGCGCCGGTCTTCTGCCCCTCGATGCGAAACGGGTTCACCGAATTCACGACCACTACCGGTGCACGGCGCGGCAGCTCTCGCACGATCTCGAGGGCAACGTCGAAGTTGCCCCGTACCTGCAGGACGCGCGCCCCGTGCACAAGGGCCTGCGCGAGCTTGCCTAGGGCGATATGACCCTCCGGTATGAGCACCGCGCAACTCATCCCCGCTCGGGCCGCGTAGGCCGCCGCGGAGGCGGAGGTGTTGCCGGTCGAGGCGCAAACGACCGCCTTGACGCCCTCCTCGGCAGCCTTGGAGATCGCCACCGTCATGCCCCGGTCCTTGAACGAACCGGTCGGGTTGGCTCCCTCGAGCTTGAGGAGAACATCGGCACCGACCCGCTCTGACAGCCGCGGGGCCGCAAGCAAGGGCGTCGCGCCCTCCAACAGCGTCACCACCGGTGTCGCCTCGGAGACAGGGAGGAAGTCTCGATACTCCTCGATCACACCGCGCCAGGAGCTCACTGGGTCCCGATCAACGTTCCGGCCCGATGACCCTCAGCACCACGCCGATGCGAGCGACGACATCCAACTCCGCGAGCGAGGCGAGGGTCGCCTGAACGTCGGCTTCACGGGCGGTGTGCGTGATGAACACCAGGCGAGCCCCGTCACCGATGTCGATCTGTTCCATGGAGCGGATCGAGACATGGTGCTCACCGAACACGTGGGCCACCGACGCCAGCACGCCGGGCTGATCCTTCACATCCATAGTGAGGTAGTACTGGGTTCGAAGCGCGGAGATCGGCCGGATCTCGATTTGCTCGCGGCGGACGGCCCGGCCCCTCATCTCCTCGCGGCGATGGTGCGCTGCCTCCACCACATCACCGAGCACGGCACTCGCCGTCGCCATCCCGCCGGCACCGCGGCCGTAGACCATGAGCTCGCCGGCGGTATCGCCTTCGACGAAAACCGCGTTGAACGCTCCGCGAACGCTCGCAAGAGGGTGCTCCCGGGGGACCATGGCAGGATGGACGCGTACAGCGACGGCGGGCGTGGGACCGTCGCTCACGCGCTCAGCGACGGCCAGCAGCTTGACCTCGTAGCCGAGCTTGTGGGCAAAAGCTATGTCGGAAGCGCCGATGGCCGTGATCCCCTCGGTGTAGACGTCGCTCGCGACAACGTCCGCGTCGAACGCGATGCCGGCGAGGATGGCAGCCTTGGCTCGGGCGTCGAAGCCTTCGACGTCCGCGGTAGGGTCGGCCTCCGCGTAACCGAGAGCCTGCGCCTCCGCGAGTGCCCGGCCGTAATCGCAGCCCTCCTCGCTCATGGAGGTGAGCACGTAGTTCGTCGTGCCGTTCACGATTCCCATCACGCGGACGATCCGCTCTCCCGCGAGCGAGTCGTTGAGGAGCCGGACGAGCGGGATCGCGCCCGCTACGGAGGCCTCGTAGAACAGGTCGACTCCCCCGTTCTCGGCTGCTTGAAGAAGCTCGGCCCCAAAGGACGCGAGGAGCTCCTTGTTGGCCGTGACGACAGGCTTGCCTGCCGCGAGAGCCGTGAGCACCAAGGTGCGCGCCGGCTCGATTCCGCCGACGAGCTCGACGACGACGTCGATCGACGGGTCGTTCACAAGCGAGGCGGCGTCGCTGGAGAGTCGCTCGCCGGCGTCGGAAAGTGCAGAACCGGGCCTTTGTTTCGCGGTGTCCCTGACAGCAATGCGCGTGACTCGCAGCTCGAGGCCGGTACGGAGCGCGATCGCCTCAGTTTGCGAGTCGATGAGCCGGGTGAAGGCAACGCCGACGTTGCCGTAGCCAAGAAGGCCGACGCGCACCACATCGGTGCCGGGTGTTTCGCTCGATCGAGGCTCGCCCACCGGCACAAGTTACAAGACGAGCGGAGTCAGGTTTCGCGGGCGAGCAGGTCGGCTACGGTCTCGCGCCGGACGACGACCCGCGATCGGCCCCCTGAGACGAACACGACGGGGGGACGCAGCACCCGGTTGTAGTTCGAAGACATGGCGAATCCGTACGCGCCGGTGACCGGGGTGGCCAGCACATCACCGACAGCGAGGTCGCAAGGAAGCCGTGCGTCATCGACTATGACGTCACCGGACTCGCAATGCTTGCCCACCAGCCGAGCGGCAAGTGGCCGAGGTGCCAGCGGTGCGCGGGGCAGGAAGGCCTCGTAACCACTGCCGTAGAGCACCGGCCGCGGATTGTCGGACATGCCGCCGTCGACCGCGATGTAAGTGCGCAAGCCTGGGAGCCGCTTGATGGTGCCGACCCGGTACAGCGTCACAGCCGCGCTCGCAACCACGGCGCGACCCGGCTCGGCGGTGACGCGCACCGTCAAGGGGAGGCCCACTGTCCTCGCTGCCGAGTGCACGGCCCGCGCCCACTCGGTGATGGAAGGTGCCACCTCCCCTTCGACGTATGCAACGCCGAGGCCGCCGCCGATGCAGCATTCCGTAAACCGGTTCTCGACCACGAACGGGGCGAGAGCGGCGATCTCCTCGGCGAAAGCGGAGACCTCGAAGATCTGGCTGCCGATGTGCGCGTGAACCCCGACAAGCTCGAAGTCCGCCAGATGCCTGAGCGCGTCGACCGCTTCGGCCGCCGCTCCCGAAGCCAGTGAGAAACCGAATTTCGTGTCTTCCTGCCCAGTCTTCACGTACTCGTGGGTGTGCGCCTCAATACCGGGCGTCACGCGGACCAACAGGCGAGGCCGATGACTCGCCGAGCCGGATGCCACGCCCGCGGTGCTCAGAGCGCGCAGCCGGCCGATCTCATCGAACGAGTCGATGACGATCCGGCCGACGCCGACGCTGAGCGCCGCCGCGAGCTCCTCGGAGGACTTGTTGTTGCCGTGGCACACGAGGCGCTCACCCGTCGCTCCTCCCGCGAGCGCGACCGCCAGTTCCCCACCGGTGGAGACATCGAGCGCCATCTTCTCCTCGAGGGCCAGCGTCGCCATCGCTTTGCACAAGAAAGCCTTCGTCGCGTAGGCAACGCCGGCCTCGAAGCCCTGGGCAGCCTCGCGGCACCGATTGCGCATGTGGTCCTCGTCGTAGACGAACACCGGTGTGCCTACGTCCTCCGCGAGCAGTAGAAGGTCGACCCCGCCTACGCTCAGGTGACCGTCAGCAGTAATGGCCGACGTGTCGGGAAGCAGGGCCCGATGGATCGGGCCCTCGGGCGGCGACGACGACTCGGGCGGCGGCAACTTGGGCCTAGGCGCCCCAGATGGAGCTTGGGGGCTGGTCACATCGCGTCCGGTGCCCGGACCCCGAGGAGGCTGAGCGCGATCGCGAGACCGATCCGGACTCCTTCGACCAGCCACAACCGAGCCTGAGTGAGCTCGAACGGGACCTCGTCGGACAGAACGCGGCAGTCGTGATAGAAGCCATGGAACTCGCCGGCGAGCAGGCGAACCCAGTTGGTCACCTTGTGTGGTGCGCGCTCTTTGGCCGCTTCTCCGACCACATAGGGCAGGTCGACAAGGCAGCGCATCAACTCGAGCTCTCGGTCGTGAATGAGCAGGGCCAGGTTGGCCTCCGAGATGGGCACGCGCTCGATTCCGCGCTCGGCGCGTTTGCGGTCGATCGCGGCGATCCGAGCATGTGCATACTGCACATAGAACACGGGATTCTCCATCGACCGTCGTTTCATGAGCTCGAGGTCGAGCGTCGTGGCCTGGTCGATCGAATTGAGGAGCGACAGGAGCCGGGTCGCGTCGGCTCCGATCTCGTCGATGACCGAGTCGAGCTTGATGAAGTTCCCGGAGCGCTTCGACATCCGGCGGCCGACGATGTTGACGAGCTGACCGAGGCGGATCTCCAGCCTGTCGCGGTCGATGCCGAGCGCCGTGACGCCGGCCTTCAGGCTGGCGACCTGGCCGTGGTGGTCCGCGCCGAAGACGTCGATGACCCGATCGAACTTGCGGACAAGGAACTTGTCGCGGTGGTACGCGAGATCGCCTGCGAGGTAGGTGACATCGCCGTTAGACCTGATCAGCACACGGTCGCGGGTGTCGCCGACCTCGGTGGACCGGAGCCAGATCGCCCCGTCGTCCTCGTACACGAGCCCCCGTTCGCGAAACAACTCGATCGTCTCGCCAACCTGGCCGCTCTCTTCGATCGAGGCTTGTGAGTACCACTCGTCGAAACAAATGTCGAGCCTCTCGAGGGTCTCCCGTATGTTCTCGAGGATTGCCTCGCTGGCAAACCGGCCGGCTTGGACGATGTCCTCGGGCCCCTCGTACTGCTGCGCCAACTGCGTGACGTACTCGCCCTGGTAGCCCTCCTCCGGCACAACCTCGCCGCGGCGTCGGGCGAGAAGGCTCTCGCCGAGAAGGCGGATCTGGCCGCCAGTATCGTTCACGTAGAACTCCCGCTCTACTTCCCAGCCGCACCGGCTCATCACCCGCCCGAGAGCGTCGCCGTACGAGCCGAGCCAGCCGTTGCCGACGTGCAGCGGGCCAGTCGGGTTGGCGGATACGAACTCGATCTGGACCCGCTCCCCGGCTCCGAGCTCCGGAGTCGCGTAGGTCTCTTCGCCTGCAGCGACGACGTCCATGAGCGCGTGGTGCAACCACGAGGTCGCAAGCTTGAAATTGACAAACCCGGGCCCCGCGGCCTCGACCGCGACTACCTCGTAGATCTCTGCGTCCTGGAGCGCGGCCACGAGAGCCGCGGCAACGTCGCGAGGCGCCCGACCGACGGACTTCGCGACGACGAGTGCAGCGTTGGTCGACCAGTCACCATGCTCCGGGCGCGCCGGGCGGACGAGCTGGACCTCCTGCGGCTCGACTGGGATATGAAGGGCCGCAAGAGCCGCGACGATCCCATCGGCCAGGCGTCGTTCGGTGGTCATTTGAGTCCGAGAATGGCTGAAGTCCCGCTAGCATGCAACTTGCGCTCAAGCGAGCCCTCGTAGCTCAGGGGATAGAGCATCGGCCTCCGGAGCCGGGTGCGCAGGTTCGAATCCTGCCGAGGGCGCCAGACATACTTCCTGGTAACGGTTCTTTCGGACGGACTGAACTCTTGCTGTCGCTCTTCTTGGCAATCCGTCGTGGCAATCCGGCCTTCCCAGAGGGAGGAAGGGAGTTCACGGTGGCAGGTCACATCCAACGACGAGGAGACGACTCATGGCGTGTCGGTGCCGAAAACCCATCCGCCCAGCTCACGAGATGCACAGTGCCCACCGGCGGTGCCGGCCGTCCGACCGTCGGTCCGGGTACGTCCATCCCTTCGCACCAGATCTCGGTCCAGTGGTGCAGAGTCTCGGGCTGGACGAATAACCGTCTCCGGCGAGCCGTTGAGAACAGCCGACTCAACCCCGCTAGGACTGCTCGATCCGATGGCCGCAGGCCGGGACGAGCGACCTGGCGGCGCAACACGGAGACCTCGTGGCGGACGATGGCGACTTCGATGGCCAGTTCCTCTTGGCCGCCCCAGGTGAACCGGACCAGCTGGAGCAGACGAACGAAGGCCACGTAGAGGAAAGAGAGTGCCGCACCTCAATCTTCGCCAGGAACCTCACGTCACCGAAAGTCCGGGTTGAAGACCTGGATGAGGTTTTCGGCACCCACAGGATGCTGATGACGACGACGAGAGGTCTGAGCCTCGACCGGGCGACGCGAGCTAAGCAGGCCAGTATCGTGAAAGTGCTCTCCGAGCTGGGCTTGGCGTTACCGGGCTCGGTCGAGGTGAGATCGACTCGCTGTGGCAAGGCGAACTGCCGATGCAAAGCTGATCCCGCCCAGCTGCACGGTCCCTACATCGTGTGGACCCGCAAGGTCGAGGCGAGAACCGTCACCCGGGTGCTCAGTCCTGAACAGCTCGAGGACTACCGGCCGATGTTCGACAACGCCAAGCGTCTGCGCGAGCTCGTCGCGGCACTCCAGAACCTGGCGCTACAGGTGGTGGACACCGACGACCGTTGGCACTCCCGCTGACGCTTCGGCACTGAGCGCTCGCGACCGCCACGGATCACCGCAAGAGTGCGAAACTCCACGCGAAGGTCGCTTCTTGCGAGATCAACCCGGCCTGGCTGCGATTCCGAAGATCATCACGAACCGGCAGTCAGCGCGACGTGGACCACTGCCTCAGATTCTTTGCCTCTCGGGGACCGGCGCCACCCGCCAACAGCTCCGCCCGGCCGCTTTGGCCTCGCACAGCGCCTCGTCAGCACTGGCGAGCAGGGTGTCCGAGGTCGTCTCCGGTGGGAAGTCGAGCACGATCCCGATGCTTGCCCCGACCTTCAACGCCGGAGCGTCACCAATTGAGATGGGTTCCGCGAGGCGCTCGACCACGCGGGCGGCGATGGCGATGACCTGAGGCTCGGTGACGTCGCTGGCGCAAAGGATTGCGAACTCGTCTCCTCCGATGCGGGCGAGCTCGTCGGTCGGGCGCAGGACCGACGACAGCCGGCGGGCGATCACACGCAGCGCCGAATCTCCAGCGAGGCGACCCAGTCGGTCGTTCACGTCCTTGAAACCGTCGATGTCGATGTACAACACGGCCGGCCGGTCGCCGGCTTCGATCCGTGAGTCGAGCGCCTGGAAGTAACTCCTTCGATTACCGAGACCGGTCAGCAGGTCCTGAGAGGCCTCCTCGAGCGACCGTTCCTTCACGAGGTTTTGCGACATCATGAGCGAGGCGAGGATCAGCGCCCGATCCACCGCGGTCCGCTCTGTGGTCCCAAGTGGGCCGAGCTCACGACTCCACACGACCAGGCAAGCAGACGGTGTGATCTCGCCGCGGGTCAAGATCGGGAAGCAGGACACGGAGCGGAATCCGCCAGCAGCGGCCCGAGTGGACTCGGGCAAGCCCGCAAGCTCGGTGTACAAGATGCTCGAGTCAGGCCCCATGGCCTGGTCCCAGGGTCCGGCGGCGGGTGGTCCGGGAACCGACGGGTCCGGCGGAAAGCGGCTGATCATCCGGCCGTCGGGTGAGGCGACGACGAAGAAGCACTCCCCGAGCACGGGCGGGAGCCCCAGGGCAACGGCGAGGGCCGACAGATTGTCCTCCAGAGCGGCCCCGGCCTGGGCCGAGGCGAGGACCTGATCGAAGTGGTCGTACGCGCTCTCGAGCAGCAGCAGGACGACGAACCCGGCAAGGGCGGGATCCGCCAACCGGTTGAGTGCCCAGGCCTCGGCGAGCCGCGGCTTTCCGTCGGCGTGAAGATATGGCAGCCGTACCGGGCCGGTCAGCTGCTCGGGTGACTTTGCCGCAGAAGCCGCTAGCAGCCAGGTCAGAAGCGACCGGTCCTTCGGCTCGAGATGGTTGCTCAACTCCGAGCCGACGAGGACGTCCACTGGCTGGCCGCCGAGGTGCTCGACCTGACCGGACGCGAAGCGCACGATGCCACGAGCGTCGAGGAGGACCAGGACGCCGGGGATCGACGCGAGAAGATGCGCGTGGATGCCGAGGACGTCCGGCCCTGACTCGGTTGGCGCGCTCACTGTCGAAATCTAACTACCGAAGAGATCACCAGGTACACAGTAGACAAGCGCCGAGGGGCACACACGGCCTGCTGGACCCGCCGCCTGCCGGACCCGAGCCGGACCGGCAGGAGCTGTTCGCAAGCGGGCTGAAGTCTTAAGCCTGGCGGACCGCCTCAGCCTCGATCTCCAGCTTGACCTTCGGGGAAACGACGAAGCCGCCGGTCTCGAGGGCGGCATTGAAGCTCACTCCGAAGTCGTTGCGGTCGATCTCGCCGGAGGCGGTGAAACCGAGTCGCTGGTTGCCCCAGGGGTCTTGGATGACGCCCTCGAACTCGACATCGAGGACGATCGGGCGTGTCACGCCCCGAACGGTCATGTCGCCGTTGACCTTCCAGTCGCCGTTGGAACCCAGGTCGACCTTCGTGCTGCGGAAGGTGAGAGTCGGGAACTGGTCGACGCTGAGAAAGTCGTTGGTCCGGACATGGTTGTCACGGCCCTCGTCGTTGGTGTTGATGCTCGCCGCCTGGATGATCACCTCGACCGACGACGCCGCCGGGTCGTCGGCGACAACGATCGTGCCCTCGTAGTCGGTGAAGCGGCCACGAACCTTGGAGACCATGAGGTGCCGGGCGACGAAACCGACCTGGGTGTGCGACTTGTCGAGCACGAACGTGCCGGTCGTCGGTAGCGTGACACCGTTGACGTTCCTGGTCAGTTCGGTGCTTGCGCTGGTGCTGGTGCTCGTATCGGTCATGTCGAGACTCCTTGTGTTGTGCTGAGAGGCTGCGAGTTCATTTGCTTGCGCAACTAACTATATCAACTAATTGCCCGCGCAACTATTCCCGGACTCCCGTTATGCTGTCGGCGTGGAACCAGTAGGCACACCCGAGCGTGCGAGCGAGATTGACCGGATCACGCTCGTCGGGCTCGTCTTCGAGGCCGCTTCGGGGCTGCGTCGGGCGGTCGGCCCGCCGCTCGAGCGCCAGTGCGAACTTGCTGGCCAGGAATTCGAGATCCTGATCCGGCTCGCCCGCACCTCAGGCGGGCGGCTGCGGATGAGCGACCTCGCAGCACAGACGGCGCTCACCCCGAGCGGTCTCACCCGGGCGGTCGACCGCCTGTCAGAAGCAGGCCTGGTGAGCCGCCAGGCCTGCCCCGAGGATCGCCGGGGTGCGTTCGCCGCACTTACCGACGCCGGCGAGACGCGGATGCGCCAAGCGCTCGACGTCCACCGTGCGCAGCTCGCCGAGCTCCTCGACGGAGCCCTCGACCCGGACGAGGAGCTCGCCGTCGTAGCCGCGCTGCGCAAGCTCCGCGATCGGGTCAACCCCGAGGCTGCCATCCTCACCGCCTAGAGCGCCACCTTGGAGGCAACGACGAAATGACCAGACGAGACAGCCGAGACAGCTTCGGCGCCGAGGGCACCTTGGAGGTCGGTGACCGGCGCTACCGCATCCATCGCCTGTCGGCCCTCGAGCAGGTCGCGGATCTCGGGCGGGTCCCCTACTCGATCAAGCTCCTCCTCGAGAACCTGCTGCGCCACGAGGACGGCGCGAGCGTGAAAGCGGGAGACGTGGAGGCCTTGGCCCGTTATGAGACCGGCGGCGGCGCTGCCCGGGAGATCGCGTACTCGCCGGCGCGCATCCTCCTCCAGGACTTCACCGGCGTGCCGTGTGTCGTCGACCTCGCGGCAATGCGCGACGCCATCGAGGCGCTCGGTGGGAGCGCGGGCCGGATCAACCCCCTGGTGCCTGTCGACCTCGTGATCGACCATTCCGTCGTCGTTGACGCCTATGCCCGTCGCGACGCCCTCAAGGTGAACACGACCCTCGAGTACGAGCGCAACGCCGAGCGCTACCGGTTCCTGCGCTGGGGCCAGCAAGCCTTCTCGAACTTGCGCGTCGTGCCTCCCGGCACCGGCATCTGCCACCAGGTCAACCTCGAGTACCTGAGCAGCGTCGTGTTCACCGACGCCGAGGGCGCCGCCTATCCCGACACCGTCGTCGGCACCGACTCGCACACGCCGATGGTGAACGGCCTCGGCGTGCTCGCCTGGGGCGTCGGAGGCATCGAGGCAGAGGCAGCCATGCTCGGCCAGCCGATCTCCATGCTCGTACCGCCGGTGGTGGGTCTGCGCCTGACCGGCGAGCTCCCGGAAGCCACGACCGCGACCGACCTCGTCCTCACGGTTGCAGAGCTGCTGCGTGCTCACGGCGTCGTCGGCAAGTTCGTCGAGTGCTACGGCCCGGGCGTGGCGAAGGTGCCGCTCGAGAACCGGGCGACCATAGGCAACATGTCGCCGGAGTACGGCTCCACGGTCACGATCTTCCCGATCGACTCTGAGACTCTCCGCTATCTGCGGCTCACCGGCCGGCCTGCGCAGGGCTGCGCACTCGTGGAGGCCTACGCCAAGGAACAGGGGCTGTGGCACGACGAGACAGCCGAACCCGCCTATTGCGAACGGATCGAGCTCGACCTCTCGACCGTCGAGCCGAGCCTCGCCGGCCCGTCGCGCCCGCAGGACCGGGTTCCGCTCCGCCGGTCCAAGGCGATGTTCGCCGAAGCCCTCCCGCACTCGCTTCCCGATCCCGTTGCAACTGCTTTGGATCCCGATGGGCTCCGCGGCTCCGCCCGGGCACACGTGCGCCTCGCTGAGGGGAGCGAGTTCGATCTCGAACACGGCCACGTCGTGATCGCCGCGATCACCAGTTGCACCAATACTTCGAACCCACAGGTCATGATCGGCGCCGGCCTCGTGGCGAAGAAGGCCGTCGAGCTCGGCCTTTCATCCAAGCCCTGGGTGAAGACGAGCCTCGCGCCGGGCTCGCGGGTCGTCATGGACTACCTCGAGCGGGCCGGGCTGGTGCCCTATCTCGACAAGCTCGGCTTCGGTCTCGTGGGCTTCGGCTGCACGACCTGCATCGGCAACTCGGGCCCGCTGCTCCCGGAGATCTCCCGGGCCATCAACGCCCACCGCCTTGCATGCGCGGCCGTGCTGTCGGGCAATCGCAATTTCGAGGGGAGGATCCATCCCGACGTCCGCATGAACTACCTCGCGTCCCCGCCGCTCGTGGTCGCGTACGCGCTCGCGGGCACGATGAACCTCGATCTCGCCACCGAGGCCATCGGCGTATCCCCCGATGGCCGAGCGGTGCTGCTCGCGGACCTCTGGCCCTCGTCGGAGGAGGTCGCACAGGTGCTCGAGCAGGCGGTGGGCGCCGAGATGTTCCGCCACGAGTACGCGAACGCCACGACCGGTGACGAGAACTGGCGATCACTCGCGATCCCGACGGGGGAGCGCTACGCCTGGGATGGGCAGTCGACTTACGTGCAAAGGCCACCGTTTCTCGAGGGGATGAAAGCCGAGCCGGAGCCCCTCACCGACCTCACCGGCGCGAGGGTGCTGGCCGTCCTCGGAGACAGCGTCACGACCGACCACATCTCGCCCGCTGGGACGATCCAGCCGTCGAGCCCGGCCGGGCTCTGGTTGCAGAGCCACGGCGTAGCTGTGGCCGAGTTCAATTCTTACGGCAGCCGGCGCGGCAATCACGAGGTCATGATCCGCGGAACCTTCGCCAACCCCCGCATCCGCAACCATCTCGTGCCCGGGATCGAGGGCGGAGTGACCGTGCACCTGCCCGAGGGCGATCAGACGACGATCTTCGAAGCGGCCGCCCGCTACCAGTCCGAGGGCGTGCCCCTCGTTGTCATAGCCGGCAGGGAGTACGGCTCCGGCTCGTCGCGTGACTGGGCGGCAAAGGGCCCGGCGCTGCTCGGTGTCCGCGCGGTTCTCGCCGAGAGCTTCGAGCGGATCCACAGGTCGAACCTGGTCGGCATGGGCGTGCTCCCCCTGCAGTTCCTCCCCGGCGAGAATGCGGAGTCGCTCGGGCTCACAGGCCGCGAGTCGATCGACTTGAAGGGCCTTTCCGGCGCTTTGACCGGCGAGCTGGTCGGGCGCGCGCTCACCGTCAGAGCCGACGACCGCGTCTTCAAAGTGATGCTGCGCGTCGACACGCCCGGCGAGGCTGAGTACTTGTGGCACGGGGGCATCCTGCCGTTCGTCGTGAGGGCGCTCGCGGCAGGCTGATTCTCGCTCGGCCTCAGCCGACCGTTATGAGCCGGCCGAGGCCGATCGCGCGCATGAGCGTCTCCAGGTAGCTCGTCAGATAGGTCAACTTGTCGGTGAACAACAGGACGCCGAAGGCACCCATCACGACTGCGGAGAGGATCGTGATGGGCCGGGAATGGCGGCGGATGAGGCGCAGCATCCCCGACAGCCGGCCGAGTGCGAGACCGACGACGAGAAACGGGACCCCGAGCCCCAGCGAGTACATGGCCAGTAACGCCGCTCCCTGGCCTGCAGATCCCGAGCTCATCGCGACTGTGCTCACCGCGGCAAGGATCGGCCCGAGGCAGGGTTGCCAGCCGAAGCCGAAGGCGGCACCTGCGACCGGCGCCGCGAAAGGCCCGTATCGCTCGAGGTTCGGATGGAACCGGGCTTCTCGGTACCAGCCGGGTCTCCTCAGCACGAGCGAACCCGCCAGGAACAACGCCATCGCGACGACGAGCGCCCCCGAGATGCGCAGCAACAACTCCTTGTCGCGAAAGACCGCGCTCCCGATCGTCGTCGCCGTGATGCCGAGGAGCACGAACACCACCGTGAACCCGGCCACGAACAACGCCGTGTCACGGGCGATCCGAAGAAGGTGGTGGCGCGATCCCTGTACGGCGTCGGTGAGGTCCAACCCGGTGACGACCGAGAGATAGCCCGGGACGATCGGCAGCACGCAGGGCGACACGAAGGACGCGACACCACCGCCGAAAGCCGCGACATAGCTCACCGTGTTGGTCATCTCGGCCTTGAAGTCTGCCCGAACGGCGCCGCTCTCGGGCACCTCGGGCGAGGGTCCTTGCTTCGCGGGGCTGAGATTGGCATTGTCGGGTGGGATGACGCTGACCGATCGGGACCGCGATGTGCTCGATGTAGAACGCGACTGGTGGTTGTTTTCCCCGTCCAAACGCCAGGCGATCCACGAAAGGCTGGGGCTGTCCCCGGGCGCATACTACGGCGTGCTACGGCGATTGGCCGGCTCACCCGAGGCTTTCGCCTATGACCCGCTCGTGGTCCACCGTGTTCAACGCCGGCTTGTTCGCCGGCGCCGGGACCGTTACGAAGGTGGTCCCTGGCTCGAACGCCGGCCGCGTTGAGAACGCTGGCGGCGCCGAGGTTCGCAGGCTGACTGCCACCGAGTCTTCCGCTCTCGAGCTTCTCGCCGAAGCCCCCGGAACAGCTGGGCTCTGTTGCGACTTCGACGGGACGATCGCCCCGATCGTCGTCGATCCACAAGCTGCCCGCCCGTTGCCCGGCGCGCTTGGGGCCCTCCACGACCTTGCCCGGGAGCTGGCCGTTGTCGCCGCGATCTCGGGACGGTCCGCGGCGTTCCTCACCGATCGCCTCGAGATCGAAAGCTATCGATCGCCTCTTCGGGCCATCGGCCTCAACGGGCTCGAAGAGTGCTTCCCGGACGGGACGGTCCAGCGCCGCGCCGGGGTCTCGGCTTGGCGCCCGGTGATCGAGGCCGTTCGTGATCAGCTCCTTGCCGCCGTGCCCAGCGGTGTCCGGGTCGACGACAAGGGCTACGGGATCACGGTCCACTGGCGCTCGCTCAGCGCCTCGGGTGCCGATCTCGAGGCGGTCGTGGCACAGACGACAGAGGCGGTGCGAACCATCGCAGCCGAGCACGGTCTCGTGCCGCGGCTGGGAAAAGCGAGCGTGGAGCTCACACTCCCGCTCGGGATCGACAAGGGAACGGTCGTGACCGAGTTGTGCGCGGGGCTGGAAAGGGCTGCTTACCTCGGCGACGATGCCGGCGACCTCCTCGCGTTCGACGCGCTCGACAGATTGCGGACCGCATCCGGTCTCCGAACCTTGAAGGTCGCGGTCACCGGCGCCGAGGTGCCCCACGGGATGGTTGAGGCGGCCGACCTCGTCCTCGACGGTCCGGGCGCCGCGGTCGGTTTCCTCGTCGCACTGGCCGGACTGCTGCGCCCGTCCTAGTCGCCGGCCTGGCCCCAGGCGCGCGGACCCCGCTGGCCGGGAACCCGGGCTGCGCGGCGGACCTCGGCCAGCCAATGCGCTGGCGTGCGCGAGCGCGCCCGGCGCCGCAGCTCCGCGGCCCGAACCCGGCGCTCCTCCAAGCTCATGGAGAGGCCGCTGGATATCGCAGCCGCCGTCCCGGTCACGTCGAAGGGATTGAGGCCGATTGCCACGTCCGCCAACTCGTCGTAAGCACCCGCCTCTCGTGAGAGCGCGAGCACGCCGTCTCGTTGGTTGACCGCCGGCCCTTCCATCGCAACAAGGTTGAGCCCGTCCCGAATGGGGTTGACTAACAGCAGGTCGTAGCGCTGGAGGGTGGCCACAGTCGCCTCGAAATCGTCCTCGAGGTCGAGCACGACCGGCACGTAGCCGGACTCGCCCCAACGCTCGTTCACCCGGGCCACCACGTGTTCCACCTCGGTCCGGTAGGCGAGATACTCCGGTAGAGACTCGCGTGACCCGTAGACCCGCGCATAGAAGATCAGACGCCCCCGCCATTGCGGCGACGCCTCCAGCAGCTCGTCGAAGGCGAGGAAGCCGCGTATCAGGTTCTTCGAGAGTTCGACGCGGTCGCTGCGCAGCAGCAGCGTGCGGCCGTCGAGCTCGGCTTCGAGGCGCTCGAGACGTGATCGGCAGGCCACGGTGGCCGCCACCTCGTCGAGCCTCGCCGGGTCGGCGCCGAGGGGGGCTACGAAGGTCGCGGGCGCCTCGACGCCGACCGCCGACGCACATCGCACGAAGGCGTCACGCCACCGAGAGGTGTGGAACCCGCAAGCACCGAAACAGGACATGGACTCCATCAGCTCGAGGCGGGGCCCGTCCGGCACCATGGCGAGGTCCTCCGGGGGGCAGAAAGCGGTGTGGGTAAAGAACGCGGTCGCGAGATCGGGCCGGCTCTTTGCGAGATACCGGCCGACGAGCGCCAGGTGATAGTCGTTCACGACCACAGTCGCCCCGGTCGCGGCTTGTTCTGCGACCGCGTCCGCAATGGCCTCGTTGAACTGGCAGTACCCTTCCCACGCCTCGTGCCAGACGCGGTCGAAACACGGGCGGCGCGCATGGTCGAACAGCCCGTGGTGGAGAAACCACAGCGTGCCATTGGCGATCACGTCGTAGGCTGCTCGCCCGATCTCGGGCGTGACAGCGACCATGCGCAGCTTCAACGTGTCCTGTCCGGTAGCTACGGCGCCGGCCGATGCGTAGAGCCGATCTGCTTCGGTGAAGGCTGAGGCGACCCAGAGCACTCCGCTGCCCGAGCCCATCGGCTCTTCGGCGAGCGCGCCGCTCAGGCTCGGTGCCAAGCCACCCGCCGCCGGCCGAAATTCGACTACTCCCCCGGGCCGGCTCTCGAGCGTGAACGGTCCCCGGTTCGAGACGACGACGAAGTCGAACTCGGTCATGCGACCCGTACTCCTGCGCGACGCAGTGCGACGTCCCGGACGTCTCGGGCTTGGGGAGCAAGCTCGATGCGCCCGAGGGCCCCGCGGCGAGCACCGACAATCGCGTTCTCGTCGCGAGCGGGGGTGCAGGCCGAGACCCGCTGGTTCTTCTTCATCGCCCGCAACTCGGCGACCGGGAAGCCCCCGTGGTGATAACAAGCAATCGGCGTAGTGACATCGGATACGGCGGCCATGGTCGGACGCCACGTTAGGGCTTGTGACACCGACAAGGTTTGCTCGTAGGTGATCATCGACACGTGGTCGGCATCCTTTGACGTGCGCCGGGCTGTGGTCCACACTTGAGGCCCATCATCAAGAGCGGCCGAGGGATCGGGCCCGACGAAAGCCGCGACAACCAGCACGAGCCTCCTGGGCAGTGCCAGGTGCCAATGCCCGAACGATGAGGAGGGTCCTGTGGGTCATGTCGTCGGGCTTCGCTGTCGGGAGTGCGCACGCAGGTACGCGGCTGAGGCGCTCCATGTGTGCGAGTTCTGTTTCGGGCCGCTCGAGGTCGCGTACGACCACGATGCGCTGCGGAGAACAGTTACCCGCGAACGCATCGCGGCCGGGCCGCCCAACATGTGGCGGTACGCGGACCTTCTTCCGGTCTCGGCCGAATCGCCGGTCGACCTCGGGTCCGGGTTCACGCCACTGATCCTGGCCGACCGTCTCGCCGCCGAGCTCGGGCTCGGTGAGGTCTGGGTGAAGGACGACACCCGCAACCCGACAGGCTCGTTCAAGGACCGAGTTGTCGCAGTAGCTCTCACCAAGGCCCGTGAGCTCGGGTTCAAGGTCGCCGCGTGCGCCTCGACCGGCAATCTCGCGAATTCGCTCGCCGCCCACGCCGCTCGGGCCGGCATGGAATCGTTCGTGTTCGTGCCTCACGATCTCGAGGCCGTGAAACTCATCACGACCGCAGTCTTCGGCGGACACCTCGTCGCGGTCGAAGGCAGCTACGACGACGTGAACCGCCTTTGCGCGGAGCTGGCAAGCGAATTCACCGAGTGGGCCTTCGTCAACGTCAACATTCGGCCCTACTACGCCGAAGGCTCGAAGACGCTGGCCTTCGAGGTCGCCGAGCAGCTCGGCTGGCAGCTCCCCGACCACGTCGTGGTCCCAATTGCGTCCGGAAGCCAGCTCACCAAGATCGACAAGGGGTTTCGCGAGCTTTCCGAGCTCGGCCTCGTCCACGGCGAAAGCGAGGTCAGGATCTCCGGCGCGCAGGCACAGGGTTGCTCGCCCGTGGCGACTGCATTCGCCGATGGAGCCGACCACGTGCGGCCGGTCAAGCCCGCGACGATCGCGAAGTCGCTTGCGATAGGCAATCCGGCGGACGGCTGGTACGCCCTCGACGCGGTTCGCCGCAGCGGAGGTGCGATCGCGGCGGTCACCGACGAGGAGATCATCGAGGGAATCCGTTTGCTGGCCCGCACCGAAGGGATCTTCGCCGAGACCGCGGGAGGCGTGACCGTGGCGACGCTTGCCAAGCTGGCTGACGCGGGTATCGTCCGGCCCGATGAACGTGTCGTCGTCTACGTCACGGGCACCGGTCTCAAAACCGTCGAGGCACTCGCCGGTGCAGTCGGGCCGTCGGCGACCATTCCGCCGACTCTCGAAGCCGTCGCCGAGCTGATCGACCGTGACGGATACCTGAGGGCGGCGAAGCGATGAGCGTCACCGTTCGCGTCCCGACCCAGCTCCGGCCGTTGACCGGAGGTGCAGGTGAAGTCGAGGTCGAAGCCGTGACTGTGCGCGAGGCGATAGACATGCTCGAACGCGACCATCCGGGAATGAAGGCGCGTCTGCTGGACGAGCAGGGCACGTTGCGGCGTTTCGTGAACCTGTTCGTCGCGGACGAGGACGTTCGCTTCCTCCAAGGACTCGACACCGGCCTTCCGGCCGGCACCACACTGTCAATTATCCCGGCGGTTGCAGGCGGCTGAGGCCGGGGCATCGACGGTGGCGGCGCGGTCCGCGGCAGACCAAGGCCCCCCGGGGGACAACCCCAAGGCCACGCGCCCGCCTCGGTAGTCAGGGCTTTGACCAGGGGATCTTGGGGCGCAGTTGCGCGAGAGCGCCTGGCGTGGTTTGCTATTAGCACTCGGACCATGAGAGTGCTAACGGTTGTGGAACCGTGCAGCCCAAGGAGGACATCCCCAAAATGCCGAAGTTGATCGCCTTTGACGAGCAGGCCCGCCGGGCCCTCGAGAATGGCATGAACCAGCTCGTAGACGCCGTGAGGGTCACGCTCGGCCCGAAGGGTCGCAACGTCGTGCTCGAGAAGAAGTGGGGCGCTCCGACCATCACGAACGACGGCGTCTCCATCGCAAAGGAGATCGATCTCGAAGACCCATGGGAGAAGGTCGGAGCGGACCTCGTGAAGGAAGTGGCCAAGAAGACCGACGACGTCGCAGGGGACGGAACGACTACCGCAACCGTGCTTGCCGGCGCCATGGTCCGTGAGGGCCTGCGCAATGTCGCGGCCGGCGCGAACCCGATGTCGCTGAAGCGCGGCATAGAGGTTGGTGTCGAGACGGCCGTAGCCCGGTTGAAGCAACTCTCCAAGGAGATCGACGCAAAGGACCAGATCGCCCAGGTGGCGTCCATCTCCTCGGCTGACGATGAGATCGGCGCCATGATCGCCGAGGCCATCGACAAGGTCGGGAAGGACGGCGTCATCACCGTCGAGGAGTCACAGACCTTCGGCATGGAGATGGAGCTGGTCGAAGGCATGCGCTTCGACAAGGGTTACATCTCGCCTTATTTCGTCACCGATCCGGACCGCATGGAGGCCGTCCTCGAGGACCCCTACATCCTGCTCGTTGGCTCGAAGGTCTCAGCCGTCCGCGATCTGCTCCCGGTGCTCGAAAAGGTCATGCAGACCGGCAAGCCGCTCATAATCGTGGCCGAGGACGTCGAGGGCGAGGCACTCGCCACCCTTGTCGTGAACAAGATCCGTGGCACGTTCCGCAGCACGGCCGTCAAGGCTCCAGGTTTTGGAGAGCGTCGCAAGGCGATGCTCCAGGACATTGCCATCCTGACTGGCGCCCAGGTCATCACCGAAGAGGTGGGGCTCAAGCTCGAGAACGTCGCTCTGGACCTGCTCGGTCGGGCCCGCAAGATCGTCGTGACAAAGGACGAGACGACCGTGGTGGAAGGCGCCGGTGACGACGCCGACATCAAGGGCCGCATCAGCCAGATCAAGGCCGAGATCGAGAACACCGACTCGGACTACGACCGGGAAAAGCTGCAGGAACGCTTGGCAAAGCTCTCCGGTGGAGTCGCTGTCATCAAGGTCGGGGCGGCGACAGAGGTGGAACTCAAGGAGAAGAAGCACCGCATCGAGGACGCTGTGTCCACCACCAAGGCGGCCATCGAAGAGGGCGTCGTCCCCGGTGGGGGCGTAGCGCTGCTCCGCGCGCAGCAGGCCATCCTGGACGCGGCCGAGAAACTGGACGACGACGAGGCAACCGGTGCCAGGATCGTGGCCCGCTCGGTCGAAGAGCCGCTCAAGCAGATCGCCGTCAACGCAGGGCTCGAGGGCGGCGTCGTGGTCGAGAAGGTCAAGGGCCTGAAGGGTGCCCACGGCCTGAACGCACAGACCGGCGTGTACGAGGACCTGTTCAAGGCTGGTGTGATCGATGCCGCCAAGGTGACGCGGTCCGCACTGCAGAACGCGGCCTCGATCGCGGCCCTGTTCCTCACGACCGAGGCGGTCGTCGTGGACAAGCCCGAGGAGAAGGCTCCCGCCATGCCTCCGGGCGGCGGGATGGAGGACTACTGATCCCGACACCAAGGGGTCAATGAACCCAAGGGCCACCAGGGACGCCGCAAGGCGTCCCTGGTGGCGCGTTCGGAACACGTTCGCCGACACCCGGAAGGGCTGCCACAGCCGGGCCGGCCTGGCCCCGGCCTGGCGCCTCGTGGACGGCGCCCGAGGACCCGGTGACGCGCCGCCTTCGCGCCGGCTCCTCAAGCTGTCCGTAGACTCCAAGCCGTGACTGCCGGAGCCCCTCGTGCCTGAAGACGCACCGGTAAGCCCGAACACCGGCTGGGGCGTGCTGCATTTGTTCTGCAAGCCGCGACCCGAGGCGAAGGCGCGGTCACTTCTCGATGCGATCGACGCCGCACGCAAGCACGACTGCCAGGTCGTGACCGCGGCCATGCTGGGGCACAAGGCCGACGTTTGCGTTCTCGCGCTCGGCCCGGACCTGAGGCGGCTCCGGCGCTTGCAGACCGAGCTGCAGACCGGCGGCCTTGACGTCGTCGATTCCTACGTCTCGCTGACCGAGGTGTCCGAGTACGCCGTCGGCGTGCCTGAAGACATGAGACAGGCTCGGCTGTACCCGACGCTTCCACCAGAGGGCATGGCGGCCATGTGCTTCTATCCGATGTCCAAGCGCCGCGCCCCCGGTGCCGAGAACTGGTACGCACTGAGCTTCGACGACCGGATGGATCTCATGAGAGGACACGGGACCGCAGGTCGCAACTTTCGTGGCCGGGTGCTTCAGCTCGTGACCGGCTCGACGGGACTGGACGACTGGGAGTGGGGAGTCACCCTGTTCGGTATTCACCCCGACGACTTGAAGGATTGCGTGTACTCGATGCGCTTTGATGAGGCCTCGACACGTTACGCGGAGTTTGGCCCCTTCTACACCGGGATGGTCGGAGGGGCTGCGGAGGTTCTAAGTGGCGTCGGCATACGCTGAGCCGGTGACCGGGGGCAATCCCGCAGAGCTGACGGGGGACGCGCTCGTCCGCCTGCAAGCCGTCCTGGCCCGCCTCGGCCGTGTCGTCGTCGCTTTCTCCGGCGGCGTCGACTCTGCCCTGGTTGCGGCCGTCGCGACGAAGCTCCTAGGAGCGCGACAAGTGCTTTGCGCGACCGCCGTCTCTCCCTCTCTTGCACCGGAGGACCAAGCCCACTGCGCCGGGATCGCAGGCGAGTGGGGCTTGCGCTGGGTCGCTGTCACCACACGGGAGCTCGACGATCCTGCCTATGTGCGCAATGATCTCGATCGTTGCTACCACTGCAAACGCGAGCTGATGGACGTACTCGTGCCTCTGGCCGAGTCCGAGCAGGCGACCGTCGTGCTGGGCGTCAACCTCGACGACCTCAGCGACCACCGCCCCGGGCAGAAGGCGGCCGCCGAGCGGGGTGCAGTCTTCCCTCTCGTCCAGGCAGGGCTGGACAAGGCGATGGTCCGTGAGGTGTCGCAGATGCTTGGGCTTCGTACCTGGGATCGTCCCGCGACCGCGTGCCTGGCATCGAGGCTGCCGTACGGCACGCCGGTCAGTGTGGGGGTCCTCGGCCAAGTGGCGGCGGCGGAATCATCCTTGCGGCGGCTCGGCTTCGATGCGCTGCGGGTCCGCCATCACGGCGATCTCGCTCGAATCGAGCTCCCCCTGGCAGACCTCGATCGTGCGATCGACACCCGTGACGAGATCGTCACGGCGGTCCGAGGCGCCGGGTACCGGTACGTGACCCTTGATCTCAAAGGGCTCCGTTCGGGCAGCCTGTCTTCTGCGGCCGCGGCCGCGGCCGGCGTCCGCCGATGAGCACGCGGGTCCGGCTCACTTTCCCTGAGGAGCTGGTTCGCGAGCCGGTGGTGGCCCAGCTCGTCCATCGCTTCGACGTCGAGCCGAACATTCGCAGAGCGAACGTGGAAGCGCACCAAGGCTGGATCATCTGCGAGCTCGACGGCGCTCCGACAGCGATCGAAGGCGCGGTGGCGTGGCTCGAGGAGATCGGCGTCAGCGTCGTCCGCCTGGGAGACGTCCTGGAGAGTTGACCGGCCCAGGCCAACGGCAGCTTCGCAGCCTCCAACGACGCCAGATCCCCCTGGCCTCCGTTCAGCGCCTGGTTGTCGGAGGGTCTTCGCCGCCCCGGGCACGAACCTGCCAGCCGCTGGTCGCGATCCGGCGGGCCTCGTAGAACACGCAGGCGTCCGGGCACGCAAAGGGGACTGTCTCGGCAGCTCCGAGACGGCAGCGCTCGGTACGCTCACCTGGGCGCACAGTCTGCATGACGTAGTGCCGGCAGTCCTGCTTGACGCTCACGTCGGCCATGATCGCGCACCGAAGGTCGCGGTGCGCCCGACCCGGGTGCCCAGCATTAGGGTCGGACGCGTGGGTGAGGTGCCGGCGTCGACGCGAGATCTTGTTCGGTGGGGAGAAACGCTTGCCGCCATTGCGAGGACAGGTCTCGCGTTCACCAAGAACCTCTACGAACAGGAGCGCTACGAGGAGATCCTGAGCGTCGCCGGAGATATCCGCGCGGCCGCTGCCTCGGCGCTCGCACGCGACGGCCAACCGGTGGCAACGAGCGCCGCGAACGACCTCGTCCTCGAGTGGATGGGGGACGTGCGCCAAGGCACCGCTGGATACGTGACACCGAAGGTTGCGATCGGGGCAATCGTCGGCAACGACGAGGGTCAGATCCTGCTCGTGCAGCGGGCGGATTCGGGAGCCTGGCTCTACCCGACCGGCTGGGCCGACGTGGGCTACTCGGCGGCCGAGGTCGCAGTGAAGGAAGTTCTCGAGGAGACGGGCATCGACGTCGAGCCTGTTCGCCTGGTCATGGTCCTCGACGGACTCCGGCTCGGCTTCACACAAGTGCCGCTCTACTCGCTCGTGTTCCACCTTCGGACCGTGGGCGGCACGCTGAGGGCCCACCCGCTCGAGTGTGCCGACGTCGGGTGGTTCGGCGAGGACTCGCTACCTGCCCCGCTGGCCAATGCCGGTGTGTGGAGCGCTCACGCGTTCGCCGCGATACGAGGCGACTCGGCCGAGGTTCTCTTCGACTGGCCCCGCCGGCCAATTTGGCGGCGAGAGGCCCCAGAGGCAATCCCGGCTGGCTCGAGCTTGAGCTTCGAGCAGGAGAAGGCCCCTCGATACACTCGCCCGCATGAAGGCCAATAGCATCCTCGTCGAGCGCGTCTCGGAGGCGACCGACGAGATCGTCGACGTCATTGCACGCCTAGTGCCGCAACTGTCCTCGACCGCTGTGCCGCCTGATCGCGCTGCCCTCGAGCAGATCGTGGCCTCACCGGGCAGCTCCCTGCTCGTCGCCCGTCTGGCTTCGCGCGGCGACGCGATCGTCGGCACGATCACACTCGTCACCTACCGAATCCCGACAGGGCTGCACGCGGTGATCGAAGACGTCGTCGTAGACGAGTCGGCCCGGGGTCATGGTGTCGGCGCTGCATTGGCCTTTGAAGCCGTCCGGCTCGCCCGCGACCTAGGTGCCCGCCACGTCAACTTGACGTCGCGACCGTCGAGGGAGGCGGCGAACCGTTTGTACGAGAGGGCTGGTTTCGTGAAACGAGAGACGAACGTCTACCGGCTGGACCTGAGCTGAGCCACTCCACCGTCTGATGTGACCTCTCGACCCGAGTGTTCGGCGCCCGTGACGCCGATCTAGCCGACCTCGCCCGCAACCGCAAGGGTGACAAGGCCGAACACCACGCCGGCGAAGCCCGCTATCCGCAGCCCCAAGGGACCGGCGGAGGTGGGTAGGTGCTCGTTGAACAGCAGGGTCCCGACGGCGATGACGTAAGAGGTGGAAGTCACTATGTTCACCGGTGACACGACCGACGCCGAGCAACGTTGCAGACCCGTTTGGAACAGCACGAGGCCGGTCGCCATGGCGACGGCGAGCAGGTAGAGGTCAGGGGAAGTCACCAGGTGAGGGATCGAGCCGATGAGCCCCCAGCGTTGGACGAAGGTCGCCGCCGCCTTCAGGCCGAGTCCGGCCACGCCGTAGAGGAGACCTGCGGCCACGCCGAACAGTGGGGCTCGCAAGTGCCTGATCCGGCGCCGCGACCGGTGGGCCCGGTCCGCTACCACAAAAAGGGCGAGACCGACCGCAGAGGTTGGGATCGCGGCAAGCAAGAGGTACAGCAGGCTCGCAGGGCCACCTGCGTGATCCACACGCGTGTCGATCGACAAACCGAGCAAGACCAAGGCGACAACGATGGTCGCCAGGGCCAACCACTCCACGCGCCGAAGACGATCGTGCAGCACGAAATGTGAGAGCACGAGCAGAAGGACGATCCCAGAAGCGAAGATCGGCTGAGCCACCGAGATCGGTGCCAGGGACAAAGCCAGGCCCTGGCACACGAGACCCCCCAGCAGCAAGCAGCAACCCCAGAGCCACTGCGGCGAAGCGCACAAGGTGCGGATCATCACCCACAAGTGCCGCGCGTGAATGTCGGGCAGCCGTTGGAGAGCGACCTTCTCCACGACCGTGCCGGAGCCTGTGAACAGCGCCGACATCGCCGCGATTGCGATCCCTGCTGAGGTGTGGCTGTCCAGAGTCACGTCGGCCATCTTGCAGATGCGAGAAGAATCGACGAGAGGCTGGGTGTGCGCTCGACAAATCCGGCGGAAGCCAGCAGCTCCTCGAGTGCGCGGCAGGTGAAGACGCGCAGACGACCGACCACCTCGCGACCCGGCCGGCCGTAGATACTACGCAGGCCGACTTCGGTGAAGAGCGGCTGAACCTCGAGCGCGAGGATCACGCGCTTGCACCAAGCCGCCAGATTTGGCGTCGACAACAGCAAACTCCCGCCGGGAACGAGCACTCGTCCTGCTTCCGTGAGCGCGACATCGGTATCCACCAGGTGCTCGATCAGCTCGCTCATGATGACCACATCCACACTGCCGGAAGCCAGAGGGAGGCCGGAGCCGTCTATCACGGCACGCACCATGGGAACGCCGCGTCGCCGCGCGAGATCGAGCGCAGCGCACGACCAGTCGAGCCCGATGATGGTGACGTTCGTTCCTGGCGTCGGTTCGCAGAGGGTCGCTGTGACAGCTGTGGCCATGCCGTCGCCACATCCGATCTCGACCGCTACAGGCGGTCGCGGCGACGATGATGCGATTTCGGCAAGGATCGTCGCCTGCATCTGTGCCCGCTCCAATCCGGAGCTGAGCGGGGTCCCCGGGTTCTCGCGGAGGCGCTGAGGGGAACGCTCGGTCATCGCCGACGACCTACGGGGCAGTGGTTCGCGGCAGGGTTGTCCTGGTCGGCGCCGCGGCGATCACGCTCTGCACCGCTCTCGCGTTCGCGCTGCAATCCACGGACTCCTCTGACGGAGATCAGATCTGGGGCCACCTGCGGGCTCTCGTCGCCCCCGAGGGGCGCCCGGCATGCTACCGCCGAGCGAGCGCAGGAAGCGGCCGGTAGGGCGGGCTGCACCCCTGCCGGGCCCCTGGCGCGCCGTCTTTGGATCGGCACCGTCTGCCGCGGACCGGCTCTGTCCGGCACCGTCATAGGATGTGACGACGGCGTGAGCCAGTTCGTCAACCGCAAAACCGGGCGCCAACGACGTCAGCCTGGCAGAGAGCCAACTGGAGGTCTGAAGTCGTGGTAGAGAGCGTGACGATCACGGACAACCGCAACGGCCAGACGATCGAGATCCCGATCGTCGACGGCGGAGTCTCCGCAGAGCAGTGGAGCAAGATCCTGCCCGGCATCTGGTTCTACGACCCCGCGTTCATGACCACGGCAGTAGCCGAAAGTGCGATCACTTTCGTGGACGGGGACAAGGGAATCCTCGAGTATCGCGGCTATCCGATCGAGCAGTTGGCAGAGCAGTCGACCTACCTCGAGGTCGCGTATCTCTTGCTTCATGGCGACCTACCGACCGCTGAACAGGCCGAGCAGTGGGTCCGCGAGATCACGTACCACACGTTCATCCACGAGAACATGCGCAAGAGGTTCCTCGAGGGCTTCCATTACGACTCGCACCCGATGGGGATCCTCGTCTCGGCCGTCGCAGCACTTTCCACTTACTATCCCGACGCCAAGGACATCTTCGATCCGGAGACCCGCCACAAGCAGATCATCCGACTCATCGCGAAGATGCCGACTCTCGCCGCAGCGGCACACCGCTTCAGCGTCGGCATGCCGTTCTTCTATCCCGACAACTCACTGGACTTCCCGTCCAACTTCTTGTCGATGGTGTTGAAGACCGCGGAGTCCCGTTTTGATGCGGACCCCACGCTGGTGCGGGCAATGGACGCTCTCTTCATCTTGCATGCGGATCATGAGCAGAATTGCTCGACGGCCGCTATGCGGGTGGTCGGCTCGACACACGTCGATCCGTACTCGGCTTGTGCCGCCGCTTGCGCCGCCCTCTATGGCCCCCTCCACGGAGGTGCGAACGAGGCTGTCATCCGGATGCTCACCGAGATCGGGTCCCGCGAGAACATTCCGGCCTTCATCCGCGCCGTGAAAGAAGGCCACGGCCGGCTGCAAGGATTTGGGCATCGCGTCTACAAGAACTACGACCCCCGCGCAAAGATCATCCAGGACATCGCCTACAAGGTCTTCGAGGTCACAGGCAAGAACCCGCTCCTTGACATCGCGCTTGGGCTCGAGGAGGTCGCGCTCGCCGACGAGTACTTCATTTCTCGCAAGCTTTACCCGAACATCGACTTCTACTCCGGTCTCATCTACCAGGCCATGGGCTTCCCGGTCGAGATGTTCCCGGTGCTGTTCGCGATTCCGCGCGTCACGGGCTGGTTGGCGCACTGGGTCGAGATGCTCGAGCACAATACGAAGATCGCGCGACCGAGGCAGCTCTTCGTCGGAAGCCCACGCCGCGACTACGTGCCGATGTCGTCCCGGTAGGCGGCGCCGCGGGAACGACCCGTCCTGACGGCAGCACCGCGGCTCTGCTGAGTCGGCCCGGCAGAGATCGGTTACCCGGGTCCTGCCGACCGCTGCCGTGCGACCTCGAACATCGCGATGGCTCCGGCNNATGACGAGCGCGAGCGGCCGGTCTCCAAGCTGGAGCCGGAACACTGGCTCGGGCCCCCGCTCGTCGAGACCGACCGACCAGACCCCGAGCCGCTCCAACTCCTGAAGTGCCCCCGGCACACCGGGAACCACGGCAATTCTGACGTGCTCCACCGCACCCGCGGCGACTTTGGTGACCGTTGGGGTCACATGCGCGCTCCGGTGGCGAGGCAACACGACCCCAGTCACACCAGCGCACTCGGCGCTGCGCAGGAGAGCACCCAGGTTTTGCGGATCGGTGACGCCATCGACCACGACAAGAAACGCCATAGTCCCTGCGTCAGTCCTTCGGCCCAGCTCCTCGTGGCTGGCAAGCTCGGCCGGGACCTCGGCCACACCTTCTGGAGGCACGCCGTCGGCGGGGGCAGGCCGGGCGTCGGAAGGCACGCCGTCCGGACGAGCGGGCGGGCCCGCCTCCCGGGCATCACCGGACCCCGAGCCGACCAGGTCGGACAGGTCAACCTCGGTCAGGGGCTCGGCGAAGGCGATCACGCCTTGCGGCGCCTCAGAGCCTTGTGCCTGTTGGATCTGGCGTTGTGTCACAAGCCGCACCGGGACATGGTTCCCTCGGGCCAGCGACTGGATCTCCCTCAGGATCGCGGCAGGATCCGAGCCCTCCATCATCCAGACCTCGTGCACCGCTCGCCTCTGCGCGGCAAGCAGTTCCCGGACCGCCTGGCGACCTTCGACTTGGTCGCCGCCGAGCGCACGTCGGACCTTTGCAGAGCCACGCCCACCAGAAGCTTCGGACACCTGACCGCCGCGGCCGAATGGCTTGCCAAGGGCGCCCGGGCTTCTCCGAGCCGGCGACGGCCGCTGGTAGCCGCTGTCGGCGGGCGACCTGCGGGTCGCGGCCGGGCGCGAAGGGCCAGAGGACCGTGAAACTCCCTGGCTCCTGCCGCCGAATTCTCCCTGCGGAGCACCGCGCGGGTCCGACCGCGGCGCTCGGGGCNNGGCTGGACCGTCACGTCGAGGCCCTGGCCGGTCCCATCCACCCTTCGAAGAGCTGCGACCACCATCCCGCTGCGGTGGGGACCTGAACACTTGCGCCCTACGGCTTGGAGCAGCGTCCCTGGCGGCTGCGGGAGCAGCGCCCCGAGCGGCAGCGGGAGCAGCGCCCCGATAACGAGAACCGCCGGAACCGGCATCCCTGCCGGCCGCAGACGCAGAGGAGCGACCGACGCCGCGGTTGGAACCGCCGACGCCCGAACCGCGATAGCCCACGCCTGAACCGCGGTAGCCAGTGCTCGAACCGCTGGCACCGCCACGTGGCCCGCCGCGAACTCTGGCGTCGCCAGCGCTTCGCGCCCCTGCCGGGCCGCCGAACCGGTCCCGGGAGCCGCCCGTGCCCGGAAGACCGGCTCGTCCGCCAACTGCTCGCGCCCGATCGGCTCGCGCCCCGCCGCTGCCCCGCTCGCTGGCTCGACCGGTGCCGCCGTTGCGGCCACCCGCGCCGGTCCCGCGAGGACCACGAGGGCCGCGGTACGCGCCGTCTCCTCCGTTGCTTTCTTGCATCACGAACCGATCTCCTCGAGCAGCGCGGTGGCGAGGCAGGCAACCCCCTCCACGCGCCCCAGGCTCCCGAGCCCTTCTGGCCGGGTCGCCTTCACATGCACGGGGCCTGCCGCCGCCGCGCTGAGCAGTTCCATCATGGTCTCACGCGCATCGCCGATCCGGGGAATCTCACAGACAACGGTGCAGTCCGCGTTCACAAGCCGCAGGCCGGCGGCGGTGACGAGCGCCGTCACGTGCGCCAAGATCGCGACACTGTCTGCTCCCGCCCAGCGCTGGTCAGTGTCGGGGAAGTGGGCGCCGAGATCGCCGAGGGCGGCAGCACCAAGCATGGCGTCTGCCACTGCGTGCGCCACGACATCGGCATCGCTGTGACCCTGCAGACCCGGCTCCTCCTCGAAACGGACCCCTCCCAACACCAGCGCCCTGCCACGCTCGGACCCACTTGCAAAGGGGTGCTGATCAAAGCCGATCCCTACTCGTAGGTTGGTCATCGATTGCTCCACTTCTCCGCAGTCGCGAGATCGTCGGGCGATGTCAGCTTGAGATTGTGGTACTCACCTGGGACAACCACGACCTTCAAGCCGAGAGCCTCGAGCAGACTGGCATCGTCGGTCGCCTCCGGTGCTCGAGCGTGCGCGCGCCGCAGAGCCTCGGCACGGAACGCTTGCGGCGTCTGCACCGCCACCAATTCGTTCCTGTCGAGCGTCTCCACGACGCGACCACCGTGGACGCGCTTGACGGTGTCCGCGACGGCGAGGCCCGGGATAGCCCCGTCGGCGCCGGCAACGACCGCTTCGACCACGGCGCGAAACAGCTCACGTGATGCCAGTGGCCGGGCAGCATCGTGGACGACTATGACCTCCGCGTTCTCTGGAACCGCAGCCAGGCCCCGGCGGACCGAAGAGGCCCGGGTCGGGCCCCCGGCGATGACGCGGTCGGCGCCCGTCCCGATTCCGGGGCTCCCGAGGAACGATTCCGGCACGACAGCCACCACACCGCGGGCAACCGAGCGCGACGCCTCGAGGCTCCACTCGATCACCGGCCGACCACCAAGAACGGCGAATTGCTTGGGCTGACCGAACCGCCGTCCTTGACCAGCGGCGACAACGACCACCCAGACCTCGACGCCCACGCGCCGGTCGCGCGCCCCGCGCTAGGGCAGAGCGGCGTTGAGGCGCTCCTCCGCCTCGGCCTCGCTCACGCCGATTGCGAACGTCAGCTCGGAAACGAGGATCTGGCGCGCTCGCGTCAGCATCCGCTTCTCACCTGCAGACAGGCCGCGGTCCTTGTCTCGGATCGAAAGGTTCCGCACGACTTCTGCGACCTGGTAGATGTCGCCCGACTTGAGCTTCTCGACGTGGTTCTTGTAGCGACGAGACCAGTTGGTAGGCATTCGCGCCTCCTTCTTGCCAAGGACAGCGAAGACCTCCTCCACCTCCTCATCGTTAATAACCTCTCGAAGCCCGACCTCTGCGGTGTTGTCGGACGGCACCATGAGAGTGAGATCGCCGTACGCGAGCCGGAGCACCAGGTACTCACGCCTCTCGCCGAAGGCTTCTCGCATTTCACGCCGCTCCACCACGGCGGCACCGTGATGGGGATAGACAACCTTGTCCCCGACATCAAACAATGGAACTCCTCACGAAACGAGGGAAGGTGGGGTCCTCACCAGGGTACGGACGTCGCGGCCGTCGCTCAACTCGGGACCGCCGCCGGACTCGGTCCTCGAACGCGATCTGGCGGCAGGAACCACGCCGAGCAACAGCCGGACTGCCTCCAGCAGGGTACCTGCTCTGAGCAGTTCCAGTTCCATCGGTCCCTCGGGGGCAGACTGCGGCACCACAGCGCGGCGGAATCCAAGCCTTGCCGCTTCGGCCAGGCGGCGCTCGGTCGCCTGTACCTGGCGGAGCTCGCCAGCCAGCCCGACCTCGCCACAGGCCACGACCTCCTCTCCGATCGCGACCCCTGTCACGGCCGATACCAGGGCCAACGCGATGCCGAGATCGGCGGCCGGCTCGCTGACCCGAAGGCCCCCTACGGTGGAGACGAACACGTCCGATGCCGCGAGCGCAAGGTGGCACCTCCGTTCGAGCACGGCGAGGAGCAGGGCCAACCGGCCGCCGACGACACCCTGCGCGACTCTCCTCGGGACTCCGGACGTCGGCGGCCCGACAAGTCCCTGGATCTCGATGATGAGTGGCCTTCGCCCCTCGAGCACGGGCACGGCGATGCTGCCCGGCACGCCGCGGCAGCGGTCCCCGAGCAACAGGGCGCTCGGGTCCACTAGGCCCCTGAGACCAGCCTCGGTCATCTCGAACAGCCCAAGCTCGCCCGTGGGACCATAGCGGTGCTTGGAAGCCGAGAGCAGCCGGAGGGATTGGTGCCGGTCGCCGTCGAATGACAGCACGGTGTCGACGAGGTGCTCGAGCGTGCGCGGCCCGGCGAGAGCGCCGTCCTTGGTGACGTGGCCGACAAGCAGGGTCGCGACACCCAGTGACTTCGCGTAGCGCACGAGCCGTCCGGCGCACTCGCGCACCTGGCTCGGTGACCCGGCCTGGGACCCGCACGCCTGGTCGGACACCGCCTGGATCGAGTCGACCACGAGGAGCGAGGGCTCGAGCTGGCCGGCGGCGCTGATGACAGCATCGAGGTCGGTCGTCGCCAACAGGTAGCAGCCGTCGACGACCGCCCCGAGGCGCTCGGCTCGGCGCCGGACCTGCTCGCCAGATTCTTCCGCCGCGATGAGCAGCGAGGACCTCCCCTGCGCCGCCGCGCTAGCCAGCGCCTGGAGCACGAGCGTGGACTTGCCGACGCCTGGCTCGCCGCCGAGCACTGTCACCGAGCCGGCGACCAACCCACCGCCGAGAACCCGGTCGAGCTCGCCAATCCCGGTCGCCACGGCGACGGCCCCGTCCGCGCTGATCGAGTGGAGAGGAGACGGCGTCGCGTCAGGCCCGGAGGCGAACGGCCGGGGTGAGCCGGCGACCCGGCGCGCGGCCGCCCCCGAAGGGTCCGGCGCCACCAGCTCCTCGATGAGGGTGTTCCACTCACCGCAGGCCGGGCAGCGCCCGGACCAGCGAGGCGAGCCATGTCCACAAGCCTGGCAGCGGTGGATTGACTTCGGTCGCGTCATGTTTCGACGCTACGAGCCGGGTGTCACACTCCCGTGAGGGCCTGCGCAGCCAGTCCGGGACCGGCCACTGTGCTCAAGAATCGGCGCCGGCTCCGGCGAACTCGACAGCCGGAGGCTCGAAGCCCTCGATAGCGCGGAAGACGAGCGCGCCGTCCTCCTCGTCGATGATCACCGTCTCGCCCACCTGGAACTCCTTCCAGAGGATCTTCTCCGAAAGCGGGTCCTCCACAAGCTGCTGGATGGAGCGGCGCAACGGTCGCGCGCCGAGCTCGGGCTCGTAACCTCTCGCGGCGATGAACCTCTTGGCGGCGAGCGTGAGCTCCAAGCCGATGCCTTGGCCTTCCAACTGGTCGCGTACCCGGCGGATGAAGAGCTCCACGATCTCGACCACCTCGTCCATGGTCAGCTCGTGGAACACGATTACCTCGTCAATCCGGTTCAGGAACTCCGGCCGGAAGTGATTCTTCAGTGCCTCTTGGACGCGCTGCTTCATCCGCTCATAAGTCACCGACTCGCTCGACTTCTGGAAACCGAGCGACAACTTGCGCAGGTCCGACGTCCCGAGGTTCGAGGTCATGATGAGCACGGTGTTCTTGAAGTCGACCGTACGTCCCTGGGCGTCGGTGAGGCGACCGTCCTCGAGGATCTGAAGGAGGGTGTTGAAGACGTCAGGGTGCGCCTTCTCGATCTCGTCGAACAGCACCACCGCGAACGGCTTGCGCCGGACGGCTTCGGTGAGCTGACCGCCCTCCTCGTAGCCCACGTAGCCAGGAGGCGACCCGACGAGCCGGCTCACGGTGTGCTTCTCCATGTACTCGCTCATGTCGAGCTGGATCAGCGAGGCCTCGTCACCGAAGAGCAGCTCGGCAAGCGTCTTGGCAAGCTCGGTCTTGCCCACGCCGGTCGGGCCGAGGAAGATGAACGACCCGCTCGGGCGCTTGGGGTCCTTGAGGCCGGCACGGGTGCGGCGGATCGCTCGCGACAAGGCGTTGATCGCGTCGTCCTGGCCGACAACCCGCTTGTGCAGATCCTCCTCGAGGCGCAGGAGACGGGCTGTCTCCTCCTCGGTGAGCTTGTAGACCGGAATCCCGGTCCAGTTCGCTAGCACCTCGGCGATGACGTCCTCGTCGACGACGTCGAAGAGCTCTTCGCCGGCGGAACGCCAGGAGACATTCAGCGCCGCCTTGCGTTCGAGTGCGTCGGTCTCCTTGTCGGTGAGCCTCTTCACCTCTTCCAAGTTCGACCGCCCGATGGCGGCGTCCTTCTCGTGACGGATCTTGGACAGCTCCTCGTCTATCTTGCGGTGCTCGGGCGGTGTGGACATCCGGCGGATCCGGAGACGGGAACCTGCCTCGTCGATGAGGTCGATCGCCTTGTCCGGGAGGAAACGGTCCGAGATGTAGCGGTCGGCGAGGTTCGCGGCGGCGACCAGGGCTTGGTCCGTGATGGTCACCTGGTGGTGCTTCTCGTACCGGTCGCGAAGTCCTCTCAGGATCTCGATCGTGTGAGCCAAGGTGGGCTCCTCGACCCTGATCGGCTGGAACCGCCGTTCGAGGGCGGCGTCCTTCTCGAGATGCTTGCGGTACTCGTCGAGCGTCGTCGCACCGATGGTCTGGAGCTCACCTCGGGCGAGCATCGGCTTCAGGATCGAGGCGGCGTCTATGGCACCCTCGGCCGCGCCGGCACCAACGAGGGTGTGGAGCTCGTCGATGAACAAGATGATGTCGCCGCGGGTCCGGATCTCCTTCAGGACCTTCTTGAGCCGCTCCTCGAAGTCGCCCCGGTACCGACTGCCGGCCACCAGCGCCCCCAGGTCGAGGGTGTAGAGCTGCTTGCCCCTCAGTGTCTCGGGGACGTCGTCCTCCACGATCTGCTGGGACAACC
>PLIM01000013.1:4694-7361 GCA_003139355.1 Acidimicrobiaceae bacterium | reverse complement strand
GCCGTCCGCGCCGTGTCCTGTCGCGTGCGACGCCGCGCCGGTAGCGTCGGTCACACCGCCGCGAAAGTTCCAAGCGGCCGAAGTCTGCGAAGGAGCCGCGATGACCGCAGAGGCCGCACCTCTCATCACGCGCATCATCGAGCTGGAGACCCCCGACGGCCCGATGCCCTGCTACGAAGCGTTCCCCGACGGCAGCGGCAATCGCCGCGGCATGATCGTGATCCAGGAAGCCTTCGGCGTGAACAACCACATCCAGGAGATAGCCCGCCGGCTCGCCGCGCAGGGCTACCACGCCGTGGCTCCTCCCCTCTTCCATCGAACGGGGAGCAACCCGACCATCCCTTACGACCGCTTCGACGAAGTCGCGAAGCACCTCGTGGCACTGACAGACGACGGCATCCTCCAAGATGCCGATGCGGTCCGCCATCATCTTCAGGCGGCGCAACTCGACGACGGCTGCACAGGGGTCATCGGGTTCTGCATGGGAGGACGGGCGAGCTTCCTAGTGGCGGCCCGACGGCGGTTGGCCGCCGCGGTCAGCTTCTACGGGGGCGGGATCCTGAGAGCCAGGTCCGAGAAGATGCCGGCGCTCATCGGCGAGATCCCGGACCTCGAGACACCTTGGCTGGGCCTGTTCGGGGACCTCGACGAAACCATCCCGGTCGATGACGTCGAGAAGCTGCGCACGGCGCTCGCCGAGAGAGCGACCGTCGACTGGGACATCGTCCGGTACCCTGACGCCGGCCACGGGTTCAACTGTGATCAGCGGCCCTCGTACCACGAGCCGTCCGCACGTGACGCCTGGGGCCGTGCGCTCGAGTGGTTTGACGCCCACCTGCCCTGACCCCCGAGAGCGGTTCGGGTGACGCCTCAGCCCCGTCCCGGCTCGAAGTAGGGACTCATGCCCGACATGTGATCGGTCACGTCCACGACCTCGCTGATCTCCGCAACGGCGTCGGTGATGGCGACGGCGATGCCCTGGCTCAACGTCGCCCGGGCCATGCCGCACCCCTGGCAGCCGCCCGACATCTCGACGTAGGCAGTCGAGCCTTCGACCGCGACCAACGCGGCATGTCCGCCGTGCATTGCAATTTGTGGGTTGACGTCCACCTCGAGCACCTCGAGCACGCGTTGTGCGACCGGGCCCGTGAGATCGCCACGGGGCGGGGCGGGCGCGGACGACCGAGGAGGGGTGTTCTCGTTGATGATCACCAGACCCACGTCGCCACCTTGCTGGTTCACGTCCAACACCGCACCGCGAACTCGATCGACGCTCTGCGCGGGTATGACAACTGGGACGTCGCCCTCCAATTGCTGGGCATCGCCTGGCCCGATCTCGGACTTGGACCCGAACCAGAGGTCGTAGGTGTAGACGCCGTTCGCGCTGCCGTTCACCTCGAGGAAGAGGGCGAGACCCTCCGCCTCGGTCTCATTGGCGAGGACCGAGCGCACAATCTCGAGCGCCGCGGACGTCACACGGATCACATCGTCTGTTGCATCGGCGGCCTTGGGATCGCTCTGCGTGGTCACCTCTATGCCTCACCTCTCACGTGATCTCACCCCCGGTGTCCCGCGGAGCTGTCCGCAGCCGGCGCAGGACAGCATCCAGCGGGTCTTTCCTCGCAATCGGCAGGCTACCGTGGCCGGATGGTCGCTGTGGCCGACGCGCCTTTCGACGCTCATGAATGGGTGAGCTTCGAGGACCCTTCTGAGGAGCGGACCTGGGTCGTCGACGTGACGTTTCTGTCGAGCTCCTGGCAATGCATCTACGGTGCCGGATGCCAGGGCATTCTCACCGAACCGACGCCCGAACGAATGGAGGGCTGCTGTTCTTACGGCGCCCACTTCGCCGACGAGGCGGACGCAGAACGGGTCTCGGCAGCTGCCGGGACGCTCTCCGCCGAACAGTGGCAGTTCCGCGCGAAGGGTCGGCGGAAGACCGGAGTGCTCAAACGCGACTCGAAGGGAGTCATGACCACGCGGCTCGTCGGCGGCGCCTGCATCTTCTTGAATCGCCCGGGTCACCCCGGCGGTGCCGGATGCGCTCTGCACCGCGCAGCCATCGACCGGGGCATTCCGCCACTGGAGCTCAAACCTGAGGTCTGCTGGCAACTCCCGCTCCGCCGCGAGGACACGGTCTCAGCGAACGGGCACGTGACGACTTCGCTGGGTGAGTGGGGGCGGCGGCACTGGGGCGAGGGCGGCAAGGAATTCGACTGGTGGTGCACGGAAGCACCCGGGGCCTTCTCCGCACGCGTCCCGGTGCACCGCTCGCTTCGGGACGAGATCGTCGCCATTGCCGGGCAGGATGTCTACGACCTGCTCGCCTCGTACCTGGAGAGCCGAACCGCCCAGCGAGGGCGAGGAGCCTCATTGCTTGCGCATCCCACCGTTCGCAAGCGGGCCGCCAGCCCTATCGCCGAGAGCAGAGCCCTCTAGCCGGGCCGACCGCCGGGAGCGCCGCCGTCAATCCGGTCGTGCGCTCAGCTGTGCTCTGCATCCGGAGTCGCNNTAAAGGCACCAGGAGGCATGCTCCTCCTCGGGGTCGGCCCCGCACTCGGGGCACGGCTCCGCAGTTACCTCGATTGCGCGCTTCAGGCTGCGCGCCTCTTCGAAACGCCGATGACGTCCCTTTTTCACGAGCTGCTCCCAAGATTTCGCGGATGC
>PLIM01000013.1:0-4677 GCA_003139355.1 Acidimicrobiaceae bacterium | reverse complement strand
GTTATGGTGGCGGCGATGACGGAAGGATTCGACGCCGACGAGATGATCGCACGCTTCAGGGAGCGGGCCGCAGCCGTGCGTGGCCGCGGCCTGCCGCCGGTCGAGGGAGCTGAGCGGCAAATGATCCTGCGCCAGATGCGGCTCGACTTTCAGGACTTCGCCATGCTCGGCGACGCCGTGGGCTCGCTCGAAGACGGGATCTTGACGCTACGGATCGACCTGCGACCCGCTCCGGAGTCCTGAACGGTCGATGGACAGGAAGGAGCGCTCCTCGAGCACGAGTGAACCGTGCCCGTCGAACGACAGCGACGCCTGCCCCTCGGCAAGGCGTCGGAGCCCTTCTCCGACCAGGTCGCTGCGCCAGCCGCCGGCAAGCCGGCCTTGGGGGGGGTCCTGCATGAACTCGACCAGATCAGCTCGCGTGGCGAGGATCGCGGGGTCAAGCTCCAGGTCGCCCGCCCGCTGGGCCACATAGGCGGTGGCAAGCGTCGCGACGGCCCTGTCGGGCTGGTCGAGCTCGTGGGCGGGCGGTAGCCGCAGCCCGGAGGGGGCGAGGTCCAGGCCCTGGGCGATCGCAGCCAGCAGCTCATCGGCGGCGCCACCGCCAAGATGGCGGCCGTCGAGGCTCCGGGTCCGCCGAAGATCGTCGTGTGTGCGGGACGGGTGCTGAGCGATCGACAGCAAGGCCAGGTCGGGCACGACGAAACGCACCGGCAGGTCCATTCGCTGAGCCCTCTGCTCACGCCAGGCCGCAACACACTGAGCGACCCCACGGGCCGGACCTCGAAGTTGCCGCGAGCGCGGGAGCCGCCACCATGCCTCTTCCGGCTCGGTGGGCGACCGGTCCCTGGACAGCACGATGGCGAACTCTTCANNTACGCGAGCTGACCGGCCGACAAGGGCCTGCGCGTCCAGTCGGTCAGCTGGTCGCCCTTGAGCAGCCGGACGCCGAGGATGCGCTCGACGAGCTTGACCAGCGAGGGTGACACCTGACCCAGGAACCCGGCCGCGACCTGCGTGTCGAACAGCCTGCTCGGCACGGTCCCGCATACCCGTTCGAGGACTTCGAGGTCCTGCTCGGCAGCGTGCACAACCGCGAGACCCGGGCCGTCCCACACCCTTGCCAGAGGCGAGACATCGATCGCAAGGGGGTCGACGAGGGCGATGCCGCCCTCCCAGGCGAGCTGGAGCAGGGCGAGATGCGGAAAGTAGGTCCGCTCCCTGTGGAACTCGGTGTCGAGCCCGTAGACATCGCAGGACACCAGCTCGTCCACGAGGCTTTCGAGGGCCGTCTCGTCACCGATCCAGCGGTAGTCACCCACGCCGGCCGGACGCGTCACGAAGGTGTCGGCGCCGCTGACCGGATCCCGGACCCAGGCAAACTCGGGAGCGTCGGCGCTCGAGCCGTCGCTTCCCTGCGAGCGGCGGAAGGCGGAGCCCGCGGTCCGACCATTCCGGCCCCTCATGGCGTCTCTGCGTCCCAAGGCCCTAACCGCCGTAGCTCATCCGGGTGTCTTCCATGCGAAGCACCGGAACATTCTCGCCGCCGATTGCGAACCCTGCGTCGAGGACCTCTCCGACAAACAGCGAGTGAGAGCCCACGTCCAGGCTGTAGCGAAGCCCGCAGTCCAAGTAGCCGATCGCGAGCTCCGGGATCGGCGCCCCGCTGACCCCGTCCCGATACGCGATTCCGGCCAGCGTGTGGACTTCCACGTCGTGTTCGGCCGGCTTCACGAACTTGCGCACCACCGCCCTGTCCTCGCGAGCGACGAGCGCGACCGAAAAGCAGCCCCCTTCGACGATCAGGCCGTGGGTGACCGCAGAGTGCTCGACCGAGACGGCGACCTGTTTCGGCTCGAGAGACACCTGCATGGCCCAGTTCAGGGTCATCAGGTTCCGGCGCTGGCCGGCGCGGCTCCCGAGAATGTACAGGCCCGCCGGCAGCCTCCAGAGCACACGGCGGCGCAATCGTTCGTACTCTGGCGCGCCGAGGTCGCCCGGGAAAGGACCGTCGGGGACCGCGTGGGTGCTCACGGTCGAACCGTAGCCGTGCCAGCGGGGTGACCGCGCGCCGCCGCGGCTGGAGGCCGCAAGGCGCTAGGTGCACCGCACGCTCAGCGCACCCCGTCGGCGGCGAGCCGGCGGGTCGCCCTGTCGAGCGCGACGACCCCCTCGCCAATCGTCGCCAACGCGGAGGTGATCCGGCTGGAGTGGAGGCTGGCGGCTGCGGCACAGGTGCTGCCGCCACTGGCGAAGTCCTGGTAGGCGACGTTCAGCTCGTTGGTCAAGGCATTGTCCGGCGTCGGCAGGTTCCCGTACGCGGTGCCCGTGTCGTACACGAGCCCCGAGCAGTTGCTCGTGACGTCCTTCAACCGCCTGGCCTGCAGCGAACGCCTGATGGCCATGATGTCTGAGATCACGGTCCGGTCGTTGGGGACCACCGCGTACTGCGAGGCCCACTGGGAAACCTGGTTGGCCTGCGTGCCGGAGTACCCCGTGCATCCCGCCGTCGCGACCGGCGCCAGGAGCACGGCGCCGAGGACCGCAGCCGCCTGGAGCGGGCGTCGCGGACACGCCCTCACTCAAAACGCAGCAGGTGGTAGTCCCGCCGCCCCCGCCGCAGAACAACGTACCGGTCGACAACAAGGTCGTCGCGCGACAGGCACGCCTCGGGGTCGACACGCCGGCGGTTGTTCACGTATACACCGCCCTGGGCGAGCGCGGCGCGCGCCGCGGTCTTCGAGGAAACAAGGCCCGTTGACACGAGCACGTCGACGAGCTGGAGCCCGGAATCGAGACCCGAGCGCGCGAACCCCGACGATGGCGCGTCCGCGAACACCTCCAGGAGCAGTGCCTCGTCGAGCTCGGCGAGGTCCTCGGAGAACAGGGCTCGGGAGGCCCCCCTGGCACGTTCGGTCTCGGCCTCGCCGTGGACGAAGGTGCAAACCGCCCGCGCCAGAGCCCGCTGCGCCTTTCTCTGTTCGGGTCTCTCCGCGATCTCGAGGTCGAGCGCCTCGATCTCCTCATGGGAGAGGAACGTGAAGTAGCGCAGCAAGCGGCCCACCTCGTCGTCGGGGGTCCGCACGAAGAACTGGTACAGCTCGTAGGGCGACGACCTCGTCGCATCGAGCCACACCGCCCCGGACTCGCTCTTGCCGAACTTGGTCCCGTCGGCACGCAGCATCAATGGCCACGTCAGAGCGAACGCCTCGGATCCTCGTACCTTGCGGATGAGCTCGAGGCCCATGGTGATGTTGCCCCACTGGTCGCTGCCGCCGAGCTGGAGACGGCAACCGTAGGCGTCGTGCAGGTAGAGGTAGTCGTAGGCCTGGAGCAACATGTAGCTGAACTCGGTGTAGGAGATGCCCTGGTCGGCGCGCTCGAGCCGGGACTTCACAGACTCCTTGGCGGTCATCTGGTTGACGGTGAAGTGCTTGCCGACGTCGCGGAGGAAGTCGATGAAGCCGTAGGCGCACAGCCACTCGGAGTTGTCGACCAGGAGTCCCCGGGCCTGCCCCGCCGCGGGCGACAGATCGAGGAGGCCCGCGAGCTGAGCCCGGATCCCCTCGAGATTGGCCGAGAGTTGCTCAGCGGACAGCAGCGGTCGCTCGTCGGACCTGCCGCCCGGGTCGCCGATCAGGCCGGTGCCGCCGCCCGCGAGAAGAATTGGGCGGTGACCGGCCTCCTGAAGCCGGCGCAAGGTGACGATCCCGAGAAGATTGCCGTGGTGAAGGCTGTCGGAGGTGGGGTCGAACCCGACATAGACCGTCGTCGCGCCCGTGTCGAGCAGCGTCCAGAGCGCCTCGTCGCTCACCTGGTGGACGAGACCGCGAAAGGCGAGGTCATCCGAGATCTTCAACATGCCCAAAGCGTGCCACGATGCCGGCGCCGGGGCGAACGCCGGAGCCTGGTCATGCCAAGGCGAGGGCGACTTCGGCTTCGAGCTCGGCGTGGAACGCCACGTTCGCCTTGCGGTCGCTGCGCACGACCACAACCGCTGGGCCCTGCCGCGCCGCGTTGCGGAGCGCTGCGTCGAGCTGGGCCGGGATCTCCTGGCGGGATCCCACCTCGATCGTGTCGCAGCCGGCGGCCCGGGCGAGGTCGGCGACGTCGATCCTCTGCGGCGTGCCGAACAGCCTCTCGAAGTACGCCTCGTCGAGCCCGGAGGCCTGCGGCAGGAACGAGAAGATGCCGCCGCCGCCGTTGTCGATCACGACCAGCACCGCGGGAAGAGCAGGCTCCCGCCGGCCGCGGACCAGAGCTGTCGAGTCGTGCAGGAAAGCGAGATCACCGAGCAGTCCCACGACAGGACCACCTGTGCCCGCCGCGGCGGCGGTGACGCCGAGCGTCGTGGACGTCACACCGTCGATCCCGTTGGCTCCCCGGTTCGCGAGCACCCGCGGTGGGTCCGAGCGCGGGGCCGCGAACCATTCGAGATCGCGCACCGGCATCGAGGACGATACGACGACCGTCGAGCCGGGTGGCGACCAGGCAAACAGCGCCCTCGCCACGCCGGGCTCGGTCGCCTCGGCGCGACGACCCAGTGCACGCTCGATCGCATGCTGGGCGGCCGCCTCGGCCTCCGCCCATCCCTCCGACCAGGTCAAAGGCGCCGCCGAGGCCGAGCGTGCGGACCCGCCACCTTCGGGCAAGCGCAGCATCAGGGCCTCCATCACG
>PLIM01000077.1 GCA_003139355.1 Acidimicrobiaceae bacterium | reverse complement strand
GAAAGCACGAGGTCTCGCGCCTCGATGATCACGCCTCCGACCTGGACCGCGGAGAAACCCTTCGCCCCGCTCACGACGCCACTTCCTTCGCGAGTGCCGTGAGTCGCGCCGCGGTGAGGTCGATCCAGCGCAGGTCGGCCTCCAAGTGGAAGAGGCCGTGGTCGGCGAGTAGGGCGTCGACGAGGTTGCCTCGTTGCTTGAGCTCGGTGAGCTCGCGCATCCGCCGGAGGTGCGCGGCGCGCTGGATGTCGAGGTACTCCTCGGCGGGGCGGCCGAGCATGAGCGAGAGGACGACCTTCACGAAGAGGTCGGTCTGGAGGTGTGGCTCGGGCGGGATCGGCTCGGCGAGCCACATCTCGACCTCGCTCTTCCCGGTCTCGGTGATCGTGTAGCGCTTGCGATCAGGACCGGCTCCGGGCTCAGCCTCGCCGGCGATGGCCTTTCCGTCCCTCGCGAGACGGGCGAGGGTGGCATACACCTGGCCAAAGGGAAGGGGTCTGCCGCGGCCGAAGTAGGCGTCGTAGTCGCGCTTCAGGTCGTAGCCGTGGCTCGGTTCGCGATCGAGGAGCCCGAGGAGGGCCATAGGAACACTCATACTCGCGAGCATACGCTGTGTGTATACCTGCGGTCAATAGGATTCGGCGCCAGTATGTAGGCCGAAGTTGCGGAGGGCTTCGAGCTTCGCCGCCGCTCCGACGTCGACCTCGGGGAAGAGATGCCCGTAGCGGTCGTAGGTGAAGGAGACGCTCGAATGACCCGCGGCGTGCGATCTCGGAGGGATCGACTCCCGCCGCAGGCATCAGCGCAACGCCGGTGTGCTTGAGGTCGTACCGCTGGGCGCGACGCGAGGCCCGCCGCCGCCGCCGATCGAATCATCTGTGCGCCGCGCTGGGTGCGTCTTCAGCCACGTCGCGGACGCGTAACGACGGATATTTCTCCCCGAGCACCTTCGGCTCGGCACGAGATTTGTCCACCCTGTGGGGGCTGCCGCCAGTTCATTTGACCGACGCACGACTAGCCACCTTCGTCCACCTCGCCACTTCCGCGACGCCACAACCGCGCCAGCTCCGAGTGGCAGATGAAGACGAGACCGATCTCGCAGGTCGGCGCCCACGGTAGTTGACAACCGCTGGCGAACCCCTTACCGTTCGGTACATCCGAGCAATCGGTGCTGCCTCCGGGCCTAGACCCGGGGAGTCGACGGCTATAAGCCGGCGGTGAACCCACGTGTCACAACGACCTGTTGGAGGCTTTAATGTGCCGCACGCCCAGCCACCGCATCATCTACCAGTTCGCGCCCGCTCCCGGAGTTGCCCGAGGACATCTCGGCGCTGAGCCAGGACGAGTTCGCCGGGTTCGAGTCCCAGACCGTCGCGCCACGCCACGATCCGGCGCGGGGCCAGGCTGAACGTCGCCGTCCAGAGCCTCATGGAAGGGCGCAAACACTTGAAGAGCCTCGCCATCGAGATGGTCAGGCTCGGGCTCCGCGAACGCGAGGTGCGCCTCTCCGAGCGGCAGGGCCACCTGTGGGCGTCGATCATGCGCGCCGTGCTGGGCAACCAAGCACTCGGGCTCACTCCTGCACAGCTCGAGAAGGCACCGGAGATCGTGGGCCGGCACCGCCGCCTGGTGGGTGCGACGTGATCGCTCCTGAGTTGGAACACCTGGCGGTCGATATCACCACGCTGGACGAGCTGCCAGGCAATCCGCGCAAGGGCGACGTCGACGCCGTGGCTCGCAGCTACGCCGCCTTCGGACAGCAGAAGCCGGTCGTCGTCCAGCGCCGTGGCCAGAAGACCGTCGTCATCGACGGGAACCACCAGCTCAAGGCCGCGTGGCAACTCGGGTGGGATCAGATCGCCGTCTCACCGTTCAAGGTGAAAGACGCCAAGACCGGCCGGGTCCGCGCGGGCACAGTTGCCGAGGCCGATGCCTACGCGCTGGCTGTCAACCGCACCGCGGATCTCGGGGTCTACGACGACGTGCTGCTCGCCAAGATGATCGAGTCGATCAGCCACGACGCCGACCTGCTGGCGGCCGCCTCCTACAGCGCCGACGACCTGCTGGCGCTGCTGAACGGTGCGCCGAAGCTCGGCCTGACCGACCCCGACGACGTGCCTGAGTCCGCACCGGCCAGGACGAAGCCCGGCGACCTGTGGCTGCTCGGGCCGCATCGGGTGCTATGCGGCGACTCGACCGTGCCGGCCGATGTCGAGCGGCTCATGGGCAGTGCCAAGGCTTCGATCCTCTGGACCGACCCGCCTTATGGGGTGGATTACGTCGGCAAGACCAAGCGGGCGCTCACCATCGAAAACGACGGGGCTGCAGACCTGCCCGAGCTGCTGCGCCGTTTCATGGCATCCGCAACAGGGGTCCTCAAGCCGTCCAGCCCGTTCTACATGGCGGCCCCGGCAGGACCATTGTTCGCGGTCTTCCTCAAGGCAGTCGCCGAGGCGGGCTGGCGCTATCACCAGGAGATCGTCTGGCGCAAGGACCAGATGGTGCTCGGCCACTCTGACTACCACTACATCCACGAGCCGCTCCTCTACGGCTACCTGCCCGGCCCGGGTCGTCCAGGTCGCGGCCTGCACGCCGGCACTCGCTGGTTCGGCGACCACTCGCAGGTCTCGGTGATCGACTGCCCGCGGCCGAGACGCTCCGAAGAGCACCCGACGATGAAGCCGGTCGCGCTCATCGAGCGCTGTCTCCAAAACTCCTCGCGGCCAGGAGGAGCCGTGCTCGACCCCTTCGGAGGCTCCGGCTCGACCCTCATCGCCTGCGAGCAGACCGGGCGAGTCGCCTACCTGTGCGATATCGACCCCCGCTACGTCGACGTAACCTGCCGTCGCTACCAGGAGCACACGGGAATCGTGCCGAGACGCGGGGATGGCGAGGCAATCGACTTCACGGTTGCGCCATGACCACGACGACCAGCGAGTGTCACGAGGACACCCCCGCCGCGCGAACCCGACGGCACTGTGCGCGCAACAGGAGCAGGCTGGGAGGATGGCGACGGGAGTATCTGCGACCAGAGGCCCCTACCCGAGCCAAGTCGCCTGTGATGGACCAGAGATGGACCAGAAAGTATGGCTAAGCGAGCGCCGCCCGCCGAGCGCGACGAGCGTCGCCGCAAGGTGGCGATCCTGCTCATCGCCGGTGCCACGACCAACAGCATCGCCGCGACCGTGGGCGTCAACCGTAAAACCGTCCTACTCGACGCGAAGGCCGTCCGGGCCGAGTGGGCGCGGGCCCGGGTTGAGGCGTATGCCCGTTACGCCGCCGAGCAGCTCGTCATCCTGGCAGAGGTGCAGCGGGCGAACTGGGAAGCCACCATGCGCGGCGACACAAAGGCGGCGGCGACGGTGCTCCGCGTCTGTGACCAGCGGTGCCGGATGCTCGGGCTCTACGCGCCGCTCCACCTCGACGTGCAGGACGAGCGCTTGCAGAGCAAGTCGGACTTCGACCGCGAGATCAAGGAGCACCTGGCCCGCCTCGACGCGGCCCACGCCGCGGCCGACGCCGCAGCCGTCGAGGCCGAGGCGACGGCGATCCTGGCCCGTGACAAGGACGGTCGCGAGGGGCTCAGCGCCGACGGTCCGTAGGCAGGCTCGTCTGAGAGGAAGTCGGAGGCAGACGGCTTTCCGCTCGTCGAACGGGACCTACCGAACACGGACCGAAATCGTCGGAAGGGCCGGTCAGCCGAGATGATTGCGCGTACCACACTGCTCGGCCTGGGCAACGCCGCCGATGGCGAACGCGTTGGGGGCTGAGATCGAGCGGCGGCTCGCGATCGACTCCGCCGTCGTCGAGTTGCAGGCCGACCTCGAACGGTGCCGCCTCTGCGGCGCACCGGCCATAGTGGAACTGTTCACGGGCTACTGGCTCTGCCGCCCCTGCTGCGATCGCCTCGGGCGTGAGGCCATGAAGCTCAGCGGGGAATGATCCGACCTGCACTCGGCGGCGAGGCTGTCTACGCCTTCTTTCGCGCGACGACGACCCCACACCGAGCCCTGCCGAATCGGGCGCGGCGTTCCCGTCGACCGGCGCGGGTGCAAGGGCGTTGTTCTGTACCTTGGCGCGCCTCATCTACCGGCAGCTCTGTCGGCTCGTGCAACGGCCAAGCGAGACGGGTGACGTCATCGCCCACACCGGGCGCTCTCTGAGTGGGACAAGGCCAATCCCGGGACCGTCCACGACCCGGAGCTGTTCCGGCGGGAGATCCTGCCAAGACTGACGTCAGTCAAGCTTTCGGAGATTGTCGAGGCGACCGGGCTCTCGAAGTCCTACGCCAGCCAGGTGAGGGCCGGGAAGTTCACACCGCACATGTCGACTTGGGCAGCGCTAACTCGGCTCGTTGAGGTCGATCCCCAAGCGGGGTTGCGCCAAGGGACGGTCCCCAGGTACCCGACGGCAGTGGGTCAAGCTCCGCCGATGTCCGTTCGTCGTCGAAGCTCCCGACCACTGCCAACTGGGATTTCCCCCTCCCCCTCCGTGACCGGCCGGACGAAGTGGGCCCGGATCGCGCCAGCTGAATCTCAACATGCCGAACTCCTGTCATGACAGGACGCCTACATCTTGACAGCCTCTTAACATAGGACTAAGTTCATTTTTGTGTCGGTTCGCGACGTCGAGTCGAGGTTGGTGCGGGAAAGGCGCCATGAAGTCGGCACGCTGGAACAGCCAGCATGTAGCGATGCTCTATTTTTGGTGTACGGACGATGAGTTGTTATTTCCAGGACACTGGACAAGGAGGTCACTAATATGGCAAAAGACGAGCAGCAAGAAGTTGACCCGAAAGAGTACGAGGTCTCCAGGCGTCGTTTCCTGCGCATGGCAGGTATGACGGCGGGCGCTATCCCATTCGCCGGGGGTCTCACTGGCATCCTCACCGAGCGTGGCGCGAGCGCCCAGACGTTCCACGACGAGGGGCATCCCCTCTTCGCCTCGCACCCGAAGTACCAGTTCACCTTCGTGAACCACGTCACGACCGACTCGTTCTTTGTCGGCTGCCGGTACGGGATCGCGGATGCCTGCAACATCCTCGGCATACCGACGGCCCACTGGGTCGGTTCGACGGACTCCGTCGTCTCCGAGATGGTGGCGGCATTTGACGTCGCTATTGACGCGAGGGTGAAGGGCATCGCCTGCGCGCTTATCTCCCCGACCGCCTTCAACCCCCTGGTTGACACCGCGCTCGGCCTCGGCATACCCGTCGTCTCGTACAACGCGGACGAGCCAACCAACAACCGGATGGCCTACATTGGCCAGAGCAACACCCTTGCGGGCGCAGCAGCGGCCGAACGTATCGTCAAGGTCGTGCCGAAGGGCGGCCTCGTCGGGATGGTCATCGCGACGCCAGGGGCTGGGGACCTCCAGCCTCGGATTAACGGTGCCCTCCCGGTCCTTAAGGCCGCGGGGCTGCAGACGCAGACGGTCGCGGGCAGCGCCACCGGACTGCTCACCGAGGAGATCGCTAAGGTTGAGGCGTGGTACATCGGCCACAAGCACGTGAAGTTCCTCTACGGGACGGGCAACGTCGACGGGATCGGTATCGCGACCTGCATCTCGAAGTACAACCTGAAGGGTAAGGTGGGCGGCTCCGCATGGGACGTCAGCCCAAACGTTCTCACGGCGATCAAATCGGGCCACCTGTTGTTCTCGATCGATCAGCAGTCCTATATGCAGGGCTTCATCCCGACGCTCCAGCTGTTCCTGTACCAGATCTCCGCGGGGCTGATGAAGCCGTGTGACACCGACACCGGTCTCGGCTTCATCACCAAGTCGAACGTCGGTCCGTACACCGCTCACTCCACGCGTTGGGAGGGCAGCAGCTCGAAGGAGACGGCCTACCCGCCGCCGAGCTCCATCGCAGTCTGAGCACGGAAGAATAGAATAAGGCGGTGGTCACCGAGGGATCGTCGCAGGGTTCTCTCCCCGATGCCAGTCCTGTCGTGCCCTCCAGAGCACGACAGGACTGGACCAGACCTCTTGGGCAGTTTTTCATTGTGCATCGCGAGGTGACGATCTTCGCGGTTCTCGTAGTGCTCATTGTTTTCTTCGCGGTGAAGAACGGCGAATTCCTTACGTACGACAACATCGTCACCATTGGGCAGTACGTTGCGCCGGTCGCGGTTATTGGGTCGGGTGAGGTGCTGCTGCTCACCCTCGGTGAGATCGACTTGTCGGCCGGGCAGACCTTCCTCATGTCAGCGTGGATCACCCTTTGGCTACAGCAGGATGGCATCCCCATCGGCTGGGCGATCACGATCTCCTTGCTCTGCTGTGCCGCGGTCGGCGCGTTCAACGGCCTGTTCACCATCCTGTTCAACGTGCCGTCGTTCGTGACCACGCTCGGCACGTACTACGCCATGCTTGGGATCGTGCTCATCGTCTCGAACGACGAGCAGGTCAGCATGGTTGGCACAACGGGGCGGTTCGGCCAGATCTTTGGGATGTCGAACTGGGCGGAGATGTTCTGGGCGCTCGGCATCGTGGTGGTGCTCCACGTGCTCCTGAAGGCGGCCCGCTTCGGGTGGCACGTCACGGCGACGGGCGGTAACAAGCTCGGCGCCTCGGAGGCCGGCATCCCGGCGAGTCGGGTCAAGATCTGGTGTTTCGTGATTGTCGCGCTTGGGGCCGGGTTCATCGGGATCCTTGATTCGATCCGGGTCGAGAGCCTCGACCCGGCCTCGCCGGGGTCGTCAATGATGTTCAGTGCCATCTCGGCTGCAGTGATCGGCGGGACCGCTCTCACCGGTGGCCGCGGTACGATAATCGGCGCTTTTCTCGGCGCTTGCGTGCTAGGCGTCCTCAACGATGGCTTCGAACTCATCGGCGTGAGTGCGAACATGTTCACGCTGATGCTGGGCCTCGTGATTCTCGCCGCGATGGCACTCAATTCCCGGCTCGGCGTTCTGGGATCATCCAGGAGCGGGCGATGACTGACCCCAGGCCGCTCGCCGCCGCGGATGACGTCGAGCAGGGCAAGGTCGTGCTACGGACCGAGGGGATCACGAAGCGGTTCGGAGCGGTTGTCGTGCTGCGCGGCGTCGACATCCATCTGAAGCAGGGCGAGGTGCTCGGGCTCGTCGGGGACAATGGCGCTGGGAAGTCGACCTTCGTCAAGATCCTCTGCGGCTTCCTGCGCCCGGACTCGGGCCGGATCATCCTTGACGGCAAGGACGTCGAGTTCCACTCGGTCCGCGAGGCTCGCCGCCACGGGATAGAGGCGCTCTACCAGGACCTTGCGCTCGTGCCGCAGCTCACCGTCTACCAGAACCTCTTCCTTAACCGGGAGCAGACTTTCGGCGGGCGGCTCGGCTTCGTCAGGAGGCGCAAGATGCGCGAGTTAGCTCGTCAGCACCTCCACCAGATGAACGTTAACGTGCCCAGTGTCGAGGCGGAGGTCGAGCAGCTCTCGGGCGGCCAGCGCCAGGCGATCGCAGTGGCGCGCGCAACCCTTGAGGTCGGGAAGGTCCTGCTGCTTGACGAGCCGCTCGCGGCTATGGGCGCCAAGGAGTCGGCCCTCATAATCGATCTCGTGCATGAGCTCTCGGCTAGCGGCGACACGTCGATGATTGTCATCGACCACAACTACGCACACCTGTTCGAGCTGTGCGATCGGGTCAACGTGCTCCAGGACGGCAAGGTGACCCTCGACAAGATCGTCCGGGATACCTCGATCGAAGAGCTGACGGAGCTGATGTTGTCGGAGTACCGACTCCAGGTGCTGACAGCTCGCACCCAGCTCAAGGGTCGGGTGCCGGAGGTCTCGACGTGATGCTCGGCAGCCCCGGCGCTCGACGGTTGCCAATCTGCTTTTCCAGATAAGGGGGTTTCCATCTAGGCGCTTGGCGCCTTTCATCGAAAAATCGTTGTCTATGCGGCCTCTGTGGTGACGGCGAGGTCGTCGAAAAGGATTTGCATGTCGATGCGGAGGGCCTCGTAGTCGCGGTTGACTGCTGTCGAGTGAGCGGGCTTGCGCCCAGGACGCATTTGGCCCAGGAGCCTCTCAAATCCTCGCGAGGGTGTCAGTGGGGCCGTCGAGCCCCGCTGGGCACTTCCATCAATGGTCGCCCCGGCCCCCCCACTACCGCCCAGCCGTCTCGCCGCCGCGTGGGCGAACGTGAGGACGATGTGCCCGCCCGCCGGTCGCCGGTGGGCGCTGTCCTCCCCGCCTCGCCCCTGAACGCACCACCTGGTACCTACCTGCCGCCAGCCAACGACGCCGCCCGGTTCGCCCGTGTGCGATCCGCCCACACAACGACACCACCCGCCCCCTACGCCGCCGCGTGGGCGAACGTGGGCGGCTGTGCGGCCAGCGTCGGGCACCGAGCGGCACGCGGAGCCGGCCGATCCGCTCACACCCCGCCCCACCAGGGACCCGTTCCACCCCGGATCTCGGGCGTGCCGTTTCGTCCCCTGATCTCCCCTTCATCCACCTAGCGCGACATCACGAAGTGGGGAAAGAGGGGGACGGGGCCGCGAAACTGCCCAAAGCGCGGACACGCGGTACAAAGTGCCTGGTAGTGAGGGTGTGGGGCTGGTCCGGATGTGCTCGGCTCCCGGTCCGGGGTCGCCTGCCCCTGGTCCCTCGCCCGCCGCTCACAGTGCCCACCGTCGGCGCCGGCCGCGCCCGGTGAACCCCACGTTCACTCACGTGGCGGCGCGATGGCCGCTGGGGAGGTAACCCGGCCCAGCCGTGTCGTCGGGGCGTACACGGGCGCACAGGGGGCCGTGTCTGTCGCCATCGCTGGTGATTGCCGGAGCGCCGCAGAAGGCCGACGAGCGCTGGGTGGAATTCAGGTGCCACCCGGACGGGACGGCGGGCGCAGAGGACGACGTACGAAGGAACGAGAGTTTCGCTGCTTTAGCTCTGCGGATCGTCGATCTCGGTCACAGTGTTGTCTATCTGGTTCGCCACCCAGATGTGGGTCCCGTCGAAGGTGATGGCACCCGGGTCGCTCCCGACGGGATAGGTACCCACCAGCGAACCGTCAGAGGCGTTCAGCTCGGTCACCGAGTCGCCGCCGTCGTTCGCCACCCAGATGTGGGTCCCGTCGAAGGTGACGCCCTCGGCTCCTTGACCGACGGGATAGGTACCTACCAGCGAACCGTCAGAGGCGTTCAGCTCGGTCACCGAGTTGCCGCCGTTCGCTACCCAGATGTGGGAGCCGTCGAAGGTGATTCCCCAGGGCTCGTCACCGACAGGATAGGTACCCACCAGCGAACCGTCAGAGGCGTTCAGCTCGGTCACGGTGTTGTCGCCGGAGTTCGCCACCCAGATGTGGCTCCCGTCGAAGGTTATTCCCTCGGGGTGCGAACCAACGGGGTACGTGCCTACCAGCGAACCGTCAGAGGCGTTCAGCTCGGTCACCGTGCCGTTGGCGCCGTTCGCCACCCAGATGTGGGAGCCGTCGAAGGTGACGCCCTCGGCTCCTTGACCGACGGGATAGGTACCTACCAGCGAACCGTCAGAGGCGTTCAGCTCGGTCACCGTGCCGCTGTTGCCGTTCGCCACCCAGATGTGGGTCCCGTCGAAGGCGATGCCGTAGGGCCCGTTGAACGCGTAGGAGCTGCTCGAGAGCGTCTGGACCCAATGGCCGTTCGAGGCGTCCAGCTCGGTCACCGAGTTGCCGTCCCTGTTCGTCACCCAGATGTGGCTCCCGTCGAAGGTGATTCCCCAGGGGTACGAACCAACGGGGTACGTGCCGAGCACGCATCCCATGAGCGGATCGGTGAGGCTCGCGGTGGCCGTTGACGTTCGGCCGAACAGGTCGGACATGGTATAGGTGAATGAGTCGCTGCTGCTAGCGCAGCCTGGGGTGGGGGTGTAGCTGAAGGAACCGTCCGCGTTTACCGTCACAGTGCCGTTGCCCGGTTGCGTGTATGAGGTGACGGTAGGCGCGAGAGCAATGTCATTCGCCAGGAGTCCGTTCGCGGCGTCGAAGGCGAATGGTGTCTGGTGGCCGGTTGTCGTATAGGAGTCGTTGTTCGCGACGGGCGTCGGAATTACTCCAGTGCCATTTGCGCCACTCACATTGACTCCGACGACGGTCGCATCGGTCAGATTGGCATCGGTCAGGTTGGCGTCGGTCAGGTTGGCGTCGGTCAGGTTGGCGTCGGTCAGGTCGACACCGGGCCCGATGAGGTAGCCACCAACGATGACATAACCGTCCGTCAGGTTCGAGGGCTTGCCTACCAAGCCGCCCGAGATTGTGCCCTTGAACGAGGCCCCTCCAAGGTTGGCGGCCGTGAAGTTCGATCCGGTGATCGTGGCATTGTCGAGGGAGGCGCCGGCGAGGTTGGCACCGGTCCACTGGACATCGATGTCGGTGGACCCGGTCAGCGTGACACCTGCGAGGTCAGCACCAATGAGATTCGCGTTGGTGAGGGTGACGTCGCTCAGGTCGACGGTGGCGAGGATTGCTCCCGCCAGGTCCAGTCCGGTCAGATCGGCTCCCTGCCAGTCGACCTGGGTGAGGTTCGCCCCGGTCAGGCTGCTCCCGTCCATTAGGGCGTTTTGCAGATCCGCCCCGGTCAAGTTGGCGTGGATGAGATCAGCGTTGCTCAGGTCGACTCCGGACTCTGTCGCTGTGCTGGCCCCGAGACGGGTTTCGCTGTATGCGGTCTTGGATGTGGACAGCGGCCGATCAGAGACGTACTTCAGCACGCTGCCAACGAAGCTGGCGCTACGAAACGAGGCGTGCGCGATGTTGGCACTGGTCAAGTTGGCCGACTTGAAGACTGTCTTGTTCGCAGTCGAACTCTGGAGGTCGGCGCCGGTCAGGTTGGCGCCACTCAGATTCGCCCCACTCAAGCTGGCGCTGTTCAAATCGGCACT